>JBBQHA010000075.1:0-16208 GCA_038323475.1 Lysobacterales bacterium
GTGGCGGCGGCGGCGGCGGCGGCGGCGGCGGTGGCGGTGGCGGCGGCGGTGGCGGGGCGCCCGTCGTATGCGCAACGATCGGTCCGCAGCAATTGACCGCCAACGCGTACTGGCCCGCGTTGGCGCCGCCCAGCGTATAGCCCGAGTAGACGATTTCGTCGCTGGTTGCGGAAACGAAGTGTGCCTCTGCGTTCGGACCAGCGACCAGCGTCACTCCCGCCGGCGCGCCAATCAATCCGGTCAGGGTGGTCTCCAAGGTACCGGGCTGCCTGGTGCCACCGTCGGCGTACACCAGCATGAACTGCGTGAGCGTAGCGCCTTCGGTCAAGGTGAAGTCGGGAAGGTAATCGGTCGGCGTGGTGTAGGACACCGGGTTGTAGTAGATGACGGCGGGCGCTTTCGTGACCGTGGCCTTCGGCGCGAGAGGATCGAAGATGACGGTGCCGCCCAGACCCGGACCCCCGGCGTCCCAGCCGGCATTGAGGGTCATGCCGAGCGGCAGACCCAGGCTCCGGGTGGGGTCGTTGGTGCCACGGGTCAGGGTCAGGGCGCCGAGGATGCTGATGTTGTTCCCCGCGCACAGCTCCATGTTGCCATCGGTTGTCGTGATGGCCGACTGCACGAACAGATTGCGCCCAGCGCTGAGCAAGACGCTGCCATTGGTCGTGGTGATGGCGCCCTTGTCGTTGATGTCGCGCCCGCAGCACACGTCCAGGTTTCCGTTGGTGGCGGTGATCGGTGCATTGATGTTGACGTCGCGGTCGGCGGTCATGGTCAGGGTTGTGGGAGCGCCGCTCGCCGACCAGCTGACCGCGTCGTTGACGGTGATATCGCCGGGCTGGGTTCCGGCTCCGGCGGTGGTGATGCTGATGTTGTTGGTGACCAGCTCGGCCGACAGCGTCGCGCCGGAAATGTTGTTGCCGGGAGCACTGCCGATCGTGAAGTTGTGGGGGTCGATCACCCACGTCCCCGTGATTCCGTAAGGTGCAGCCGTGCTGACCTGCGTACCGTCGCGGACGTTGACGATTGCAGCGGAGGTTTCGACACGCCCGCCATTGCCGCCGTTGGGTGCGCTCGCATCCAGTACCCCGTTGACGTTCACGGTGCCGCTTTGCATGTCGCCCAGGAGCATGATCGAGCCATTGCGATTCTCGATCGTCTGCGCCTGGATCACGCCGGTGTTGTTCACGACCGTATTCAGCAGATCGCCGGCCGCCTGCGCAGTCAGCAGCACGCGTCCGCCATCGGCGCGGATCGTGCCGCTGTTTTGTACCAGTGCGTTGGCTGCGCCCTGCGGAACGGACACATTCAGCAGGCCATCGCCAGCCAGATCCAGGGTGACGTCGGTTCCGCCCGCGAGAGCCACACTGCCGAGGCGCGCCGAAATGACGCCCTCGTTGCTCACGTTCCTTCCCAGCAGCGCGACATAGCCGCCGTCGCCGACATGGATGCTGCCCTGGTTGACGACCGAGCCAGCCCCCGCGCCGGTGAAGACGTATTTCCCGGACATGAAATTCGCGTCGGTCATGTTCATCGTCGACGCGACCAGGCTGCCCACGTTCACCGAGGAACCTTGGCCGAACAGGACGCCGTTGGGATTGAGGAGAAAGACCTTGCCGTTGGACTGCAGGCTTCCGTAGATCAGCGACGGATCCGCGCCGAGGACGCGATTCAATGCAACCGAACTGCTGCCGGGCTGCACGAACTGGACGGTCTGACCTGAGCCGATGCTGAAGGATTGCCAGTTGATCACGACGTTCGAGGTCGACTGCGCGATCGTTGTCCTGTCGCCGGTCTGCGAGATGTCCGCCTGCCCACCGACAACCACGCCGCCCGTTGGCAAGCCGGCATGGGCGGCCGTGGAGAGGGCCAGCAACACCGCGGCTGACAGCGCGTTCCGGGCAATTCCGTTCGTCGTGCGGGTGGATTTCATGGCGTGATCCTTGGATGCACTTTCATTTCCGGCGTAGCGGCTGACCTGCGAGGATCAGAAATATTTGATGGCCTGGATCCAGAAACGCCCCGACCTGTCGGGGGCAGAGATTGCATCTTCACTGCCGAGCTTGAATGCGTAGTACGTCCGCACGGCGAAATTGCCGGGATCGTCCCAGAGGACACCGACGCCGGCACCGCTCAGGTTCCTGCTGTTGGATCCCGCGAACCAGGGGTCCTTGCTGATGGTGACGTGCCCGGCATCCACGAAGCCGAGCAGGTGGACCTGGCCCGGAACATGATCGGAAAGTCCTTGCAGCAGCAGGCGCGCTTCCAGGTCGAACACGATGCCCTCGTCGCCGTAGGCCTCGCCTTGCGGATAGGCGCGGATGCCGTCCATGCCACCAAGGATGAATTGTTCCGACGAATCCAGGTTTTTCGAAGCGAGCGGTCCGGTCGCGCTCGCGTACAGGGACCAAACGTCGTTGAGCCGCTGCGCCCGGCTCACGTTGAACCAGAGCTTGCCCCATCCACCCTGCGTGCGTGCGCTTGCCGCGTCGGCCGCCGCAGCCGACGGTGTGCGAATGTCGAAGTTGCCGCCCGACAGGCTGACGAAAAACGAATTCGTTCCGCCGCCGCCGAAATGGTCGTTGTGATTGCCGTATAGAAAGACGCTGCCGACGCCGTCGTGCGCCAACCGGTTCGCGGACGGGATCAGGTCCATCCTGTCGTCGAACGATTTGTCGTCGTAGCTGGCGCCGACATACAGATTGCCGGCGCGCGAACGGATCAGCGGCACCGATCCGAACACGCTGGCCACTTCCGCCGTGCCATGCGCACCCAGCACCTTGAACTGCTTGCCGAGTTCGTATTCGAGCCTGCTGTAGGCGACGCCCGCCGTGGCCCGGCCAAATCGCATCTGGTAGGCCGCGCGACCGAAGTTCAGGCCGGAGCCCGAGGTCACCGCGCGCAGAGAAAGCACATCGCCGCGCCCGGCCAGTTCGTTGATGTTGACGGTCGCACCGAAGCGGATCGCGCCGGTATAGGGATTGCCTCCGTTGTCGGCATCCACGCTGCCGGTCACGCGCCTTCCGGGAGCGACATCGACGACCAGATCCGTCGTGCCGGGCGCTTCGCCGGGAACGAGCGTCGATGTGACCTTCACACCGGGGAAATCCGAGAGCAGCAGGAGACGATGATCCAACGGCTCGATGGTAATGACGTCGCCGCTGTCGAGACCGTCGAGGACGCCGTGCACGAGGTTATCGGAGAGATTGGTCTGGTTGCGCAGGATGACCTTGCCGTAGTTGCCCTCGACGACGGCGATGGTGACCACGTGGCTGCTGATGTCCTGCGCCGGAAGATAGGCGCGGGCCACGAAGTATCCCTTGCTGCGATAGTGCTCGGTGATGCGCGCAGCCATCTCCTGCAGTTCCGGCAATGTGAGCTGCGACCCCGGCGCAAAGCGGGCGATCGCGAGCAACTCGGCCGTGGTGTAGGCATGCGCTCCGGTCAATCGGATTTCGTTGACCAGGACGCTCACCGCAGCCGCACCGGGCAACGCCGGCGACGTCGCTTTCTCGATGCGGATCCGGGGTTCGGTTGTTTGCGGCGGAGCTGCTGGAGGCAGCTGATTGAGCTGGCTGCCCGCACCTGGAACCTGCTGTGCCAGCGCGCACTGGCTGAGCGCCAACAACGCCAGCGGTATCAGTTTTGTTTTCATTTTCATGACGGCCTTCCCTGCCCTTGCGAACCACATGACCATCGAGCCGATCCCGAATTCATCGTTGCTGAGCTCATTGCCGCTCATTCAACGATGCCGCAGGCCCGCAACATTCCTGTCGCTGGAGCCACCTTGCGCTATTGCTTGGCAACGCAGACTGAACACGTTAAGACGGCGTGAACGATCTGTGACGTGCTACCGCTAATGGAGTTCGATGCGTCTCCATAGCGTTTCCGTCGATGCTAATTACGAGTCCTGCATCACTCTGTTCGCTATCGAACGGACACTGCCATGAGACGAGCCGAGCATGTCCCTTTAGCGGACCAGGCATGTGCGTGGTCGGTGCATGCCCGACAATGCGTTGCCGGGTATCCTCGCGCAGGGAGAACCACGAATGACCGAACACAGGGACGATGCCGCGGACGTTGCGAGCGCATCAGCAGCCGCGAAGAGCGTGAACGCGGCCATGGCGAGCGATCCGCCGATCGATGCTGCGACCGCGCCAGGTCCGCTGGATCTGTCCTGGCCTCTGCATGACTACTTCAACGAATACAGGCAACTTTTTTCGCCGGACGAGGCGCAGCGCATCGTCGAACTCTCGAAGGTCCTGCAGCGATACGAAAGCAAGCTGGAGACAGGCATCGGCCGCCCGCTGCGCGACTGCAGCGTGTTCTGGATCTATCGCGGCCACGGTGCCGATTGGGTACTCGACCGCGTTGCCCGGATGGTGCGTGAGTGGAACAGGAATTTCCGATTCGAGATCGCCGCCGATCAACCGGCAGCTGCCCAGCTGACCCTGTACCGCGCATCGCAGGAATATTCATGGCACATGGACCTTGGCGCTGGCCCGTCCAGTCTGCGAAAAGTGTCGGTCGTCGTCGGGCTCAACGATCCGGCGCAGTACACGGGCGGCGGAACGGAGATCTTCTATGGCGGCGACGAATCGCCGACCCTGCGACTGGCCGCTGGCGACGCGATCTGCTTCCCACCCTACGTGATGCACAGGGCCGTTCCGGTCGAGACCGGCGAGCGTTGGACTCTTGCGCTGTGGTTTCTTGGCGATCGTCCATTCCGCTAGGAATTCGGCACCGCTGATCCGACCGGTCGTCGTGTGCCGGAGCGCCGTGGATTGCACTGCATGCGTAACCGCTCCAGCATGACGGCATGTCCGAATCCGCTGCGTCGCACTATTCCGGCCCCCTGCTCACGCGCCCCATCGCCGAGGCGCTGCTCGCCGCGCGCGATGCCGGCGCCAGCGCGTGGAACGGATCGCTGGACCTGGGGATCTCGCAGGACCACGTCGCGCTCGAAGCGGATGCGTGGGCATGGCGCGACGGACGCTATCCGTATCCGCACGGGCTGAAAGACCGGACGATCCATTACTGGGACGTCGACGCATTCGTGCAGGCGTCGCGCTTTGCCGGCTCGCTGATCAAGCTCGTGCCCACCGAATGGGGCGCGCCGACGTTCGAGATCGACGGCATCAAGATGCTGGTCACCGCGAAGCTGTCGCCGATCGAGGATGCGCGCCGCAAGGTGGCACTGATCGAACCGCGCGGCAAGATCGTGCTCGATACCTGCGGCGGCTTGGGCTACTTCGCGGCGTGCTGCCTTGCGTCCGACGTGGCGCGCGTCGACTCGTTCGAGAAGAACGCCGATGTGCTGTGGCTGCGCATGCTAAACCCGTGGTCGCCGGACCCCGACGCGCCGGCCAGCGGCGGCCGCTTGAAGCTGAGCCATGGCGACGTATCGCAGGCGATCGGCCAGATCGCCAGCGCCTCCGTGGACGCGCTGCTGCACGACCCGCCGCGTTTCGGCATCGCCGGCGAACTGTATTCGCAGGCGTTCTACGACCAGTTCGCGCGCGTGCTGCGCCGGCGCGGGCGCCTGTTTCACTACACCGGCAGCCCTAACAGACTCACCAGCGGCCGCGACGTTCCGCGCGAGGTGGCGAAGCGGTTGGAAAAGGCCGGATTCAGGACGGAGCTTGCGCTGGACGGCGTGTTGGCGACACGAGGGTGAACCGAGATCTACTCCGACCCGTTTGCATGCCTCGTTGCTCGCCAAATCCAGTAGATCAACAACAACTGCAACGGCAGCCGCAACACCAGCAATGCCTGCCATCCGGTGTCGGCGCCCGCTGCATGCGCGTTCAGGAGCATCTGCAGATTGGCCGGCAGCACCGCCACGCACAAGGCGATCAATCCCATGCCAGCGAGCCGGCGCGTGGCTGGCGGCAGCACGCCAACGCCGCCCGCGAACTCGCATACACCGCTGATCGCCACCAGCGCCGCGTGCCACGGCAGCCACGGCGGCATGATCTTCAGGTAGCTCGCAGGGAACACGAAATGCAGGATGCCCGCCGTGATGAAAAACAGCGCGAGTATCCATTGGGACAAGCGGGGAGCCATGCCCGACTGTGCAGGCCTGGCGATGCATGTCCTGTGAAGGGTATTCCGCAGGGTCGCGATTCGTGGAAGTCGGGACTCTGGCGAAGCGGGCCATGGCAAAGGGGCTGTTTCAACGGCGAAGTGCAACAACCAAACAGCGCCCCTCATCCGCCTGCGGCACCTTCTCCCCGCATCGCTGGGAGAAGGACTACTACCGCCGCTCGTCCGCCCCTCGTCGGCCCTCATCCGCCTGCGGCACCTTCTCCCCGCGTTGCAGGGAGAAGGACGACTAGCGCCCCTCGTCCGCCCCTCATCCGCCTGCGGCACCTTCTCCCCGCGTTGCAGGGCGAAGGACGACTAGCGCCCCTCGTCCGCCCGTGGCGCCTTCTCCCCGCGTTGCAGGGAGAGGGAGGACTTCTCTGTGCCGCACGTGGTCATGTCCCTGATTTGGTCGTTTGTCCAAACGGACCCGATGGGACGATAATCGGGCGGGGGTAACTGCCATGACGACTCTGATCGGACTCGTACCGACGCAAGGCACCGCCTTTTCCTCTCACGCGATGCCGCCTCTCGCCGCTTCGCGACGGTTGCGTCAGGCCCAAGTCGGCGCACGATCGTGCGCTATCTCCATCGCGGCGGGCATCTGCTTGCTCGCCGCATCGGCCACCGCGTCCGCCGCCGCTACCGAGGGTTGCACCGGTGCCGTGCTGAACGTCTTCGACGCCGCACTCCACAAGAGTGGCGCCGAACTCACCCAGTTCGGTGGCGCCCCGTACCCGGGCGGCCAAGGCATGTCGCAGGCGCAGGACATCGACGCGTTGCTGGCTGTGGCGAACGGCGCGGGCAGTCCGATGGATCGATTCGACGCCTTCGTGCAGTCCACCGCGAACAACGGCATCCGCGTCTCCTCCAGCGACTACGGCATCATCGTGATGGATGGAAAGCTGTCGATCGGGAACGCCTACTTCACGATCGACGAGATCCGGGAGGTCATGCAGCAGACCAGCGTCGCCGATGCCGCAGCGGGAAAGGGAAGTGGCGGCATGCTTTCCTCGACCGAATCCACGCTGGGCCAGCAGGATTTCTTCAAGGTCCCCGCCGTCGCCGCCGCCCGCATCACTGCAGGCGACTTCGCCCAGAGGATCACCAGCGCCCAGCAACTGCATGACCTCTGGTTCAACGATTACGCCAGGGCCCTGCAACGGGAACCGCATTTCGTCAGCCAGGCCGACGCGAAGGATGCGCTCGACGAAGCATGGCCGCAGCTCGAGAAAACCTGGAGGCTGCGGCGTGCCGCGGTGTTCATGGAACGGTTCGGGAAAGCGCTCGGTGCGGAGATGCAGCGCGTGCAACCCGTTGGCGCCGGCAAGCCCTGTGGCGAGCGCGGCCCGGGGAATATTTCCGATGGCCCGCAACCCCCGGCGATCCCGTTCGTGCCGTGGGCCGGCACCTATGTCAACACCGATGGATCTTCGACGCTGACGGTCAACGACCGCGGCGGATCGGTGGGTGGTTCCGAGAAGTGGAGCAGGGGCGGACGCAATGGCACCACGACCTGGAACAACTGCGAATTCACTTCGGGAAATTCGATCAAGTGCGAGTGGACCGGAACGTACAACGGCGATCCCGAAAAAACCGGAACCCGCCACGGCACGCTCACCGCGGCGGTGAACGGCAAGAAGATCACCGGCAGCTATCACGAGCAGGCTCCGAGCTTCACGGGTCCGGATGGAAAACCATTCACCGGCTATACGGCCATGGTGGACGGCGCGGTCTGGCCGATGGACTTCGATCGCCAGTGAAGGAAGTGGAGAGATCTCCTGCCTTCAATCGAGGCGCGTCCACCTGCGATTTGCTCCGACAGGAAGCGAAGGGGCGTCCTGCCTCTCGTCCTTCAGGACATTGAAGCGGTCGCTCGTTTGCTGCCGATGTGCGCACAGACGCAACATCAGTCCGCCGCCCCTGGATTCGTCATCCCGAACCCAGCGAGGGATCTCGAATGGGCTGTGCCTTCAGTCGGCAAAACCATCGCTGCGCTCGGGATGACAAGGCATCGGTGACGACACGCTTCTGGATGGCAAGATCCTCTATCCCGCCCTTTCTTTCGTCGATACCTGCCGCGCTATCATCCGGCATGCGCCATGCCGATGCGTTGGTCCTCATCGTCCCCACTCCCCGTGGGGGCGAGAGGCAGGACTCTCCGTGGCTTGTCCGTAACGAGGAGCGTTCTGCATGAAGATTTACGATGTCTATGGGTACGCGATCATCCTTGCGTACGCGCTGGCCTGCGTGTATTTCGCCCCGCCGCACATCGGCCCATGGCTCGGCCTGGGGATCGGCGCGATCTATTTCGTCGGCAGCTGGTTCGTCTGCGGCTTGTACCTGTCGTCGGTGATCCACATGGGCATTGCCCATCGCGCGCTCGACTACAAGCCGTGGTTCATCAAGGGTCTCACGGTGTTCAACAATACCTTCGGCCTCTACGTCAATCCGGTCACCTGGGTGAACCGGCACCGGCTGCACCACAAGTTCGCGGACCATCCCGGCGACCCGAACAAGCTGGCCGCGGACGGTTTCTGGCGGACGCTGTGGCTGTGCCTGTTGCCCTACAAGTGCGAGGCGAACCTGGCCAACGACGCGATCTTCAAGTCGTGGCCATTCCGCATGGTGTCCAATCCCGTGTATGCGGTGGCTTCGCAGGTGTTCAACTTCTGGCTGTTGTGGATGCTGGTGGGCGACCTGCGCTTCGCCGCGGTGATGTGGGTCGTGCTTCGCGCGTTCGCGATCTGGGTCAACATGATCCAGAACTACTGGACCCACGATCGCCGATACGGCTACCGGCGCTACAACGACGACCGCGACAACGCGATGAACATCGGTTCGTGGCTGGCGGTCACCGCGACCTTCAGCGCGTGCCTGCAGAACAACCACCACCATTCCCCGGGCCTGTTGCGCTTGAGCCACGAGGAATCCGAATACGACTTCGGATTCCTGACGGTCAGGGCGATGAAGAAGCTGGGGCTGGTGAAGGCGACCGCGAAGGGCACGGAGATACCAAGGGAGTGCCCGCTGAAATCGGTGGCCTTCTGACACGGCACGAGGATCGTCTCCGGTCAGATCCTTCGCTTCTCTCAGGATGACAGCAGGATGTGCCGCGCGAAGCCAAAGCTTGTCATCCTGAGCGGAGCGAAGGATCTGTTAAACGACACCCTTCAAGTCACCTTTCCGCGCCTGAACGGATACAGCGTCTGCGCCCAGAACGTGCGCGGGATGGGTTCGTTGTCCAGTCCGTAGGTTTCCGGCCACGCGTCCTTCGGGTAGTAGTACGTCCCGAAGATCCGGTCGATCCACGGAAAGTGGATCGCGAAGTTCTTGTCGATCCCCTCGCGTTGCGAGGTGTGGTGCCAGTGATGGAACCTCGGGAAGATCACGAACGGTTCGAGCCATTTGATGGTCGGGCCGAAATTGCAGTGCGTCCAGGTCGCGTGCAGGGCGACGAACAGCAGGTAGGCCACGATCATGGTGTGCGAGAACGCCATCATCATCGGGATGAGGATGAACCCGCGCACCAGCAGGTCCTCCACGATGTGGGCACGCGACCCCGCGATCCAGTCGAGCGCCTTGGACGAATGGTGGATGGCGTGGAACTTCCACAGCCACGGGACCTGGTGCAACGCGCGGTGAATCGCGTACTCGGCGAGGTCCGCGACGAGCACGGCCAGGAAGAATTGCACCGGCCACCACAGGCTGCGGGTGAAATCGAGCAGGGTCGGGTTGCCGAAGACATCGGTGAGCTGGGTGGCCGGCAGCAGGATCAGGAACGTCGTGATCTGGTTGGGGATGTGGGTCGACAGGAAATACACGATGTCCACCAGCCATTCGTCGCGGAACACGCTCTGCTTCGGATACGCCGGCCACAGCACCTCGATCGGTGAAAGCAGCAGCGTCATCAGCAGCATGTCCAGCAGGAACCAGTCCAGGCCGAGGGACACGTTGCTCGCGTGCAGCGTCTCGTTGATCGGCACGCTGGCACCGCCGAGCAGGGTCGCGGCCAGCGCGAACAGCAATCCGGTCAGGCCCAGGATTTTCTTCCTGCGCAGCATCGCCGAGACGACGCCCAGCAGGATCGCTGCGACGATGACCCCCTGGATCGCCATGCGCATCACGGGCATCGAGTAGTGCGCCCGCAGGTCCCCCGAACTCAGCAGTTGCGGAAAATGCAGGCACAGCACCGCGCCGAACCCGACCAGCCCGAAGAAGGTCGACAGGATCCCGCTCCACCAACCGCTCCCGAACCCGGTGGGCTCGTCGTCGCCAAACGTTTCGTGGATCTTTCGCTCGAGCACACAGCCCCCTGTTCGCTCACACCCTGAATCGGAAAATTACCCTAATTCGAACTGCATCGCCCTGGAATCCGGGAAATGTCCATCCTCTGCCTTCCCTGTCCGAGGGCCAAGGTCGTGTCGCGAACCAACCTACCGCAAACACCCGCAGGCCGCGGCATGCGCCTTCAAAGTAGCGAGCGACGCTACGGACCGGCTATCTGGCATATGCGCATCCATCGGCACATCGCGGACGATCAACGCCAGGGCGGCACGATCCGGAAGCAACGTCATCACCGGCGGGGCAGGATGACAACGGCAACATTGCCCGGAACAAGGGGAACCGAAAGGGCGGCGATCAAGCCGGGTCGTCCACCCACGCCATCGCCGCGATACGCCAGCCCGAGTCGAGTTCGACGAGCTGGAAGCACTTCGTCCCGGCGCCGGCGTAGTCCTTGCCATCGAGCAGGCCCGCCTTCGCGTAGCGGGAGGTGCGTGTTGCGATGCCGTCGAACAGTTGGGTCGTCGCGTCGGTTTCCCACTCGTGGAAATCGCGCAGCGCGCCTTGGATCAGCAGTGCGATGCGCGGGAGCGCGAACTCCTCGACGTTGAAGATCTCGGCTCCGGCTGCGGAGCGGCGCACGATCGTGGCCTTGTCGGTGAAGCAGCTGGCAATCGCTTCGACTGCAGGATGCGCTCCATTGCGGTTGTCGAACACCGCGAAGAAGCGGGCGATCAGCGCATCGATGCGGGACCGGGGCGATAACGCGGCATCGAGCCTCATGTTTGCTCCGAAAGCATGTTCGACATGTTCCTGCAGGTCGTTGTCATCCCGAGCGTACGCGAGGAGGAACAGCTGGGGGCGGTCTTTCAAGGGGAACATGTTCGTCCGTGAACAGGGGGACATCGTAGCGCCGATGCCGAATGGCGGCCTCGCTGCGAGCGAGGTCGGTGACAGTCAGGGATGGACGGACGGAGGGCTCCATCTCCGGCGTCCACTGACCCGGAGCGGCCATGCTCCGCATCGGTGTCTGAACGGCTTCGCCCTTTCCGTCTCGTCAGAGTGAGGTATGGCTGGATGACCCTGGATCGATTCCGAAGGCGAACGGCCATCCACTGCTGAGCCCTTGTTGTCCGAGGTGGAAGCCACCGTGGTCTGTCCGGTCGATAGCCCGACGGAGCGGGCCCGTCATCGATCTCTTCCTCGACTTATGAGAGGGAAGAAGGCCCATCGCCGATGGGTCGCTTGCAAGGAACATCCATGCACCCGTCCACAATCCATCGTCTCTCCCCTCGGTTTCGCAGCCTGCGCGCCGCTGCACTGACCGTGGCTGTCCTTGCGGCTTTCGTCACCGCGTGCCCCCCTGCCCGCGCGGACGATCCTGCTGCGGCAGCATCGACGCCGCTGGACAAGGCGACCCACGCGCAAGCCGCGCAATACCGCATGCAACAGTGGCAGCGGTTGTCCGCGCGCCCTGATCGCAACGATTTGATCGCCGCGGTCCTGCTGGGTTCGCAGCGTGATGGCGATGCCAGCCCGATCGCCGGGCACGACGTCGCCGAGAAGCGCCTGGCGGCGCACTTCGGCCAGGATTCACTCGCACTGTTCGCATTGGCATTGGCCTGTCAGCAGCAAAGTGGAACCTGCGTGCCTGCCGACGCGCAGGCTGCGCTGCTGCGCGTCGCGCCGGACAACGCCATGCACTGGCTGTTGCTGCCCAACGGCGCCGCGCCCAGCGATGCGCAACTGCACGCCGCCGCGCTCGCGCCGATGTCCGATACGCGCCTGCGCGAGATCACCGCGATCCTGCACAAGGCGCTCGGCGGCCAGTCCGCTCCCGCGCACGTCGACGGCGTCGATGCGAGCGTGCTGGCGACGGCGCTGCGCGACGATGCCGTCGACCAGGTGGAACTGCCGCAGTTCGCGAAGGTCATGCGGATGTGCATGGCAGGCGTGGCGGAGCCGCGGCGCAGCGACTGCCTCGCATTGGGTCGCCGCATCGAGGACGACCGCAGCGGTTCGATCCTGGCGCGGATGATCGGCAGCTCGATCGTGCGCCGCATGGTGAAGGGCACGCCCGAGGAAGCCGTGGCGAAGGAGCAGCGTCGCGACTACGTGTGGATGAGCGACCAGCTCGAACCGCTCTCGGCCGTCGAACGCGACCGCATCCAGCGGGAGACAGTCGTCCACGGCGAATGGGTGGCGTGGCAGCGCGCCAGCGAGCGCGTCAGCGGCAGGAGCCTGCCGCCGGCTGAGTGGGCGCCGAAGGATCCGACGATGCTGCTGCTGTCCGAGGAACGCGCCGCAGCGGCTGCGCAGCATTGACGACCGCGATCGCCAGCACCACGGCGAGCGAGCGATCCGGTCCTCGAGTTTGGCTCGAGGGCCGGCCGCGCCCTCGCTTGCGGTCGCGGGGCAAGGTGCGGATCACTCGGGCTTTTGCACCCATCGGCACTCCGGATCCATAGACTCGGCCCATGACCGCATTCCCCACCACGCGCTGGAGCCTGATCCAGGCCAGCGACCGCCAGCCCGACGCGGTCGCTGCGGCCTGGGCGGAACTGGTGCGCGACTACCGGCCGGCGATCCTCACTTTCTTCCGTCGCAGTGCGTTGTCCCGCGATGCCGAGGATATGACCCAGGAATTCCTGCTGCGCTCGATGCGCGAGGGCTGGTGGTCACGGGCCGATCCGGCGATCGGTAGTTTCCGGCGCTTCCTGCTGGTGCTGTTGCAGCGCTTTCTCGCGATCCAGCGTTCCAGTGGACACCGACGCTTCGAACGCACCGGCATCGCGGTCGAAGACACCGCCGACGGCGCTTCGCCGGAGCAGTGGTTCGATTTCGAATTCGTGCTGTGCCTGACCCGCTCGGCGATGGAACGGTTGCGCGCAGACTATGCGGCCGGCGGACGCGTTGCGATCTTCGATGCGCTGCAGCCGTGGCTGTCCGAGCAGCCCGAGCGCGGCGAACTCGCCGCCCTGGGCGCGCAGTTGCAGACCGCGCCCAACACCCTGGCGGTGCAACTCAAGCGGCTGCGGGCGCGCTTTCAGCAGGCCGTACGCGCCGCGCTCGCCGACCTGAGCCTCGACGAGCAGCACGCCTGCGACGACCTCGAAGCATTGCGCGCCGTGCTCGGCGCACCGGGAGGATCGCGATGAGCTTGCCTGGCATTGGCGACAAGGGACCGGCCGCGCTGGTGGCGATCGCACGCAGCGCGCTGTCCGGCGAGACGACGCCGGAAGCCACGCTTTGGGACGGCATCGACCTGGACGATCCGGAAGATCGCCGCTTCGGCGACTACGAACTGCTCGAACGCATCGGTCGCGGCGGGATGGGCGTGGTGTTCCGCGCGCGCCAGCACAGCCTCGGTCGCGAGGTCGCGGTGAAGTTCATCGTCGGCCCGCTCGCGCGCGACGCGACCGCGGTGGAACGGTTCCTCGCCGAGGCGCGCGCGGCGGCGCGCCTGCACCATCCGCACATCGTGCCGGTGTTCGAGGTCGCTTCCGTCGAGGGCATGCATTGCTTCTCGATGCCGCTGCTGCGCGGGCAGACGCTGGCCCAACGTATCGCCGGACAGCGACCGGATGCGGCAGCAAGCGTGGAGCTGATGCTCAAGATCGGCGCGGCGGTGGCATACGCTCACAGCCTCGGCCTGCTGCATCTCGACCTCAAGCCTGCCAACATCCTGTTCGACGAACATGGCCTGCCCCTGGTCGGCGATTTTGGGCTCGCACGGCACGTGGATGCGGACGGCTTCGTCGAGCCTGCGGGCACCTGGGGCACACCCGCTTACATGGCGCCGGAGCAGATCGCGCGGCAGCGACTGGATGCGCGCACCGACGTGCATGCACTCGGCGCCATCCTCTACGAACTGCTGACCGGCGCGGGTCCGCGCGGTCCGGCGACGACCACGCGCATCGAGGTCGAGCAGGCGTCGACGACCCCGATCCGGCCGCCGCGCGCAATCGATCCTGCCATCGATCGCGACCTCGAAGCGATCTGCCTGCGCTGCCTTCACAGCGATCCCGCGCATCGTTATCCGAATGTCGCCGAACTGATCGCCGACCTCGCGCGCCGGCGCAACGGCGAGCCCGTCGCGGCGCGCGAACGCGGCTGGCGGGAACGCGCCTGGCGAGGCCTGCGTCGGCATCCCGCAGCGGTGGCATCGACGATCGCGGTTGCGGCCGCGCTCGTGCTCGGCCTCGCGACGACGAGCTGGCAGTGGCAGCGCGCCGAACATGCGCAGCGCGTGGCCAGCGCGCAGGCCGAGCGCAACCGGCAACTGGCCGGGCTGATGGCAGCCGCGTTCCCGGCAGGCAATGCCGATAGCGACCAGCAGGTGGAGAGCGCGCGTGCCGCGGTCGCCTGGCTCAAGCAGCACGTCGGCCGCGATCCGGCCGCGCAACGCGAAGTGCTCGCCGCATTTCGCGGAGCGCTGGTCGCGGCGCACAAAGGCGATGCGGTCGCGGCGCTGTTGAACGAGATCCTCGACCAGCTCGGCGAAGACTATCGCGAACGGCAGGTCCAGCGCCTGTCCGCAAAAGGTGATCGCGACAGCCTGATCGCGGCCGCGCTGATCGGCATTCCGCGCGGCAGCGCCGCATCCAGCCCTGCCCACGAGGCCGTGCTGCAGCGCCTGTATGCAAACGACCCCGACGACGAACTCGCCCTGTATGCGATCGCGCTTGCATGCAACGTGCAGACGCAGCCCTGCGCGCACACTGAATACCGAAGCCGCCTCACCGCACGATTCCCCGACAATTCGATCCACTGGCTGCTGGTTCCCAACGGCGACGCGGCCGAACTTGCGACCTTCGCCGCGCAAATGCGGCATGCGGCCGATGCGGTGCATGCAGACGACCGGCTGGCGCGGTTCACCAGTCTGTTGCGCGCGGCGCTGCGCGACCAGCCAGTGCCCGAGTCGATCCTGCAGCCGATGCAGGCGATGGTCGACGAAGCCAAGGTATCGTCCTCCCTGCTGCACAACACCGTCGAAAGCGTGCCGATGCCGAGGTACGCCGGCATCATGCGCGTCTGCAAGCCCGACAGCGACGCGATGCGCCAGGACCCGGGCCTGCGCGATGCCTGCGGCCGCTTCGGGATCGTCGCGATGCGCTCGCCGGATACCTCGATCCTGTCGAAGATCATCGCGAGCTCGATCGTGCGACGGCTGTACAAGGGCACGCCACTGGAGACCGAAGGCAAGCAATACCGGCGCGACTACGTCTGGATGTCCCAGTTCGTCATGAACGGCGACGTGCTGCGCGATCCGGAAGCATTGCAGCAGGACATCGCGCGCTACGGCGAATGGGAAGCCTGGCGCCGCCAGACCGTGCGTTTCGGAGGTGCGGCGATACCGGCTCCCGACTGGATTCCCGCCAATCCGCAGACGCTGCTGCTGTCGGAGGAACGCACGCCGCAGGCTACCAAGCAATAGGGGGCGCTGGACGCTCTGGGCCGTTCGCACTGCGCTCCTGCGCGGCGGGGCGCGCCCTGCATCCAGCCTGCAACCATGCGCGCCGCGCGTTCAACGCGACCATGTCGAAACGACGACGGCAACACCAGTCGAATTGCACGCGACGTGTGCCTGACGCCGGCGTTCCTCGTTCGCCGATCCGGTTGCCCACGCGCGCTGCTTGGTTCTGATCGCAGTTCCGGCAACCCACGATCAGCGCGCTGGTGATGACCGCCGCTCCCGACCCAAAGCGGGCTTTCGCTAGACGCTTGAGTTCAAGGGGCTCGCGCGATCTTGCAACACGTCCCCTGCGACGACGGGTCCGGCATCGAGGCCATCATCCTGGGTGGCCATCCGAATCGGTCGCGTGCCGATTCGAGCCCCG
>JBBQHA010000076.1:0-16177 GCA_038323475.1 Lysobacterales bacterium
ATGCGGCGATCTGGTTCTCGAATTCAACGACCCGCGCGCCCACCGAGGACACGAAATTGGAATCGATGCAGTCGATCAGGTACTGCTTCTCGTTGCCGGCGAACACCGGGCGATGCAGCGGGATGAAACCTTCGCCATGGATCGACCTGGCGACATCGACGAGGGCCTGGAAATGCTTGGGATGGTCTGTCATGGGAATACGTTCCGTTGGTCAGGCCGCCAGGCCGATTGCTTGCATCATCTGCTGGTTGATCAGGCGCACGTCGAAACGTTCCGTCGCCATTTTCAGGCTTTCGCGGCCCATGCGCTGCGCCAGCGCCGGGTCGCGCATGAAAGTTTCCATCGCCTCGGCGAGCGACTCCGCCGAGCGCGGCTCGACCAGCAGGCCGTTGACGCCGGCCACGACCGTTTCGCGGCAACCGGGAAGGTCCGTGGTGACGATCGCGCGCCCCATCGCCATCGCCTCGAGGCAGGTGCGCGGCAAGCCTTCGGGATAGTACGACGGCAGCACGAAGACGCTGCTCGCTGCGAGCGCGGGCCGCACGTCGGCGAGCTTGCCGAGGTATTCGACAGCTCCGCTCGCAACCCACTCGTCGAGTTCTTCCGGTCGTACCGAACTGGGATTGTCGTCGATCCAGCCGACGATCCTGCATACCGCCTGCGGATGCCGTTCGCGCAGGCTGCGCGCCGCGGCGACGTACTCGCGCACGCCCTTGTCGGCGAGCAGGCGCGCGATCATCAGGAAAGACGTGTTCTCCGGCAGCGGCGCGGGCGAAAAATGCACGAGGTCGACGCCCGAACCGTCCACGACGACCGTCGGGGTGGCCGCATTCACAAGGCCCGCATCGATGAAGAACTGGCGATCGTCGCGATTCTGGAACAGGACCGCTCCGCATCCGCGCAGCGCGACCTTGCACAGGCCGCGCACGATCGTCGCGATCGTGCGCTGGCGCAGCGACCTGGCGCCGCCGAGCCCGTTGCCGAGGCCGGTGAACATCGCATAGCGGCGCTTGATGCCCGCCAGCCGTGCGGCGAGCGTGCCGTAGATCGCCGGCTTGATCGTGTACGCCAGCACGACGTCCGGGCGTTCCTCGCGCATCAGCCGCCGCAACTGCCACAGGCCGCGAAGGTCTTTCCACGGATTGGTGCCGGTGCGCTCGAAGCGGACCGGGACCGCGCGCGCCTTGAGCGCCTGCAGCTTCTGCACCGTGTCCGCGTCCATGTCCGGCGCGGCGGCCACGACCACATGCCCGCGGGCCACCATGTCGGAAATGAGGCTGCCGCGGAAATTCACCAGTGAGTTGGCGTATCCGCCGATGATCAGGACCTTCAAGCCGATTGCTCCCTGCTGGCGCGGCGTCGCAGGTGCGCGCGCAACGGCAACGCGAACAACGCGCAGCCCAGGCGCTGCCAGAACCCCAGCCGCGGAAGTTGCAGCGGGTGCGCCTGCGGGAACACGACACCCGCCTTGGCCATCCGGTTTCCGGCCGCGAGGTGGCCGGCCTCGAACGGCAAGCCGTGCCGCATCCGCTCCTGCACGGACTCCATGTCGAGGCCGAGGAAGCGTCCGATCCTGTCCAGCGTTTGCTGCGGCTTTGCAGCCAGGTCCTCATACTCGACGAGGAGGCAATTGCCGGGGCCGAGGCGGCGCGCATTGAGCCTTGCCGCCACGTTGGCGACGATCCATCCGATCAGTGCGATGACCGACGCCATCGGCCGCAACGAGTCGTCGCCGACCGCGAGCCTGCTGTTCTGACCTTTCATGCAGGATGCCAGCACCGCGCGCGGATCGCGCACGAGATGGATCATGCGCACCGGGACCTCGGCCACGCGTCGCAGCGCCACTGGCCGCCAGAAGAAACGGTAAGCCGTCTTCGAAGAGTCGATGAACACCCGGGTCGCGCCATCGCCGGAAAGCAGCTGGAAGAACCGTGCCGAAGCCGGCCCATAGACGGACCCCGCCGGACGTCGCCATCCGAACAGGAATCCGGGCGCCGCCTTGATCCAGCTTTCGAGGCCGACCGATTCCTTCTTCAGGCCGGCGAGGCTGTATTCGTGTTCGATCGCGCCGATCACCGGCGCCCAGCGCGGGCATGCGGAGAAAGGCTCGCCGCATGTGCACACCGTGTCGGGCTTGCCGACCAGGTCCCAGAGCATGCCGACTTCGCCGAGCGACATCACCCCGGCATGCGCGCCGAGCACGATGCCCAGCAGGGTCGAGCCGCTGCGCCCGTAGCCGGCGACGTAAACGACCGTGGTTGCGCCGGCTCCGGTCACGAAGCGAGCCGGTCTGCGTTTGCGTGCGGACGGGTCCAGATGCCGAGGTCGCGACCGAGCAGGGATTCGAGCCTGCGGATTTCGTCTCCGTAGCGGAGCAGCAGTTCCGAGCGCAGCTTCGGATCGATCGATGCGACCCGCCCCCTGTTGCCGAGCAGCTTCAGCACGCCGACGCGCTTGGCGATGTTGATCACCCAGTCCATGTCGCGATCGCGCAGGGAATTGCCGAGGTTGGACACGATCTTCCGCGCCGTCGCGAACCGGGGCTGGTGCGAACCGCCGACCCGCTCGCCGATATCGGCCTGCGCGATCGAGGAAGGATCGATTCCGAGGAAGTTGCAGACGCGCACCAGCGCCTGCGCCTGGTCCGCCATCACTTCCTCGAAAAACAGGATGAGGATCCGTTCGCGCGAAAACAGCTTGAAATAGCGTTCGAGCTGGTCGTGGTAGAGGCCGCGTTCGAACGCTTCCGGGTTCTCCTGCAGGAACTTCGCGAAACCGCCGCCGCGACCGCTCTTGACGATGCTCAGGCCGTATTGCGAATAGGCGCGGTCGACGGGATTGCGGAGGATCACGATCAGCTTCGCCTCGGGGCGATACCTGTGGATCCGCTCCGCGACCAACGGGTCGAACAGGTATTTCGGGGTGATTTCGCCTATCGCCACGTGGGTATCGCGCACTTCCTGTTCCGGGAAGAACGCCTGGTACCACTCTGGGCCGCGATCGAAATACTGGTCGAAGTAATGCACTTCCTTGCGGCGCGTCGGCAGGTAGGCCTGCGGGTGCTTGCGCAGCTGCGCATCCAGCCAGGTGGTTCCGCAGCGCTGGGCGCCGATGCCGATGAAATTGGGGATGCCGTGGTTCATTCGCATGTCGTCAATCCATTGATGTGTCGGCAACCACGGACCGGCGTGGAAACTGTCCGGGAAGACAGCGCGCCGGGAGAAGCCTTGCGCCCCCGGGCATCATCAAGCGGGCAGCTTGATGCCGACTTCACGCCAGCGGGCCATCCGCATTTCCAGTGCGGCCACCACGGAAAAATGCGCTTCCGCATATCGCCTTGCCCGCAGGGCGTGGTCCTGGCGCACGTCCGCGGCGCGCCCGAGATAGGCGTCCACGAGGCGGACAAATCCCGGCAGGTCGTCCTCCATCACCAGCCCGCCGAGGTCGTTCGCCTCAAGGAATTCGTTGACCCCGCCACTGGCGATGACCGGCTTGCCGCATGCCAGGTATTGCCGGATCTTCTGGTTGGAACTGCCGACGTAGTCGCCACGTACAGCGAGGTCCATCGCCACGCCGACATCGAAGCTGTTGATCCAGCGCGGAACCGTATCATAGGGAACCTGCCCCGGAATCACGCAGCGGTCCGCCACCCCGCGTTCCTTCGCATACGCCCGCAGCGACTCGAGTTCGGTCCCTGCGCCGCCCACCACGACGCCCATCAACTGCGGATAGCGCCCCTGCAGTTCCGCCACCGCATGGATGATCTGCCTGCCGCCGCGCTCCGAAGGCGCGCCACCGACATAGCCGATGACCTGCGCATTCGCCGGCATCCCGAATTCCGCCCTGCATTCGGCGCCGGGTCGCGGCGTGAACCGCTCCACGTTCGTGGCATTGCCGACCAGCAGGAATTTGTCCGGCCCGATTCCAGGCAGGCTGTTGAGGTTACGCCCGATCAACTCCGGCGTGCAGCAGTCGATCGAGACCGCCCGCTTCGCCAGGATCCGAGCAGCCCACATGTTGACCGACCGCAGCCGCCGCGCGACCCAGCCCTTCAGGCCCGGCTTGTCGCACAGGTACTTCATCGTCGGGTCGCCCTGGGTCTTCAGGGACATCGGAATGTCGGTGAGACGCGCGAACAAGGCCAGCCCCAACGGCAACTGGCCGCAACGGACGACGACGAGGTCCGGACGCAACTCGCGTGCTGCGCGCAACAGCGTGCGCAGGAACACCAGCTGGGACAGCAGGTAAAGGAACCGCGAGCGGAATGGTCGGAACAGGATCCGGCCCGGCAGGTCGTCCACGACACCGGCGACCGCAGGCGCGGGCAGGACGAAGCGGATGCCGTCACCGAACCGGCGGCTGAGGGCATTGGTGAATTCGCGTTCGTTCACTCCGGGCCCGTTCGGGCGGGAAGCGTCGATCGTCGTGGCGTATAGGAGCATTTATCGGTTCCCGTCAGGCCTTACCACGACTCGTCCTCGATGGGGATCTCGGGTCGATGCTGCGCCACAGGATCCGGCGGGTGGCGCATTGCCACGACCGATACCTGTCGACCATGCGCGCCTTTTCTCCATGCAAGCCGCCCGGACATCCTTGCCGCGACGTGGTGCATTCCATAGATGAATGAGACAACGACCATCTGCGCGATGAAACCCGCATAGCCCGTCGTCAGAAGGGTCACCGTCAGGTACGCCACCACCGCGGTGACCGAAAGGCCCCACGGCGAACGCACGGCGCTGAACAGCACTTTCTGCATGTAGCCGATGCACAGGCCGATCAGCCCGAAGATCGGGACCAGGCCATACCATCCGAAATCGAGATACACGATCGAAAGATAGGTGCCGCTCAGAAAAACCGTTCCGCGGCTGGTCGGATTGAGCTTGTGGAACAGCTCGTACGACAAGGGTACGCCGTATTGGATCCCGGGAATCGCGGTCGCGAACTCGCGGAAATGCGCCGAGCCCCATCGCAGCTGGAAGTCGCCGGTATTGACCATGTCGACGACGCGGACGTCGTTCATGCCGTTCGCCATGAAGACTCGCGATGCAATCTTCGATACCGCCTCCTGCAAGAATCCGCCGTTGGAGGACTGCTGCAGGACGTAGTACATCTTCGCCGAATACAGACTGAGCAGGATGGCGATCCCCATCCCCACGCAGAACAGCGAAACCACCGTGCGGACCTTCAGCGGCTGGCGCAGCGAATACACCGCGATCACGACGAGCAGAAGCTGCAGGAACGGACCTCGGGTACCGTCGCCGGCCACGAACAGCCAGGCTGATACAACCGCTGCGCCGAACCAGATGATCCGCTTCAGCGAGCGGCGATGCTCGACCCACATCAGCATCGCGTAGCAAACGACCAGCAGCCAGCCGATGCGCTGGATGTTACGAAGCACGCCGCCGCCATGGTAGGTGCCGCCGAAATAGTCGGCCTTGGTCAACTCGTAGCGCTGGCTGCTGACGGAAGCGGCAATGTCGTCGCCGCCGCCGGTCAACAGGGCCGTGACCGCGCGTCCGACCGGCGGGATGCCGCCGTAGGCGTAGAAGCCGGTCGCCACGAGGAAACAGGCGAGGACGAGCACGCCCGCCTTCTCGCCACGCGACGGCTGGAGATATTTCACGTTCGCGAGCGACAGCTTCAGCGTGTTGCTTCTGCTGACCGGCCGATAGCCGTATACGAAAAGGAACCCCAGCGCCATGGCGCCGAAAGCGAGCGAAGCCGCGAGCAAGGGCAGGATGCTGTCGGTGACCGAGTAGACGTCGGCGAGGAAAAACGGCGGCAACACGCGGGTCAACTCGAAATAGCCGAGGAAGAGGAAGGGCGTGATGACGATCCGCCAGCCGCTCTCCAGCCGCCAAATCCAGAAGAAGAGCAGCAAGTCCAGGATCAGGACGACGAGCTTGATGGCAATCATTTCGTCCCACTCGAAATTGGCGCTGCCGTCCCGTCATGCGCGGGCGGCTGCAGCCGGAACAGGACTTCCCGGCGATTCAACACCTCGACGCTGTAGCCATCCGGCACGCTGTAGAAGTAATCGTACTTGGCCCTGTCGTGCAGGCCGGTCACCTCGGAGATGTTCATCCTGAGGAACAGCCTTCCACCGGGTCGCAGGATCCGGCGGAGATCGTTGAGGAAATAATGCCATTCCGCCTTCGACCATTCGGTCGCTCCCGGAATGCGGCCCTGTTTGGAAAAAGTGACCGCGTACGCCGTGATGAGGTCGAACTGGCCGTCCAGTCCTTTCAACGGGGCGAACGGCATAATCGCACTTTCCACCCGGTCGAGTTTGAGAGCACGGAACATGGCCGCGTAGAACCCGTTGCCCGGCAAATCGAAGCCGATCACGGAATGGCCGAAATGGCGGCAGGCCACCAGGAAATAGCCGGCACCCGAACCCAGGTCCAGCACGCGCAACGGTGGCGAGCGATCCAGCCCGAGCGCGACCGTCCTCGCCAGGCTGTCACGCAGGTACACGTTCAGCTTCAGGTATTTCCTGCCGTCGGCGAACCTCTTGTTCTCGGTGAATGTCCTGATGATCGACGCAATCGATGCCCTGTCCATCGTCGCTATCAACGGCCTGACATGGCTCTCCGCTTTCAGCAGCGCCGGCACGGTCGATGCGACATTGACCACGCCGCTGCAAAGCCGGTTGATTCTTGCACTCAGCATGTCGTTTCCATACGTGTCGGTCGCTTCACGGGAAAGCCCGCTGCAACTGGTGGAGGGCCCGTTGCCAGAACCAGAACTTGAGAAGATAGCCCAGCGACAAGCCGATGCTGAGCATCGCGATGGCCCATGTCGGGGACAGCTTCAGCCAGTATGCGGCGAGCACGCCCCCGCAGGCGAGCACCAGGCGGATGATCGCCCAGATCAGGGCATAGTCGTTGCGCTCGACCATCGACAAGTTGATCTGGCCGTCGAGACCGAGCTTCAGGAGGAAGTTGATCGACAGCCATTGCAGATAGACGCCGGATTCCGCCCAGCCATGCCCGAGGAAGCGCTCCATCGCCCACGGTCCGACCAGGATCAGGGCAGCCGTCGGGAGGATCCCGGCCAGCAGCAGCTTGCGCGTCAGGGTGTTCGACAGGCGCTCGAGTTTCTTGGGGTCGGTGCGCGCCAGCACCGCTGCCTCGCCCATGAATACCTGCCCGATGGCCACACCGATGAACTGGATGGGCAAGCCGAGCAGGCGCTGGCTGACATAGTAGAAGCCCGCCACTTTCGCCCCGAACAGAGTGGCGATCAGCAAGGTCGGCAACTGGATGCCGGCGCCATTGATGAACGCCCCCGGGGCCAGCAGCAAGGGGAAGCTCGCATTCCGGCGCGCCGCGTCGCCGATCTGGGCGCGGGTGATTCCCGCCCAGTATTCTTTGGTCTTGCGCACCGCCGACCTGCCGAGTTTGGCGATGCCGGCGCTCTGCCCGACGATCTCGCCGAACACGAGCCCGATCGTGCCCGCATGGATCACGCTCGATCCGAGTTGGGTCAGGCTGCGGCCGACGCCTTGGGTCATCGTCGTGGCCGCGATGTCGCGGTACGCGCGGTCGCGGATCGCCCAATAGCGGAGGGATTGATAGATGCCGGAAAGCACGATGCCGACGGGCAACAGCCAGATGACCGAACCCATCAGGTCGAGGGTCCGGGAGTGCAGCAGGCCGGTTGCGAACAACACCGCCAGCATCAGCGCTACGATCGAAAAGCACGCGACAGCGCACAGGGTTACGAGCAGCATCAGCAGGGCGTCACGGTCGGTCTCGGCAAGCGGGATGGCCTGCTCGTAACGCAGGCCGACGACGGTCTGCACCATCATCAGCATCGCCATGTACGACGCGAGAATACCGAACGCTTCCTGCGGGAACAGGCGGGTGATCAAGGGCATCACCACGACGCTCAACATCTGGGTGGCTACGGTGCCGCCCGCCAACAGGGTGACGCCACGCGCGAACCGGCCCTGCGGAAGCAGCGCCCGGATCCTGGCAACAACCCTGTTCATGATTCCGGAAGGACTAGGCACATCGGCCCAGGGCTGCCGCTATGGCGACCTGGTCCTGTTCGGACAGGTACGGACCCATCGGCAGGCTGAGGACCTCGGCTGCGGCACGATCGGACTCCGGTGTGACCGTGGCTGCATCCTGCACCGCCGGCTGCCGGTTCAACGGCAACGGATAGTGCACGACCGTCGGAATCCCTTCCTTCTTCAGCGCCTCCTGCAGGGACTCGCGGTCCCGCACGCGGATCGTGTACTGGGCGTATGCACTGGTGTTGAACGGTTCGACATGCGGAGCGACGATCTTGTCCTGCCCGGCGAAGAGCGCAGCATAGCGGGCTGCTACCTGCTGGCGCAGGACGATCTCGTCGTCGAGGATCTCGAGCTTCGGCAGCAGGATCGCCGCCTGCAGCGTATCGAGGCGGCTGTTCACGCCGACCCGGATGTGGTGGTAGCGACGGTCCTGGCCGTGGCGCGCGATCTGCCGGATGACTGTGGCGAGTTCGTCGTCGTTGGTGAAGATCGCACCGCCGTCGCCATAGCATCCCAGCGGCTTGCTCGGAAAGAAGCTGGCGCAGGAGACGGTGGTGAGGTTGCACGACCGCCGGCCCTTGTAGGTCGCGCCGAAGCTCTGCGCCGCATCCTCGATGACCGGAATCCCGTGCCTGGCGGCGATCGCATTGATCGCGTCGAAGTCGGCGCACTGGCCGTACAACGAGACCGGGATGATCGCCTTGGTCCGCGGCGTGATCGCCGCTTCCAGCAATTCCGGATCGAGGTTGTAGGTGCGCGGGTCGACGTCCACGTACACCGGCTTCGCGCCGAGCAGGGCGACGGTTTCGGCGGTGGCGATGTAGGTGAAGCTCGGCGTGATGACTTCGTCGCCCGGGCCGATGCCGAACGCCATCTGCGCGACCTGCAGAGCATCGGTACCGTTGGCCACGGTGATGCAGTGCTTCGCACCCACGTAGGCGGCGAGTTTCCCTTCGAGCTCGGCCACTTCCGGGCCGAGGATGTACTGGCCATGGGCGAGGACGCGCGCGATGCCTGCGTCGATCCTGTCCTTGATGCGCGCCTGCTGCGCCTTGAGGTCGATGAACTGGATCATGCCGCTTGCTCCTTGGTCAGCCGTTTGCCGTCGAGGACATAGCGGGCGCCGGTCTGCCCGCAGACGGCGGTGCCCTGCCCTTCGCATGGCAGGTCCAGTTGTTCGCCGAACTCACTCATCCAGCCGATCTGGCGCGCAGGCACGCCCACTGCGAGCGCGTAGTCCGGCACATCCTTGTTCACGACCGCGCCGGCGCCGATGAACGCGTACTCGCCGATCGTCACTCCGCAGACGATCGTGCAGTTGGCGCCAAGCGTGGCGCCCTTCCTGACCAGCGTGTCGCGGTACTGGTCCTTGCGCTCGATCAGCGAACGCGGATTATAGACATTGGTGAACACCATGCTCGGGCCGCAGAACACGCCGTCCTCGAGGGTGACGTTGTCGTACACGGACACGTTGTTCTGGATCTTGCAGCGGTCGCCGATCACCACCTCGTTGCCGACGAAGACGTTCTGCCCGAGCGACACGCCCGCGCCGATCCGCGCCCCGCCGCAGACATGCACGAAATGCCAGACGCGCGAGCCGTCGCCGATCACCGCGCCCTCATCGACGATCGCGGTCGGATGCTGGTAAAAACCCAGGCCGCTCACCGCTTCAGGAACGGATGGTAGTCGCCCGTGAGCGGCGCGATGGCGGCGCCGCGGATCGCAGCGACGGTGGAGATCGCTGTGCGGTTCTCCTCGAGTCCGAATCCGCGCCCGGCGAGGATTTCCTCGTAGCTGCGGATGTGCAGGTCGGTGAAGCCGCCGGAGAACTCGATCTCCTCGCCATCGACCGTGATCGAGCGGTAGGTGCGCTGGCCCGCGTCGCGTTGCGACTGCGGCACGTCCTCGACATCCACCGACAGGAACCAGCGCACGCGCGCGTGTTCGTATTCGAGGTAACCGGCGGCCTTGGTGTCGGTCGACAGGTGCACAACGTTGCCCTGCAGCGCGCCGAAGATGAAGTGCAGCATGTCGAAGAAATGCACGCCGATGTTGGTGGCGATGCCGCCGGACTTCCTGACGTCGCCCTTCCACGACTGCAGGTACCAGTGGCCGCGCGAGGTGATGTAGGTCAGGTCGACTTCGTGCTTGGTCGTTCGCTGTTCGCGCTGCACCTTTTCGCGCAGCGCCATGATCGCCGGATGCACGCGCAGCTGCAGGATGGTATTGATCCTGCGGCCGGTGTCTTTCTCGATCTCGAGCAGGCCGTCGATGTTCCAGGGGTTGAGCACGAGCGGCTTCTCGCAGATCGCGTCGGCGCCAGACCGCAGTGCGAAGCGCATGTGCGAATCGTGCAGGTAGTTCGGCGAGCAGATCGACATGAACTGGACATGCCGGCTGTGGTTCGCGCGGCGCAGCTTGTCCACGTGGCGGTCGAAACGCTCGAACTCGGTGAAGAAATCGGCATCGGGGAAATGGCTGTCGATGACGCCGACCGAATCGTTCGGGTCGTAGGCGGCGACGAGTTGGTTGCCGGTGGCCTTGATCGCCTGCATGTGCCGCGGGGCGATGTAACCGGCAGCGCCGATCAGTGCGAAATTTTTCATCAGTCAGGAATTCCAGTAGTCCAGGGTCGGTGTTCTTTTTACGTCCGGTAGTAGGCGCGGTACCAGTCGACGAACTTGGCCACGCCTTCTTCCACCGAAACCTGCGGGCTGTAGTCCACGGCGCCGATCAGTTCGGACATGTCGGCTTCGGTATCCGGCACGTCGCCGGCCTGCAGCGGCAGCATTTCCATCGTGGCCTTGCGGCCGAGACAGTGTTCGAGCACTTCGATGTAACGCAGCAGGTCGACCGGCTCGCGGTTGCCGATGTTGTAGATCCGGTACGGCGCAAGGCTGCTCGCCGGATCGGGCGCCAGGCCGTTCCAGCCCGGATTCGGCGCCGCGACATCGTCGAGCACGCGCACCACGCCTTCGACGATGTCGTCCACGTAGGTGAAGCTGCGCTTGTGCCTGCCGTGGTTGAAGACCTTGATCGACTCGCCCGCGAGGATCGCCTTGGTGAACAGGAACAGCGCCATGTCCGGCCTGCCCCATGGCCCGTACACGGTGAAGAAGCGCAGCCCCGTGCAGGGAATGCCGTAGAGGTGCGCATAGCTGTGCGCCATCATCTCGTTGGCCTTCTTGCTCGCCGCGTACAGCGTCAGCGGATGCTCGGTCGGGTTGTGCTCGGAAAACGGCATCAGCGTGTTCGCGCCGTACACCGAGCTCGTCGATGCGAACACGAGGTGCTCGACGCCGTGGTGGCGGCAACCCTCGAGGATGTGCAGGAAACCGGTCACGTTGCTCGACACGTATACGTGCGGATTCGTCGCTGCGTAGCGTACGCCCGCCTGCGCGGCGAGGTTCACCACGCGTTGCGGCTTGTGCTCGGCAAAGGCCGCTTCGATCGCGCCGCGATCGGCGAGGTCGGCATGCACGTGGCGGTAATTCGGATGCTGCAGGAAACGCGCGAGCCGCGCCTTCTTCAACTCGACGTCGTAGTAGTCGTTGAGATTGTCGATGCCGACGACTTCATCGCCGCGCGCGAGCAGCCTCAGGGCCAAGGTGGAACCGATGAATCCGGCCGTGCCGGTGACGAGAACGCGCATCCGATGTCCCCTTACAAGCGGCCATCGGCGTCGCCGACGGGCAGCAGGCTTTTGACGTCGAACAGCACGCCGTCGGTGGTGAGCAGGCTCCGCATCCACGCCGTACCGCGCTCGCGGAAACGCTCATGGCCGACCGCGAGGATCACCGCGTCGTAGCGGCTGGCCTCCGGTTCGGCGACGAGATCGAGGCCGTATTCGTGATGCGCCTCGGCGGCATCGGCCCACGGATCGTGCACGTCGACCACGGCGCTGTAATCGACGAACTCGCGCACGATGTCGGTGACCTTGGTGTTGCGCAGGTCCGGGCAATTTTCCTTGAAGGTCAGGCCGAGCATCAGGATGCGCGCGTCGGCGACCGGTCGGCGCCGGCGGTTCATGAGTTTGACCACGCGCTGCGCGACGTACGCGCCCATGCCGTCGTTGATGCGGCGGCCGGCGAGGATCATCTCCGGATGGTGGCCGACGGCCTGCGCCTTGTGCGTGAGGTAGTACGGATCGACGCCGATGCAGTGGCCACCGACCAGGCCCGGGCGGAACGGCAGGAAGTTCCATTTCGTGCCGGCCGCGGCGAGCACTTCGGAGGTGTCGATGCCGAGGCGGTCGAAGATCATCGCGAGTTCGTTGATCAGCGCGATGTTGACGTCGCGCTGGGTGTTCTCGATCACCTTGGCCGCCTCGGCCACCTTGATCGAACTCGCGCGATGGGTGCCGGCGGTGATGATGCTCGCGTAGAGCGCATCGACGAATTCCGCTGTCTCTGGCGTGGAACCGGACGTCACTTTGCGGATCGAGGTGACGCGATGCTGCTTGTCGCCGGGGTTGATGCGCTCGGGGCTGTAGCCGGCATGGAAATCGCGGTTGAAGACGAGGCCGGAGACGCGTTCGAGGATCGGCACGCAGACCTCTTCGGTCGCACCCGGATAGACGGTGGATTCGTAGACCACGACGTCGCCGGCCTTCAGCACGCGACCGATGGATTCGCTGGCCTTGATCAGCGGGGTGAAATCGGGAGTCTTGAACGCGTCGATCGGCGTGGGCACGGTGACGATGAAGACATTGCATGCGCGCAGGTCGTCGAGCGCGTGCGTGCAGCGCAGCCGAACGGACTCTGCGAGCTCTTCGGCGCTGACTTCGAGGGTGCGGTCCACGCCCTCGCCCAACGCCTTGATGCGCGTCGCGTCGATGTCGAAGCCCACGGTGTCGTAACGCTTGCCGAATTCGACCGCCAGCGGCAGCCCGACGTAGCCCAATCCGATGATGCCGATCCTGCTCTCGTTCAAATCTCGCATGTCGCGTGGAAGCCCGTGCCAGTCAGTCTGCAATGATCGCCGATAGCGACGACGAGGTCACGCTTTGCGGATGCGCGGCTGGTCCGCGAGCTTTGCTTTCGCATCGCCATTCGACGCCAGCAGGGCGCACGACATTCCGAAGATCACCAGGATGGTGGTCTTGCGCAACGGATAGTCCAGGTAGCTGTGCATCAGCGCCATCACGATCGACAACGTCGCCGCGCGCGCGATCAGCGACGCGGTTCGCGTCCTGTCGGCATCGCGCCACGCCAGCCACGCCGACCATCCGAACCAGCCAAGGAAACCGAGGATGAGGAGCGCGCCGGGAACCCCGGTTTCCAGCCAGAGTTCGTGGTAATCGCCATGCGCACGATTGACGAATTTCGGTCCGAAATCCTTTTCCGGCTGGACCGTCTGGTATGCCTGCACGAACGTGCCAAGCCCCGAACCCAGCGGCCCGAAATGACGCGCGGCCTCCAGGGTGGTGCCGTGGATGATCCAGCGCATGTCGGTGGTGGGACTCGCATCGAGTCGCGCCACGGTGGCCGAGCCGGCCATGATGAACGTCGCCAACGCGCCAGCGAACGTCGCTGCGACCAGGCCCCAGATCACCGTCCGGTTCAAGCGCAGGTGTCTGAGCAGCATGAGGCTGCCGAGCAGCGACATGCCGCCAAGCACCAGGGCTGCACGCGATTGGGTCTTGAACATGCCCACCAGCAGGCCAACGATCACCAAAGTCAGGAAGCCCGACCACGGAACCCAGGTGTGCGGCTCGTTTTTCTTGCGTTCCAACCAGATCTTGACGCCCATCGCAACGACCAGCGGAATGGTCATCGCAAGGAACGTCGCGAAATGGTTGCGGTTGGAGAACAGGCCGGTGATGAACTGGCCACGCGCAGGCGCATTCGGGGCCGAGGCGGTGGACAACGCCAGGTTCGCCTTCGCAAGCGCTTCGTTCGCTGTCGCTTCCACGTCGGTCTGCGCCCCAGAGCGCTGCGTCAGGGTCAACATCAACAAGGCGATGGCACCGACGAACAGGACCATCAACAGGACTTTGCGCTGGGTCGAGGACATCCAGCGCACCGCAAGGAACATCGCGATTGCGGGCAGCGTCCATTGCAACGCGCGTTCGGTCGTCAACGGATTGAGGCTGATCGATTGCCACGCAGGCGTAACGCCGACGCTCTGCAATTCGCGCAGAAGATCGGCGCGGCCCGGAAGCGAAGCCCACATCGACAGCGGCAGTGGAACGAGTTGCACGAACGCCAGCACCACGATGCCGGCGATGATGGCGAGCGCTGCCCGATCAGGACCGCAAAGGGTGCTTCGACTCCAGTGCATCGCGGCCAGGACAATCAGCGGCAACGAAAGCAACTGGACGATCGTGTCCCCGAACGAACCGCCGCTGCCGCCGAGGATGAGTCCGCTGCCGAAAACCAGGCAACCCAGCACGAAGACCGCCGGCGACACGCCTTTCGGATCGTTCCAGAATGAAGAGGCGGACGCCGATTGCTCCTCCGCTGAACCGGAGTGCCGACTGCGACGATGGCTGGTCATGCTTGCTGGAGTCGTGCTTGCAGCAGGATCGCACTGGTCTGGATCGACATCTCGGCCTGCCGGGATTTGGGATGGGTGCCGCAGAAAAGACTAAGCCGCGTCATGCGCGGCCTAGTCGGTGACATGTAAGGACGTATTACGGCTGGCTGATGCCGTCCGAATTGCCTTGGTTTACTGCGACTGCGGTGACCACCGCGAACGCGCCCAGGGCGATCCAGAGCGAAACCGGCGGCTTCTTGCGCACGACACCGTCGCCGGGGGCGGCGGCATACATCGGGCCAACCTTCAGCGAAGAACCCATGTTCGTCGGCAGCGACGACTTGGCCGCAACCGGCGCCATGCCGACGCTGAAGAGGCTACCCGAATTCACGGAGGACTTGATGCCATTGCCATAGTTCAAGGTGGCGTGGCCGCCTTCCATGACCATGATGCGATCGCCGGCCTTCAGGGCCTGACCCGGCTTGGCGGTGACATACTGGGAGCCGTTGTTGACCATCACGGTACCCTTATCGACGGACAACGTCGGACCCGTGACGGACACCGGAGTGGCGGCACCCGCAGCAGCAGAAAGGCAGGTAAAAACTGCAGCGAAAAGAACTTTACGGATCATGACATTCACCTCGTCGAATCGGGAGCCTGCTCCGCAGGCGTGACAAACTTACCGCGTCCATCTGATCATTGCAAGCCATCAATGGTTTCCTGATCAGATTCGGACTGGTCCTTCGCGGCAGACGCTGGAGTCCCCGGTGGCGAGGCCGTTGCGGCTGGGGCGGAAGGGTTCGCCGGCCCGAGCCGGGTAATGACGAGGTCGTCGAAGATCGCACCGCCCTCCAGTGGCTGGCCGCGGAAGATGCCGGCGCCCAGGTCGAGCCGCAACCACTGCCCCCCGCAACCGGTATCAGGAACGTCGAATTCGACCTGGAAGCTCGCCCAAGGCATGTCGCCCGTGAACGGATCGGATTTCGCGAGCACCTGCTGCTGGCCCTCGGCGCATGCGACGACCCACTGCAGACCGTCTTCGCTGCTCATGGCGCCAGTCTGGCCCATGCCGGTCAATTGGTAATGCCCGGTTTCGAGAGCCAACTGCTGCTTGACCGACTCGTAATCCAGCGGCAAGCCGTTGAACATGATCTGCATGACGTTGTTGGTGGTGAAATTCGTGCGCGGGGCCACGAGCACGTCGTACCCGGTGCCATGCTGGGGAAGCTGCCACGCAAACCCCTTCCCGTTCGGCGAGAAAACGAATGCGCCGTCGTAGACGTTGCCCAGGCCGGTCCGCTCGGTCTTGGAAAGTGTGGTCACCCAGGACGCATACGCCTGCGCCCAGCGACCATCCTTGATCTGCCGCTGGACCAGCAGGTCTGCTTCGGTCCCGACCATCGGCGGGGCCAAGGGATCGTTGCCGCCTCGGCCGGCAAAAATGCCATCGACCGTCTCCGGATTCGGCCCGGACTCGGCCAGTTTGGTCAGGAAGATCTCGCGCCACGGCGGCCGCTTGACCAGCAGCAAGTCCACCGGCCCGACCATTTCCGGCAAGTCCGTGAGAGAGACCATGCGCGGCACCAAGTCCGGGGCGATTTCCGGCTGGATGCGCAGTTCCATGTCGGCCTGGTGCAGCGCGGCCGTCAGGTCGAGCGACCTGAGGTCAAACTCGAT
>JBBQHA010000077.1:0-15804 GCA_038323475.1 Lysobacterales bacterium
CGCTCAGGATGACAACCTGGGGACGACAAGCCAGCGGACGACAAGCCAGCGGATGATTCCATTGGTGGTCTCCTCCGCATTTCCCTTCGCGATTCCGTTCGGCAAGTCGAGATCAGTCTGCCTGGCCCAAACGACTGACGCCAAAACAGTCAAAAAAAAACGCCGGCACGAGGCCGGCGTTCCGGATATAGGCCGCGATCCGTTACGACTTGATCGCAAAATCCTCGAGTGTCTTTCCGTTCGCGATCTCCGCCGCCAGCCAGCGCGGCTGCTTGCCGCGTGCGGCCCAGGTTTCCGCGGCGTTCGCCGGATTGCGGTATTTCGGGGCGACCTTGCTGGCGGCCTTGCCCGTTTTGCGGGCTGCTTTTTTGGCGGCCTTGGCCGGCTTTGCGGGCTTGCCGGCCTTGGCCGGCTTGGCTTCGCTGCCACCGAACAATTCGGCGACCGTATAACCGGCCGCCCGCGCGATCGCGGTGATCTGCTTGCGGACTGCGGTCGCAGGTTTACGCTTCTTGAGTTTCTTGTGGAGCTGGCTGGCCTTCGCAATCAGGGCGCCGAGTTCCTTGGTGGAAAGGTTTTCTATATCGATCGACATAATAGGATTCCGTTGGACGTGGTGGATGGTCCGGGATCGCCGGGTTCGATCGATACTAATGCATAACTCCCGGGAAACGAAATGCCGTGAGTAACGCACGCGCACCAGCCGCCGGTGCGACTAATCCGTCCATTACCAGCCTGGCGGCCGGATTGCGAAACGTTCAGCCCGCGATGCCAAGCTGTGCGAACAGGGCCGCGCGGTCGAGATTCTCGGATTCGGCGGCATTGCGCGCACGGTATTCGAAAGTCCCGGCGGCGAGCCCGCGTTCGGAAACCACGACGCGGTGCGGGATACCGATCAGCTCGATATCCGAAAACATCGGCCCGGGGCGCAGGCCGCGGTCGTCGAGCACGGCCTCGATGCCGGCATCGTTCAATTCGCGGTACAGCGCTTCGGCGGCGGGCCCGACCGTGGTGTCGTTCTTGGCGGCGATCACGCACACGGCGACCTTCCACGGCGCCATCGGTGCGGGCCAGAGGATGCCCTTGTCGTCGGAGTTCTGTTCGATCGCGGCCGCGACGATGCGGGTCACGCCGATCCCGTAGCAGCCCATGAACATCACCTGCGGCTTGCCGTTGGCGTCGAGTACGGTCGCCTTCATCGCCTCGGCGTAGTTCTGGCCGAGCTGGAAGACGTGGCCGACTTCAATGCCGCGCGCGATGCCGAGGGTGCCATTACCGTCTGGCGAGGGATCGCCGGCGACGACTTTGCGCAGGTCGACGACGCGGGTGCTGCGCGCATCGCGATCCCAGTTCGCGCCGGTCCAGTGGGTGCCGTCGGCATTGCCGCCGCAGACGAAATCCGCGAGCGCTGCGGCGCTGCGATCGACGATCACCGGAATCGAATCGGGCAGGCCGACCGGGCCGAGGAAGCCGGGCCTGATGCCGGTCGCGGCGAGGATCTCTTCCTCCGAGGCCAGCGTCGACTCGCCCGCCAGTTCCGCGAGCTTCGCCGCCTTGACCTCGTTGATCTCGTGGTCGCCGCGCAGGCACAGCGCGACCAGTCCCCTGGTTCCACGCACGAGCAGGGTCTTCACGCATTGCTGCGGCGGGACGTCGAGGAAGCCCGCGACCTCGTCGATGGTCTTCTGCGTCGGCGTATCCACGCGCGTCAACGCGGCGGCAGGCGCGGCGCGTGCGCCGGCGGGGGCGATCGCTTCGGCCATCTCCACGTTCGCCGCGTAATCGGAGCCGTCCGCCCCATTCTCATTGATGGCGTAGGCGATCGCGTCCTCGCCCGAATCGGCGAGCACGTGGAATTCCTGCGAGGCGTCGCCGCCGATCGCGCCGCTGTCCGCGCGCACCGCGCGGAACTTCAATCCCAGGCGCGTGAAGATGCGGGTGTAGGCCGCGTGCATGTTCCGGTATTCGCGTTCCATGCATTCGGCGGTGAGGTGGAACGAGTACGCGTCCTTCATCAGGAACTCGCGCGCGCGCATCACTCCGAAGCGCGGGCGGATCTCGTCGCGGAACTTGGTGTTGATCTGGTAGAAATTGACCGGCAGCTGCTTGTACGACTGCAGTTCGTTGCGCGCGAAATCGGTGACGACTTCCTCGGCGGTCGGGGCATAGCAATAGTCGGCCTGCTTGCGATCCTTGATCTTGAGCAGTTGGCCGCCGAACTTCTGCCAGCGTCCGGTTTCCTCCCACAACTCGCGCGGCTGCACGGTCGGCATCAGCAGTTCGAGCGCGCCGGCGCGGTTCATTTCCTCGCGCACGACGGCCTCTACCTTGCGCATCACGCGCAGGCCCAGCGGCGACCATGTGTAGAGCCCGGCGCCGAGCTTGCGGACCATGCCCGCGCGCAGCATCAAGCGGTGGCTGGCGATCTCGGCATCGGCGGGGGTTTCGCGGGTGGTATTGAGATGGAATTGCGACAGGCGCATGGATTGGGAGCCAGGAATGGGGCGATGAATTGCGCTTGCGAACTGCCAGCGGGCGATGAACTGCGCTTACAAGCCGCCAATGGCAGCTTGTGCGGCGAAGAACGCCCGGTAGAGCCGGAAGTTCGCGCGGTGAAGAACTACGGTCAGGGCCGGAACATGGGTAGAGATTAACCGACTTGCCAGGGCATGGCCGCGATCAATGCGGTTTGGTCGTCGTCTCCGCGGCGGAATCGCTGCTACCCATCGGCACGATGTTCCGGTTCGGGTCGATGTGGACGATGCTGAATTTGCGGCCGGCCGGTGGAGGATCGGTCGTGAAGTTCACGGTGCCTCCTGCATCGACCCAGCGATACAGGGTCGGTCCGGATTCGGCATTGGCCTGCACACGATGCAGCGCATCCTGGCCGTGCGGATCATCGGACCTGGCGCGGGGCTTGCCGTCGGGTCGCGTCCACCAAAAGCCGACCCCCAGCGCGAGCGCTGCGAGTACGGCCCAGCCCCAGTGGAATTGCATGCAGCGCGTCGCTCAGTTCGAGCAGAGCATGGCGACCTGTTGCTTGGAAATCGCCAGCTGCGCAGTCTGCTGTTCCGTCGTCAGCCGCACGGGCTTGCCTTCGTTACGCAGGTCCATCTCGACGTTCGGATGCGAGGCGAGCAGGTCGACGTTCTTGCGCGCGATTTCGCAATTCTTCTTGCGTTCGGCCATCGCTTGCGGCGAGGCGGTCACCGGCGCGGTCGTCGGCGCCCCGGCCTCGAGGGCATGCACCGGGGTCGGCGTACTGACCGATCCGGCCGTCGTGATGGTGTCGTACTTCATGCCTTCCGGCGGCTGCTGCGAGTAGTGGGACTGCCCGTTGGCGTCCTTCCACTTGTAGACCGGATCGGCCATGGCGCTTGAGCCCGCAAGCAGTCCGATCGAGACGATCAACGGGGTGATGGATGACTTGGCCAAGATGGCCAGGGACTGGTTACGCATGACGACCTCCGGGGGACGCTGGTCAGGTTTGCGGGATAGGGCAGGGCGCAGTGTCGCGCCGGGGCCCAGCGGCTACACTCTATCTTAATCGGCGTATCCAATCGAACAAGGCCAGCCCATGGATCACACCCCCAGACCGGCCCCACGGTCACGAGGAATCTACCTCTTGCCGAACCTGCTGACTACAGGCGGCATGTTCTCGGGCTTCTATGCGATCCTCGCCGCCGCCAGCGGCCATTTCGCGACGGCCTGCATCGCCGTCTTCGTGGCCGCGATGTTCGACGGCATCGATGGCCGGATTGCGCGGCTGACCGGCACCAGTACCGAGTTCGGAGTCCAGTACGACTCGCTCGCCGACCTGGTCAGTTTCGGCATGGCGCCGGCATTGGTGATGTACCACTGGGCGCTATCCACGTTGAAGCTCGACGGAGTCGCGATCGGCAAGGCCGGCTGGGCGGCGTCGTTCCTGTACGCGGCCTGCGCCGCGCTACGGCTGGCGCGCTTCAACACCCAGGTCGGCGTGGTGGACAAGCGCTGGTTCATCGGGCTGTCCAGCCCGGCCGCGGCCGCGGTGATGATGGCCTTCGTCTGGACCATGGTGGACCTTGGCTACAGCGGGGAGGAGCTGCGCTACGTCGCGCTGGTGGTCACCGTCTGCTCGGGCCTGCTGATGGTCAGCCGGCTGCGTTACACCAGCTTCAAGGGTGGGCGCGCGAATCCGTCGCCACCGGGCGAGCGCTCGCCATTCATGCTCCTGCTGGTGGCCGTGCTGGTCATCGTTGCCGTGTCCATCTACCCGGCCCCGGCCCTGTTGCTCATCTTTGGTTTGTACGCGCTGTCCGGCCCGGCGCTCTGGGCATGGCAGAAACTGCGCCGGAAGCGCGCGCCGGGACAGGCGGCATGAGCGCGGTCTGGTCGGATGACCAGCGGCGTTGCCTGGCGGCGCTGGGGTACACGCTGTACCGCTCCGCTTCGGCGACGGCAGCCATGCCCGGTACCGATGCGGTCGTCCCGCAGCCACCGGCGGTCGCGCTGCGGGAGGCTGCCGAATCGGCGCAACCGGCAGCGTCGATCGCTAGGAACGGCGCATCGACTCCGGACGACCCGCTGCTGCGGGCGCTGGTTCACGCGGCGGGCATCGATCCGGCCCAGGTTGGCGACAAGTCGGCGTGGTTGCGCGCGCAGCAGGTTCCATCGCTGATGCAGCTGCGCAACAACCCGGCCGCGAAGCGCGCCTTGTGGCCGCGCCTTCGCGCGTTGCGCAGGGAGCGCGCGCCCCGATGAATGCCGCGGTTGCGCCGCTGCCCCGCCTGCGTCCGCTGCACGTGCGCGACCTGGATGCATTGATGCGCATCGAGATCCGCGCCTACGAATTTCCGTGGACCGAAGCGATCTTCCGCGACTGCCTCGCCGCCGGCTACGAATGCTGGGTGCTCGAGGACGGCGGCGCATTGCTCGGCTACGGCGTGCTCAGCTCGGCGGCGGGGGAAGCGCACATCCTCAACGTCTGCGTCGCGATCGAATCCCAGGGCCGCGGCCTCGGCCGCCTGCTGGTGCGACGGCTGCTCGACCTCGCCCGCTGGCATCGTGCGATGCAGGTCTTCCTCGAAGTGCGTCCGTCGAATCCGAACGCGATCGCCCTGTACCACTCCGAAGGCTTCAACGAAATCGGTCGTCGCACCAACTACTACCCTGCCAAGCGCGGCCGCGAGGACGCCATCGTGATGGGGCTGGAGCTGTTGCCGCCGGAGCGTTGAGGCTGCGCGATCAGGGTGCGATGGTCGGTTGCATGGGAGCGTGCGCCCGGCCATGGCCGCCCGTCGATTTCAGGCGCAGCGCGCGCTGCTCGACCAGGTGCCAGGACAACATCGCCAGCACCAGGGTGATCGTACCTGCAAGCGCGATCATCGCCGGCACCGTGATGCCCGGGATCGACGCGACCAGCGCCTGCTGCACCGGGAACGCGTAGATGTAGATGCCGTACGAATAGTCGCCGAAGCGGTTGAACCGGCGCAGCCAGCCGCCGGGCATGTACGCGCAATACAGGATCAGATAGCCGATGACCGGCGGATAGATCCAGAAAAAACTCGCTGGCACGAGCACCCCGAACGCGAGCGCCGCCGCCAGCAACGCGGCGATCCAGTGCCGCATCGGAATGAGGTCGCGCAGCGCATGCAACAGTGCGCCGCAGAAGAACATGTAGAACAGGCGGAAGAAATCCTCGTGCGCATATCCGGCGCGATGCGCGATCCAGAATCCGGCCAGCAATGCGAGCGTGAGCGCGGCGACCATCGCGATGAAGCGACTGGCGCCCGCGAACCGGCCGGCAACGAACCACAGCAGCGCGACGGACAGGTAGCACCTGACTTCGAGCGGCAATGTCCACAACGAGCCGTTGACGGTGTGGATCGGCAGGTTGTCGAACACGCCGGGCAGGTTGTACTTCACGCCGAACAGGATCGTCGTGTTCCTCAGCAGGAACTTGTAGACCTCGGCCTGCGCGAAGTATGCGCCTGCCGGCAACGTCGTGAACCACGCGCCCAGCACGCAGGCGAGCAGGACCGCCATCGGCACCAGCGCCGGGAAGATACGCAACGCGCGCGCGCGAAAGAACGCCTTGAAGCCGTCGAGACGCAACAGGCTCGCGGTCACCAGGAATCCGCTGGTGATGAAGAACACATCGACCGCGACCGAACCGAGCGTATGCCCGATCCGGTGCACGAAGGGCTCGTCGGCGGCCGGGCCGAGCACGATCGAATAGCTGTGGCTGTACAACACCGCGAATGCGGCGAGGAAACGGATCAGGTTGAAGTTGTTGTCGCGGCCCCTCAGGGAGAAGTCGCGCAGCGACAGCGCCGTCCCCCGCCCGCGCAGCGGGAGTTGGGATGGACCACCGGCAGGGCCGGTGGTGGGGTGGGGGAGGTCGTGTTGCTCGCCGCTCATGCGGGTGAAGTATCGCGGGCGATACAACCGTACGCGAGTTCGGAAAGCTTCATCAGCATTCCGTGGGATCGACTCAGGCCAGACGCGCGCGATGCGCGACGAGCGCATCGCGCTGGGTCGTCCAGTCGACAAGCCTCGCGCGTTCCTGGCCGACCACGGCTGCTGGCGCGTTCTGCACGAAGGTCGCACTGGCCAACTTGGCCTCGCACTTGCGGATCTCGGCTTCGACGCGAACGATGTCCTTGGCGACGCGCTCGCGCTCGGCATCTGTATCGACAAGTCCCGCGAGCGGAATCAGCAGTTCGAGTTTGTCGAGCGGACGCATCTTGGAAAGCGGAGGTTCCGCATCTCCGATCCACGTGATGGATTCAAGCCGCCCCAGGAACTTCAGGCTCGACTCATGCTGAAACAACATCCCTTGCGTGCCATCGACGCCGCGGACGAGGAGAGGCACCAGCTTGGACGGCGGAAGTTGCAATTCACTGCGCATGGACCTGATATTGATCACCGCGCCTTTCAGGGATTCGACGCCGCTGCTTGCATTTGCGTCTTGCGGGTACTCGGCATGGTTCGGGTACGCCTGCGTGCTGATCGTGTCACCGGCGATCCCTAGCTTTGGTGCGATGGACTGCCAGATTTCCTCGGTAACAAAGGGCATGAGCGGATGCAGCGCACGCAGTAGTGCTTCGAGCACGTACAGCATCGTGTGCCGCGCCGAATCGGCGCTTGCGTCGTGCTCTTGAAATGCACATTTCGAAAATTCCAGGAACCAGTCGCAAAACTGGTTCCAGGTGAATTCGTAGAGTTCTTCCGAGACAAGGTCGAAGCGATAATTGGCGTAGTTCTGTTCTACGTTATCGAGTGTGTGCGAGAGCTTGTGCAGGATCCAGCGTTCGAAATCGGTCTGAGGCTGCGGCACGCCGCTCGCCGAGAACCCTTCGCAATTCATCAACACGAACCGCGCCGCGTTCCACAGCTTGTTGCAGAAATTCTTGTAGCCCTCGCAGCGATTGAGGTCGAACTTGATGTCGCGGCCATGCGTCGCCAACGATGCGAAGGTGAAGCGCAGCGCGTCGGCGCCGAACGCCGGGATGCCTTCGGGGAATTCCTTGCGTGTGTGCTTCGCGATCTTTTCGGCCATCTGCGGCTGCATCAGGCCCGACGTGCGCTTGGCGACGAGGTCGTCGAGCGCGATGCCGTCGATCAGGTCGATCGGATCGAGCACGTTGCCCTTGGACTTGGACATCTTCTGTCCGTCCTTGTCGCGCACGAGGCCGGTGATGTAGACCTCGCGGAACGGCACCTCGCCGGTGAAGTGGTCGGTCATCATGATCATCCGGGCGACCCAGAAGAAGATGATGTCGAAACCGGTGACCAGCACCGACGACGGCACGTAGCGGTCGAAGCCGCGCGCGTGCATCGCGTCCTTGTCCGGCCAGCCCATCGTCGAGAATGGCCACAACGCGGACGAGAACCAGGTCTCCAGCACATCACTGTCCTGGCGTAGGGCGGGAGCCATCCCGCCGCTCTTCGCAGCCGCCTGCGCGCGCGCATCTTCCTCATTGCGCGCCACGTAGATAGTGCCTGCGTCGTCGTACCACGCCGGAATCCGATGACCCCACCAGAGCTGGCGGCTGATGCACCAGTCCTGGATGTTGCCCATCCAGTGCCGGTAGGTATTGATCCAGTTCGGCGGCACGAACTTCACCGCGCCCGGCTTTCCAGCAACGCCTTCGGCCAATTCCAGCCCGCGCGCCGCGAGAGTGTCCATCTTCACGAACCACTGGTCGGTGAGGTAGGGCTCGATCACCTGGCCAGTGCGGTCGCCGCGCGGCACCTGCAGCTTGTGTTTCTTCTTTTCGACCAGCAGGCCGTCCTCTTCGAGATCGGCGAGCACCTCGTGACGCGCCGCGTAGCGATCGAGCCCGCGATAGGCATCGGGGGCGTTCGCGTTGATTGCGGCATCCGGGGTGAGGATGTTGATCATCGGCAGCCCGTGCCGCTGCCCGATCGCGTAGTCGTTGAAGTCGTGGGCCGGGGTGATCTTGACCGCGCCGGTACCGAATTCGCGATCGACATAGTCGTCGGCGATGATCGGGATCTCGCGATTTGTCAGCGGCAACCGCAACATGCGTTTGCCAGCGACCAGCGTCGCATAACGTTCGTCGTCCGGATGCACGGCCACGGCGACGTCGCCGAGCATGGTCTCCGGGCGCGTCGTCGCGACGACAAGATGGTCTGGTTCGCCGGGTTGCGGATCGATCACGTCGTAGCGGATCGACCACATGAAGCCGTCCTCTTCCTCGCTGACGACTTCCAGGTCCGAGATCGCGGTCTTCAGCACCGGATCCCAGTTCACCAGGCGCTGGCCGCGATAGATCAACGGGTCGGGATTGCCGTCCTTGTCCTTGTTGTCGTACAGGCGCACGAACGCCTCGACGACCGCCTTCGACGGCATCTCGTCCATCGTGAACACTTCGCGCGACCAGTCGCCGGACGCGCCGAGGCGGCGCATCTGCCGCGCGATGGTGTCGCCGGACTCCTGTTTCCACTCCCAGACTTTCTCGATGAACTTGTCGCGCCCGAGCGAATCGCGGGTCTCGCCCTTGCCTTGCGCGGCGAGGTTGCGGTTCACCACCATTTCGGTCGCGATGCCGGCATGGTCGGTGCCCATCTGCCACAAGGTGTCGAAACCACGCATGCGGTGGTAACGGATCAGCGCGTCCATCAGTGTGTGCTGGAACGCGTGGCCCATGTGCAGGGTGCCGGTCACGTTCGGCGGCGGCAGCAGGATCGTGTACGGAGTGCCCTTGCCGCTGGGCTTGAAGCAGCCGCTCGCTTCCCACTGCGCATACCAGCGCGTCTCGAAAGTCTGCGGTTCGTAGCTCTTGTCCATGGTCGCCGTCACGTCCGATCTGTTGATTTTGCCTTTGACGTCATCCCGGTTTGGGTCGGAACGACGAGCATTGAAACTGTTCCCTGTTCCCTGTTCCCACCCACCTACATGTCGTGCTTGTTGAGTTCGAATCCGCGTGCCTGGTATTGCCGCCAGCGTTGCCGCAGCGGTTCGCGCGCGGATGCGTCGGCGGGCACGACTTCGAGCACGCGGTCGCAGGGCAGGACCACCGCCTCGTCGCGCAGGTTGATGATCAAGGCGCGTCCCGGCGCATCGGTCTCGGGCGCTGCGATCAGTACCGGCGCCTCGTCCTCGTCCTCGTCCTGGCCGACGATCTGGTGCGCGATGTAGGCGTCGGGATCGAACGACCACAACGCATCGTCGATCGCTTCGGCCTGCTCCAGATCGCGCGCGAGGATCAGCGTCGGCGAACCGGCGTCATGCGCCTTCCGCGCGAGTTCGCAGACCAGCAGCAGCGGATCGTCGCGGAAACGCGGCTTGGCGATCAGGTAGAAGTCGGCGCGGGGCATCGATCAGCAGGCATCGATCAGGGGCAGCGATCCAGCAACCACTGGCACAGCAGCCCGACCGGCCTGCCCGAAGCGAGGCCTTTCGTGCCTTCGTCCCACGAGGTCCCGGCGATATCCAGGTGCGCCCAGCGCTGGCCCTCCGCGAAGCGCGACAGGAAGCAGCCCGCGGTGATCGCGCCCGCGTACTTGCCGCCGATGTTGGCGACGTCGGCGAAGCCCGAGTCGAGCAGGCTCTGGTATTCGTCCCACAGCGGCAGCCGCCATGCGCGGTCGTACACGTGTTCACCGGCGCCGAGCAATTCCGCGGAGAGGTCGTCGTGCTTGCTCATCAGTCCGTGCGCGACCTTGCCGAGCGCGACCACGCAGGCGCCGGTGAGCGTGGCGACGTCGACCAGCGCCTGCGGCTCGAAGCGCTGCGCATAGGTCAGCGCGTCGCACAGGATCAGGCGGCCCTCGGCGTCGGTGTTCAGCACTTCGATGGTCTTGCCCGACATCGAGGTCAGCACGTCGCTCGGACGATACGCATCGCCGTCGGCCATGTTCTCCACCGCCGGCACGATGCAGACCAGGTTGATCGGCAGCTTCAGCGACGACACGACGTGGAACGTGCCGAGCACACTGGCCGCGCCGAGCATGTCGAATTTCATTTCCTCGATGCCGCCCTGCACCTTGAGATTCAGACCGCCGGAATCGAAGGTGATGCCCTTGCCGACGAGCACATAAGGTTTCGCGTCGCCGCTGCCGGTGTACTTGAGCACGATCAGCTTCGGCGCGTTCGCCGAGCCGCGCGAGACCGCTAGCAGCGAACCCATCCCGAGCTGTTCCATGTCGGCGAGTTCGAGCACGTCGCAGGTCACGTGGTCACGTTCGCCCGCGAGTTGGTGCGCGCGCTCGGCCAGGTAGGCCGGATTGCAGATGTTCGGCGGCAGGTTGCCGAGCTCGCGTGTATAGGCGACGCCAGCGGCGATGCCGACTCCCGACGCCAGCGCAGCGGCCTGCGCGGGTTCACCGGCCAATTGCAGGGTTTCGAGGCCGGCCTCGGGCTTGCGGGTGATGTTGTGGGTATAGCGATAGGCGGCCTGGTCGGCGGCGATCACGGCCTGGCGCACGCGCCAGTCGGCATCGCGCCCGGGCACGTCGAGCTCGGTCAGGGTGCACAGGGCAGACTTGCAGACGCCGGTTTTGAGGACGCGCACGCTGTCGGCGACCGCGCGCAGGTACTGCGGCACGCCGAATTTGGCCGCTTCGCCGAGGCCGATCGCCAGCAGGCGCGGCGCGGCGATGCCTTCGAGGTCGTGCAGCAGCGCGCTGCGCCCGGTCTTGCCGGACACGTCGCCGCGCGCGATCAGTGTGCGCAGGCGGCCGTTGCTGGCGCGATCGAGGGTTTCGCCCGCGGCGCCGAGGGTTCCATCGGCGAACACGCCGAAGACGACGCAGTCGGTCGCGACCGCGGCCGGGTCGGCATGATTCAGGAGGAATTGCAGGGTCATCGGCGAAGTTCCGTAGAATGCGGCAGTTCTGGGGACGCGCGTCCGGCCGTCATGGACGGTCACGGCGCCAACTGGAAACTGCAGAGTCTAAAGCAAGCCGCCCCCGCCTTTCATGCCGAGTCCGATCTGACCATCAACTTCCATCCGTTGCACGGTGTCCCTGTAGCGCCGATCCCCGCCCTGGTCCGCAGCCCGTGCTGACGATCGACCGCTACCTGCTGCGCGAGTTCATCCAGTCGGTCGTCGCCACCACGGTGGTGCTGCTGTTCGTGGCGCTGGGCGCAGTGGTCATCGACCTGCTGTCCGAGATCGCCGGCGGCAAGGTGCCGGTGTCGCTGCTGGTGTCGCAGCTGGGGCTGCGCGTGCTGCGCTGGCTGCCGCTGGTGCTGCCGCTTGGTCTGTTCCTCGGCCTGCTGCTGTGCATCGGGCGGATGTACCGCGATTCCGAGATGTCGGTGCTGGCTTCGATCGGGCGCAGCCCGCGCAACCTGATCCGGCCGATGCTGCTGGTCGCGGTGCCGGTGGCAGCGATCGTCGGCGCCTGCTCGTTGTGGGCCGGGCCATGGGCGCAGTACACCGCGCGGTCGATGATTGCCGATGCGAACCGGTCGCTGCTGATCGCCGGCCTCGAGGCGGGCCGGTTCCGCGAGTTGCCGGGCGGGCAGGGCATGCTCTACGTCGCCGAGCTCAGCACCGACGGCAGCCGCATGAAGAACGTCTTCGTGCAGTCCGACAAGAAAGGGAAGATGGACGTGATCACCGCCAGGGAGGGCTTCCTGTTCGTGGACGCCGGCCAGCGCTTCCTGCGGCTCACCGACGGCATGCGCGTCGAGGGCGTGCCCGGGCAGAAGGACTACCGCTCGATGCATTTCCGCCGCAACGAGATCCAGCTGCCGATCGATGCCGCCGCCAACACCGCTCAGGACGTCACCACCGCAAGCACGCCGGTCCTGCTGGCCAATCCCAAGCCCGACAGCCGCGCCGAGTTGAACTGGCGGCTTGCGACGCCGATCGCGACCTTGCTGCTTGCGCTGTTCGCGATTCCGCTGGCCCGCGCCGAGCCGCGCCAGCCGCGCTATGGTTTGCTGATGCTCGCGCTGGCGGTGTATGTGAACTACACCGCACTGATGCTGGTCGGCCGCGGCTGGATGGCGCTGGGCAAGATGCCGCCATGGCTCGGGCTGTGGTGGCTGCACGTGCCGATGCTGCTGCTGGCGCTGTGGCTGCTGCGCCGCGATGGCGCCCTGCGCAGGGCACGCGCGGTGCGCGCATGAGGTTGCGTCCGCTGCTGCACGACCAGCTCGTCGTGCGGGCCGTGTTCGGCTCGCTGCTGATGGTCTGGGCGGTGCTGGTCGCATTCGCCTCGATCCTGGACTTCGCCAAGGAACTCGACGACCTCGGCAAGGGCGGCTACAGCATCGGCCACGTCGTGCTCTTCATCATCTGCACCCTGCCGCGCCGCGCCTACGAACTGTTCCCGACATCGGCGCTGATCGGCAGCCTGCTCGGGCTGGGCAGCCTCGCGGCGACCTCCGAACTGACCGCGCTGCGCGCCGCCGGCATCTCGCGCTGGCGCATCTGCGTGGGCGCGGTGGCCGGGTTGGCCCTGATGACCGCGCTGATGATGATCAACGCCGAAACCCTCGGTCCGAAGGGCGAGCAGACCGCCGAATCGATCTCGGTCTCGGCGAAGTCGAACTCGATGGTGGTCTCGCAGGGATCCGGCCTGTGGGCGCGCGACGGCAGCGTGTTCATCAACGCCCGCGCCGGTGCGAAACGCCTGCGCGGCAACGGCGACGAGGTCGACCTCGCGAACCTGCGGCTGTTCCAGTTCGACCCGGACGGCAAACTGCTCGCCCTGACCCAGGCGAACAAAGCCCAGTACCGCCAGGGCGAATGGACCCTGCTGGACGTCAGTCGCACCGATTTCGCCGACAACGGCGTCACCGTGCGCAAGCTGCCGGCCCAGGAATGGAAGTCCGGGCTGAGCCCCGACACCGTGCTCGCCGGCGTCGAACACCCGCGCTACCAGTCCACCGCGTCCCTGCGCCGCAACATCGACTACATGCACCGCAACGCGGTCGACGCGAGCGACTACGAGAACGCCTACTGGGCGCGCTGGTTCTATCCGCTCAACGTGCTCGCGCTGTGCCTGGCGGCGTTGCCGTTCGCATTCGGGCAATTGCGCAGCGGCGGCTTCGGCAAGCGCCTGTTCGCGGGGATCGTGTGCGGGCTGAGTTTCTTCCTGATGCAAAGGCTGGCGCAGAACCTGGCGACGATCTACCGCATGCCACTGTGGATCGCGCACGTGGCGCCGCCGATTTTGGTGCTGCTTGCATCGCGGTTGTATTTCACGCGGAGGGTTTAACTGGCGTCGCCGCCGATGTTTCCCTTCGCCCCGCGAACGGTGGTGAAGAGAAGCGCTTGCGAACCATCGGTTCGCGCGACGATGAACTCCTGAGCGCCATGCGCGAAGGCCGCAGAAGGTGCCGCAGGCGGATGACGGGCGATTCTCAAATCCGGGGCAAGGCATTCCGTCCGCTCCAGTGGACGGGTCGCTGTTCGTTGCTTGTCCCATGAAAAGGTAACCAAAAGGACGGCGCCCGGGCTACGCGCCTTTCGGACATCCAGTCCTCCGGGTCCGCGTGCGCAGACGAAAAACCGAGCGCAGGAAGCGCGTCCTTCGCCGTCGGCACATCGGTTCGGCGGACTCCGCCGAACGTCGGAGCAATGGATGGCCCAGGCCGGGCTTTGACTCCGGAGCGGGATGCGTAGCAGTCAAAGTGCCGTCGGCGAATCCCGCGGGTATGCGCGAACCTGGAGCGAAGCGAAAGGCGCGATCTCCGGGCGCCTTGTTTCAGGTTCGTCAATCTGACTCCCGGCATCCATGCCTCCGGCCTTCTGGCCGACCTCGCCGTTCGCGCTGCTCCTGTGGCGCAGTAGGCAAGCAAGACCGATGAACTCGCGCGTCAGCGCGAAACGCTTTGCCCCTCGGCGCATTCAGGGCCAGCGGCAGATCCCTCTCTGCGCTCGGGATGACAAATGGTGCGTTCGGGATGACAAAATTGTGCGCTCGGGATGACAAGACGGCCTCGATTCCACCCAAGGTTCGACAGGCTCACCACGAACGGTTGATCATTGCCATCGAACAAACCACTCACCCAGCCCGATCCATCCGCACAAACCGCGTCCCCGCCGCGATGTCGTGCCAGCATCGACGCTCGTCGTCGAACAGCGCCCACGCGAATCCCAGCCCGACCACCAGCAGCGACAATGTCGCCACCGCATAGCGCAAACCCAGCGCACCCAGCGTCGCCGGGCGCCCATCTACAGCCAATACCTTGAGGCGCCATGGGCGCATCCCGATCGTCTGCCCGCCGCGGCGCCATGAAATCACCATGTAGGCGCCGGACACCAGCCACAGCAGGATCAGTTCGATCCAGGCACCGGCGCTGTAGGGAAGCACTGCGGCGCGGCCGTGGGCGAGATAGACCAGCACGCTGACCGTGAACCACAGCGCCATCAGCGGCAGCAGGTCGTACACCATCGCGATCAACCGCCAGCCGAGGTCGGCGGGTTCGGCTGTGCGGACGGTTTCGGGGGTGTGTGCGGGCGCATCGGAAGACTGTTGCATGCTCGACAGGATACCGGCGCGGCCTTGCACTGGCTAAGCTGGTGCGATGCCACCCAGCTCGCCAGCGGATCGCCGTCGCCACGCACAGTCGCTCCCGCCGTCCTCCGCGCGCGATGCAGATGCGATCGCGGGCTTCCTCGAACGGCTCTGGGCCGAGTCGGGACTGGCGCGGCAGACGCTCGACAGTTACCGCCGCGACCTCGACGGCTTGGCCCGCTGGCTGGACACGCGCGGCAAGGCGCTGGAATCCGCCGACCGCGGCGCGCTGTTCGACTATCTCGCCGAGCGCGCCCGGCTCGACTATGCCCCGCGCAGCAATGCGCGCCTGCTGTCGACGTTGCGGGCGTTCTACGCCCAGTTGCTGAGGCGCGGGGCGATCACGGTCGATCCGGCGGCCTTGCTCGAAGCGCCGAAGCTCGGGCGTTCGCTGCCCAAGGCCCTGTCCGAATCGCAGGTCGAGGACTTGCTGGGTGCGCCGGACCTCGACGATCCGGCCGGTTTGCGCGACCGCGCGATGCTCGAACTCATGTATGCGACCGGGCTGCGGGTCAGCGAACTGGTGTCGCTGCCGGCTGCAGGCTTGAACCTGCGCCAGGGCGTGGTGCGGGTGACCGGCAAGGGCAGCAAGGAACGGCTGGTGCCGCTCGGCGAGGAAGCCCAGCACTGGCTGCAGCGCTATCTCGACGTCGCGCGTCCGCATTTCGCCGGCAAACAGCCGCGGCTGCCGCTGTTCCTCGGTCCGCGCGGCGAGGCGCTCAGCCGTCAGCAGTTCTGGGCCACGCTGAAGACGCTGGCCGCGTGCGCCGGCGTCGATCCGGCCCTGGTCAGCCCGCACGGGCTGCGGCATTCGTT
>JBBQHA010000078.1:0-15226 GCA_038323475.1 Lysobacterales bacterium
GGTTCGATCCCGAAACATGTCTTCCGCATGGCCGTGCCGATCGCGATGAGCATGCTGTTCCAGGCGCTCTACGTGCTGGTCGACTTGTACTTCGTCTCGCGGCTGGGCAAGGACGCCATCGCTGGCGTGGCATCGGCGGGCAATGTCTCGTTCATCGTGATGGCGCTGACCCAGATGCTCGGCGTCGGCACGGTCGCGCTGATTGCACAGGCGGTCGGCCGCAAGGACCAGGCCGACGCGAACCTCATCTTCAATCAAAGCCTGCTGATCGCCGCCCTGTGCGCGGCCATCACCCTGGCGTTCGGCTATGCCGTGTCCGCGCCCTACATGCAGCGTCTGGGCGCTGACGCTGGCACGGTGCAGGCCGGCACGACGTATCTGTACTGGTACCTGCCGGGACTGGCGCTGCAGTTCGCGATCATAGCGATGGGATCGGCGCTGCGCGGCACCGGCATCATCATGCCGGGCATGCTTGTGCAGATGGCGACGGTCGTCATCAACGCCCTGCTTGCGCCCGTGCTGATTGCGGGATGGCTCACCGGCAAACCCTTCGGTGTCGCCGGCGCCGGCATGGCGACGTCGGTCGCAGTCGCCGCCGGCGTGCTGATGCTGCTGTTCTATTTCCTGCGCATGGAAAAATACATCGGCTTCGACCGCTCACAAATGCGTGCACGGCTCGACGTGTGGAAGCGCATCCTCGTGATCGGCCTGCCCGCGGGCGGTGAGTTCGCGCTGATGTTCGTGATCGTCGGCGTCGTCTATTTCATCATCCGCGATTTCGGCTCGGCTGCCCAGGCCGGTTACGGGATCGGTTCGCGCGTCATGCAATCGATCTTCCTGCCGGCGATGGCGGTCGCATTTGCGACTGCGCCGATTGCCGGACAGAACGTCGGCGCCGGCCATCACGATCGCGTGCGCGACACCTTCCGCTCGGCCGCATTGATGAGCAGCCTGCTCATGCTGGTGCTGACTCTGGTCTGCCAATGGCATCCGGAATGGTTCATCCACTTCTTCACCACCGACCCGGCGGTGATCGCGGTCGGCTCGGAATTCCTGCACGTCATTTCGTGGAACTTCGTCGCATCCGGGATCATCTTCACTTGCTCCGGCATGTTCCAGGCCCTCGGCAACACCGTGCCGTCGCTGCTCAGCAGTGGATCGCGCGTGGTCACGTACGCCATTCCGGCATGGCTGTGGTCGATGCAGCCGGGATTCGAACTCAAGTATCTCTGGTACCTGTCGGTCGCTACCGTCACCCTGCAAGCTTGCACCAGCGTGTGGCTGTTGTACGGACAGTTCCGGAAACGGCTGGTGGCGCGGACCGCAGTCGGCGTATCGTAGGCACCGCGGCGCCGTTTCCTGTCGGCGCATCCCGCTCCGATGCGTTCCCGCTTCGATCGGCATGGCTCCACCCGGCTTGGACGATACGACGCATGCGTGGATGGTCGACCCTTCTCCTGATCGCGCTGCTGGGCATGGCCGCTGCCGGCAGCGATGCTGCTACCGCACAGGGCATGCGCGGACCGCCGCCGCCGCGCGGCGGCCAGCAGGGACCGCAGGACCACGGCCCGGAACCGCCACCTTCGCCACCGCCGAACGAGCCCCGCGACCCGTTCGCGGATCGCGACGCACAATCGCGTCCGCCGCCGCCTCCGCCTCCGCCTCCACAGCAACAACAGGCGCCATACCCGGGTCCTGCAGCGGTCGTTCCCGCGCCGGACGTCCAGGTCGTCCCCGCCTACCCATCACCGTCGCCGGTCGTGCAGCCGATCGTGCTGACCGTGCCGGACGTGCAAACGACCAACCCCGACCGGGCGCCCGTCCCCGTCGAAGAAGCCAAGCCGCGCTGGCCGAACGATACGGTCCCGCCAGCGATCGATGCCGCGCCCAGTCCGAAGTTCCCGCGACCCGCGCCAGCCAGCGCAGCCGCGAAACCGAATGCCGCGCAACCGGCCGATCAGCGCCAGCCCGCTGCGGAGGGCACGATGCCGCGCTGGCTCTGGCTGCTCGCACTGGCCCTCCCGATCGCGCTGTTGCTGCTGAGCATGACGTTTCGCAAGACCTTGCGCCTTGAAAGCGAGACCGAACAACTCGCGCGCCATCAACGCATGCTGCAGAACGTCAACCGCAACCTGCAGGGCGAATCCGAACACCTGCGCCACCTCGCGATCAACGATCCGCTGACGGGGACGCTCAACCGGCGCGCCTTCGCCGACGAACTGCGCGCGCTGCTCGACCACCTTGCGAAGTTCGGCCGCCCGCTCGACCTGATCGTGTTCGACCTCGACCACTTCAAGTCGATCAACGACCAGCAGGGCCATCTTGCGGGCGACGCGGCGCTGAAGCTCGTGGCCGGGCTCGTGCGCAAGTTCCTCAACAGCGACGACCTGTTCGGACGCTTCGGCGGCGATGAATTCCTGATCGCCTGCGCCGACCGCACCCTCGACGAGACCACCGCCCTGGCCGACGGCATCCGCCGCGCCGTGGTCGCGGAGTCGACAGTGTGCGATCCACCATTGCCGGGACTCAGCCTCAGCATCGGCATCGCGCGCGCAAGCCGCGCATCCGGCTATCACCTCGACGACCTGTTCCATCGCGCCGACACCGCGCTGTATTCGGCCAAGCGCGGCGGCCGCAACCGGGTCGTGCTCGCCGACGACGCGTTGCCGCAGCCGCCCGCGTCGGAAATCACCGCCAGGCAGTTGGCCTGACCGACCTGCGCGAGCCGTCGCGGATCACTCCGCCGGCCGCCTGAACACGATCAGTTTCGCGACGAACGACTGCACGACCTCGTCGCGCTGGTTGCGGGTTTCGTTGCGGATGACCGCACTGCCGCGGTCGTTGCGCGATCGCGATGGCACGACTTCCAGCACCTCGCTCACCACCCGCAGGATGTCGCCGGGACGCGTCGGCCGCGGCCACGCGATCTCGCCGCCGGCGCCGACCAAGCCACCGGCCGGGATGCCGAGGTCGACCATCAGCCGCATCGTGATCGCCGCCGTGTGCCAGCCGCTCGCGGCCAGCCCGCCGAACATGCTGGCGCGCGCGAGCGTATCGTCGAGATGGAATGGCTGCGGATCGAATTCGGCCGCGAACGCCTTGATGGCAGCCTCCGTGACCGTGTGCGTGCCGGTCTCGAACCGCTGTCCGACGCGCAGATCGTCGAAATAGAAATCTTCGGTTGCCACGCAAGCCTCCATCCGGATCGCCATTCCACGCGCAGCGTATCGCGAATGCCGGGGCGATTCGCGACGGCCGCCTCCCCCTGCGTCGATCGCCAGTCCCGCCTTGTGGCATACGGCAGCGCCAGCGCAAACATGCGAGGATTCCTGCGGTTCCCGAATAGGTCGAGGTCGTCATGAACCATCGAATTCTTGCAGCGCTCTGCGCCAGCGCGCTGATCGCAGGTTCGGCCCATGCGACGGACGCCAGCAGCGGCACGCCGCAATACGGAAGCTGGGGTTTCGACCTGGCCGGCGTCGACATGGCCACAAAGCCTGGCGACAAATTCTTCCGCTACGCGAACGACGTCAGCGACCCGCATTCGCCGCGCGTGTTCCGCGTGAATGGGGTCGTGCGCAACATCGATGCGGGGTACGACATGTTCGCGGTGAAGCCCGGCGATAAACTCTATGTCGCGCCGGCCATGGACAGCTGCATCGCATGGTGAGCAGGCGATCGATCCTGTCGTACAGTCAGACGAATGCCAAGGAGATCGAATGTTCGATGACAAGGTTCTACTGATCACGGGCGGAACCGGTTCGTTCGGCAACGCGGTTCTCCGCCGCTTCCTGCAGACGGGCGTGCGCGAAATCCGCATCTTCAGTCGCGACGAAAAGAAGCAGGACGACATGCGCAAGCGCTATGGCGACCCGAAGTTGAAGTTTCACATCGGCGACGTGCGCGACCCCGCGGCCGTGACGAACGTGATGCGTGGCGCCGACTATGTATTCCAGGCTGCGGCGCTCAAGCAGGTTCCTTCCTGCGAATTTCACCCGATGGAAGCCGTGAAGACCAACATCCTCGGGACCGAGAACGTCCTGGAGGCGGCGATCCAATGCGGGGTGCGCAAGGTGATCTGCCTGAGTACCGACAAGGCGGTTTACCCGATCAACGCGATGGGGATTTCCAAGGCGATGATGGAAAAAGTTTTCGTCGCCAAGGCGCGCACGGTGGATTCGGCGCGCACCACCATTTGCGGAACGCGCTACGGAAACGTTATGGCGTCGCGAGGCTCCGTCATTCCCCTTTTCGTCGAGCAAATCCAGGCCGGTCGACCGGTGACCATCACGGATGCCTCGATGACCCGTTTCATGATGACGCTGGACGACGCCGTCGACCTCGTGCTGTACGCATTCGAGCATGGGAAGGGTGGCGACATCTTCGTGCAAAAGGCGCCGGCGGCGACGCTTGAGGTGTTGGCCCGCTCCCTGTGCGAGTTGCTCGGAAAGCCCGGGCATCGGATCGACATCATCGGCACCCGCCACGGGGAAAAGCGCCATGAAACCCTCCTCAGCCGTGAAGAGAGGGTTCTCGCGCACGAGACGGATCGCTATTTCCGCATCCAGCCGGACCATCGCGACCTCAATTACAGCAAGTACCTTGAGCAGGGTGAAACCCGGATCTCGAGCAGCGAAGATTACACGTCCCACAACACCGAACAGCTGGATCTGGATGGAATGAAGAAACTGCTCATGAAGCTGGATTTCGTCCGGGACCTGGTCGCCGGGCGGCCCGTCATCTTGCCGGACTGATGCGCAAATGCTGGCGCCGGGCTTGGCCGGATTCGTCGACGCGCCATTGGTGCTCTTCCATCGGGCCGTGGCTCGAAGAACCGCGGGGGCTTCGTATCTTGCCGATACGCGACGCGTTGTCGACTCAGCCCGGCGCGGGAGCAACGCGCGATGATGGGCGCTGGCAGGTGCTGTCGATCATGCGATCGCGGCGGGACTTCAACATCGTATCGACGAGTCGGCAGGATCCGGAATGAAAATACTTGTGCTTGGCGCCAATGGAATGCTTGGGCATCAACTCGTCGAAAGTCTTGGTCCGCGCCATGAGGTGATCGGTACGTTTCAAGGCGGCGCGGAGGCCTATCTGCAGGTCGGAGCCTGTCTGCCCGATCGGGCGATCCATCACCTGGACGTGCGCGACGATTCGGCATTGTCGAGAGCGATCACCGGGGTCATGCCGGCAGCGGTCGTGAACGCCGTGGGGATCGTCAAGCAGAGGACGGAGTCGAAGGATGTCGTCGCGAGCCTGGAGGTCAACGCGTTGCTGCCCCACCGGCTGGCACAGCTTTGCAAGGGCATCGGCGCGCGCTTGATCCACTTCAGCACCGACTGCATCTTCTCCGGAAAGAAGGGAATGTATTGCGAAAGCGATTTCGCCGACGCGGACGATCTTTACGGTCGCAGCAAGTTCCTCGGGGAGGTGGCCGATGCCGGATGCGTGACGTTGCGGACATCGATTGTCGGGTTGGAGCTGTCGCACAAGAGCAGCCTGGTCGAATGGTTCCTGGCGCAACGGGGGCCTATCCGCGGTTATCGGAACGCGGTCTTCACCGGCTTCATCACTGCGGAGATGTCGCGGCTCGTCGAACGCATACTGGTCGACCACCCTGGACTGCATGGGGTCTATCAGATCGGCAGCGATCCCATCGATAAATACACTTTGCTTCGCAAGCTTCGCGATCGCCTCGGCCTGATGATCGATATCGTCCCGGATGAAGATTTCAGGTGCGACCGCAGCCTCGTATCGGAACGGCTGCGGCACGAAATGGCGTACGCGCCGCCCGACTGGGATCGCATGATCGATGAGTTGGCGGTGCAGATCGAAAGACGCGAGGCATCGCGCACGAAGGGCCATTGAACCCCTCCGTCAACCGTCCCGCGCCGGAAGATCGCATGCGCATCGGGGGGCCGCTGACCACCCATGCATCGCTTGATGGCGACCTTGGCCGGGTCGGCGATGCAGGCCAGCGGCATGCCGGATCCGGCGAGCTCCCGTGCCAGCGATGCCAGCATTCTTCTGTCCGCAGGCGTCGGCCGGCTTGCTAGCGCGCGGCCGCTTCGGCAATGCGCCTGGCTGCGGCCGCCGGATCGTAGGAGCCCGTGGTCAACAGTCGCCCGATCGCGGGAACGACCGGGGGATGCGCGCAGCCGTAGTCGATGAAGGACATTTCATCGATCGCACTGTGGGCGGTGGATTCGACGACGGACGAACTCCTGTAGTGCGTGTCCGAAGCCATCGCAGGGGACGCATCGAGCGCGGCGCCAACGACCAATCCATCGTCCAGGCCGCGATCCATCGTCAATCGATAGCGCCGCTCGCAATACATCGCATTCTTCCTGGCGGGCGGCAACGCCTCGACGCCGACGACCTTGCTCGCCAGGGGTTCCCGGCGAACCAGTGCCTGGAAATTGTCCGGCAAATCGGGCATGCCGGCGACTTGTCTGGTTTCGTCGCCAACCGCCATCAGAAACCAGCCGTTGCTGGTCGTACGCGGCTCTTCCCCACGGTTCAGCGCGTTCGCGAAATCGACCAGTTCGGACTCCGGGATCAGATAGCGGCGCTGGCCCCAGCGGACCGGGTGCAGCGCATCGGGAAATTGCCCGGTTCGGGTCTTCGGCAGGTCCGGCAGGTCGAAGTGGAATACCAGGTTGCCGTCGGCCTGGACAATGAGGCTTCCCGCATTCGCGGCGTACATGCCGGTATCGCCGTACGCGGCGATCGCGACGCCGGCGGCAGGCGCGATCGCCAGTTCGACATTCATGCCGAGTCCATCGCCGTTGTAGTACTCGCCCGCCCACGGATGGGCCGCAAGGCGGTGCGCTTCGGCCTCGATCAGCGCGTGGCGTTCGGCGACGGCTGCGGGCACGCCCCAGCCACCGGCGCCTGCCTTCCAGGGATCGCCGACCGGATGCGAGCGTTTGACCACCCACATGCCGATGGCGGACACCGCGATCAATGCCAGCGCAATCCATGCGGCCGGTGCCAGTCGCATGCCACCACCATCGGGAGAAGGCGTTTCCTCAACGCGCATCGAGCATGCTGCGGTAAAGCGACTCCAGGTCCCTGGTGAACGATTTCGTGTCCATCACCGGCGACGCCTGCAGGCGCGGCCGCAGCGAGCGGCTGAGGGCCACTCGCCCGCCGGTATCCTTCGCAAGACGGATGTTCATCGCGACGTAATCGGCCGCGTTCTGCGCGATCAACTCTGTCACGCCCGAGGCGCTCAGGATGCTGTAGCTGCCACGGCTGTATGCGCGGTTGCCGCGGATGCCGATCACCGGCGTGCCCATCCACAGGGTATCGAGGGTGGTCGTCGCACCGTTGCAGGGGATCGGATCGAGCGCGATATCTGCGTCGGCGATCGCGGCGAAATAGTCGAGTGCGCCGAGGCGGCCATGCAGCGTCACCCGGGCTCGCTGCACGCCACGCCGCTCCAGGCGGGCAAGGAACTCGTCCTCATCGATCCCCGACGGAACGCAATACACCCGCAACTGCGAATCGGGCAGTTCACGCAGGATCGCCGACCACAGATCCAGACAGGCGTCGTTGACCTTGGTGAACTGGTTGAACGAACCGAACACGAGCGGCCGATCCGGACCCGCGTCGTGCTCAGGCAGGGGGATCTCGTAGTACGGCGAATAGCACCACTGGCTGTTGGGCAGGCGCGCGCGCGACTCGGTGCTGAGCGTTTCGGCTTCACCTTCGGGATCGGTGTAGCGGTCGCAGATGCGGTAATCCATCGCCCGCAGCCCGGTCGTGTTGAGATAGCCCAGCCAGGTCGCCTGCACCGGCGCTGGCTTGCGCGCGAACACGCCGAGACGGTTGTGGGCCGTATGTCCCGAGAGATCCACCAGCACGTCGATGCCATCGGCGCGGACCAGGTCGGCGACGGTTGCATCGTCCAGACCGGCGATCCATCGCCACCGGTCGGACGCCTCGCGCAATTCGCTCGTGAGCTCATCGTCGACATGGCTGTTCGAGTAGCAGATCGTCTCGAACGCCGCGCGATCGTGGGACTTCAGGACGGGCAGCATGAACACGGCCATCGGATGTTTCATCAGGTCGGCGGAGACGTAGCCCACGCGGATGCGCGGCCTGCCGGATTTTTCGGGAGCCTTCGCGGGCCTCGGCCCCTCGAAGATCCTTCCGAACGCGAAATGCTCGCGCGCCACCGCCTGCGCATCGAGGTCATCGCGCAGGTTCAGCGAAAACAGGAACGAACTCCACAGCAACGGGTCGGAAGGATCCACGCGAAGCGCATGGCGGTAGGGGGCGTCCGCCAGGTCTGCCCGCCCGCGCCGCACATCAATTCGCGCGATCCCCATCAGCGCGGGCACGGAATCCGGATCGGCCCGCAATGCATCGCGCAGCGATTTCGTGGCGGCGTCGACGTCCCCCGTCTCCAGCAGCATGACCCCAAGATTCGCCGCCGCTCCGGCGTGACCCGGATCGATCGCCAGGGCGCGTTCGAGTTGCCGGCGGGCGCCTGGCAGGTTTCCTTCCGCCTCGTATGCGTCGGCGAGCAGTATCGCCGCGTCGGCCATCCCGGGGTTCAGTTCGAGCACGCGCTCGAGGTGCGCTTTCGCATCCTCCGTTTCGTGGAGTTCGAGCAGCACCGCGCCGAGGTTGAAGTGGGCGCCAAAATGGTCGGGGTCGAACCGCAGTGCGGTACGCTGCGTAGCGGCGGCTTCGTCGAGTCGACCGAGCTTCTGCAGCGCGTTGCCGAGGTTGATGTGGGCGCGCGGATACGACGGCGCGGCCGCGACCGCATCGCGATAGCAGGTCTCGGCCGCGGCGAAATTCCCGACGTCTTCCAGGCCCTGGCCGCGAACGACCAGGCGGTCGGCATCCTCGCGCGCTTCCGCTGGCGGATCGGATTTCGATGGCGGATCGATCGGCGGCGCGGCTTCCGATGCAGGCAGGGAGCCGTCCTTTCCGGGGCCTCCCAACAAACGACTTAGAATGCTCATCGACGCTTCCCGCATCCGGCTACAAGGGGAATCCATGGTACTCGGCTGGCTGGATACGCGCGCGGTCGTCGATTTCGCCAACACGGCGTCCGCCGAGATCGTGAGGCTCATGCCCGTGGGCACGCACGAACGCAACCGCAAGAAGGCCGCAAGGAGCATGCAGAAGCTCGAGCGCCTCGTCCGGGATGCGAAGGCTTTCAGCAAGAACAACAAGCTCAATTTCTACAAGCGGGCCAAGCTCGTCAACACGCTGCAGTGGCATCTCAGGGAAGCCGGCTATCCGGAAGACTTCGTGGGCGACGTGGTCCGCTTGATCGTCGTCAACCTCTGAGTCCGGCGCTGGCGTTACAGTGGCGTCGGTCACGACCGGACCACAAGACCTCCGGCCCGGATACAGGGGCAGCAGACAATGCGCATGAAAGACTGGTTCATCGCGACCTTGCTGGCCTTGGCCGCCGCCACGGCCAGCGCCGCCGACCTGAACGTCCGCATCGCCGACGACCACGGGAAAGCGGTCGCGGATGCGGTCGTGACCGTGCTGCCGCAAGGCGATGCGAAGAACCGGAAAACAGCACCGCAGGTCGCGTCCGCCACCAGAACGATCGATCAGAAGAACCTGATGTTCGCTCCCTACATCGAGATCTTTCACCCGGGCGACAAGGTGGTGTTCCGCAACAGCGACAAGACGCGGCACCACGTGTACTCGTTCTCGCCGGTGAAGTCCTTCGAGTTCGTGATCGTGCCCGGCGAGAGTTCGCCGCCGATCGCGCTGGACAAGAGCGGCGTGATCGCGGTCGGTTGCAACATCCACGACCAGATGATCACCTACCTGTACGTGTCGGACGCGCCATGGATCGCGCATTCCGGCGCGGACGGACTGGTCGTGTTCCGCGATCTTCCCGCCGGCGCCTACGACGTGCGCGTGTGGCAGCCGCGGCTGCGTCCGAACAAGCCCGACCTCGCGCAGTCGACGACCCTGATCGGCGCGACCGAATCCAGGACATTGACGTTCAACCTGCAGTTGCTGCCGGATTCGCGCCGCGAGTTCGACCGGGAACACACGCGCTACTGATCCTGGACCGGGGCTGCCGATGGGCTTTCGCTTCCGACTTGCATCGTTCTTCGTCGCCGCCCTTGTCGCCGTGCAGGGGCTGACGGCGGTGCTCGTCTACGAAGTCACCCGGCACGAACTGATCGGCGAAGGACAGCGCCAGCTCGGCGTGGCGTCCACCGCGTTCGCGCGCCAGCTCGACGACATCTCCGAACGTGTCGCCGCGAGCGTGCAGGTCATGGCGCTCGACTACGCATTGCGCTCGGCGATCGCCCAGCACGACGAAGCCACGATGCTATCGGCGCTGCGCAACCACGGGCATCGCGTCGGCGCGACGCAGATGCTGCTGCTCGACACGGACGGACGGATCGAGGTCGATACGCTTGGGGCCTATCCCGCACAGTCGAAATTCCCCTACAGCGACCTCGTCGGACGCGGTTACGAACGTCCTGCGGCAGCAGTCGTCGCCTGGCGCGGGCATGCGTACTGGATGGTCGTGGTGCCGGTGTTCGCGCCGAACCTGGTGGGGCTCATCGCGGCGGCGATCCCGATCGATGACCCGCTGCTCGCGCGAATGCAATCGCTGTCGGCGCTGCCCAAGACCATCGAGCTTGCGACGCTGTCGAAGGATGCAAGCTGGACCGTCGTCGCGCGCGGCAGCGAAAGCGTCGCCTTGACCGCGCAATTGGCCACGCACGGCGGCACGCTCTCGACGAAGCCCGTCCTGATCGACGTGCAGGGGCGCGAATTCGTCGCCCAGGCTGTCCCGCTCAATCATTCATCGCAGAGCGCGCCGGTCGCGGCGGTGCTCGGCTATTCGGTCGACGAAGCGCTGAGTCCCTACCGTTCGGTCGGCATGGCGTGGGCGGGATTGCTCACGCTCGGACTCGCGGTCGGATTGATCGGCGCATGGCTGATCGCGCGCGGCGTCTCGCGCCCGGTCGAGCAGCTCGCCGCTTCCGCGCGGCGCATCGAAGCCGGCGACTACAGCCCGCCGCAGACCATCGCGCGCGGCGACGAACTCGGCGAACTCGCGACCGCGTTCTCCAACATGGCGCAGTCGATCCGCGAACGCGAGGCGCAGATCCTCTATCAGGCCGGCCACGACCAGGTGACCGGGCTCGCGAACCGCACCGCCACCGAGTCGCTGATCCAGGCCGAGCTCGCAGCGCATCCCGGCGCCCATGCCGCGCTGTTGATGGTCGGACTCAGCCGCGTGCCGGAGATCATCAAGACGATGGGCCACGCCGTGTGCGATCGGCTGATGCGCGACGCCGGCGAGCGCCTGCGCCGGCCGGCTGGCGGCGGCCTCATCGCACGCGCGACCGACACCCAGTTCTCGATCTTCCTGCCGGCCAGCGGCAAGTCCGAGGCGATCGCCGCGGCGTTCCGGATCGTCGATGCGCTTGCCGAACCGTACCGCGAATCCGACCTCGCGCTCGACCTTGCGCCCGCCGTCGGCATCGCCTTGTCGCCGACGCATGGCGGCGAAGCGAGCACCCTGCTCCGCCGCGCCGAAGTCGCGTTGCTCGCCGCGCTCGGCTCCGAGGAGCCGATCGTGGTGTACGACCCCGCGACCGATCCGCATCGACCGGAGCGCCTGTCGCTGATGGGCGACCTGCGCGATGCGCTCGACCATGGCTGCCTCGAACTGCATTACCAGCCCAAGCTCAACCTTGCGAGCGGCCTCATCGATGGCGCCGAAGGCCTGGTGCGCTGGAAGCATCCGAGCCTCGGCATGGTGCCGCCCGACGCCTTCATCGCGCTCGCCGAGGAAACCGGCAACATCCGCCGACTGACGCGCTGGGCGCTGGCGGCCGGGATCGAGCAGGCGAAGCGATGGAGTACGACGGATCGCGCGATCCGCGTGTCGATCAACGTGTCGGCGCGCGACCTCGACGACACCGACCTGCCGCGCCGCGTCGTCGACCTGCTCGCGATCCATGGCGTGTCGCCCGAACGCATCGTGCTCGAAGTCACCGAGAGCGCGATCATGGGCAAGCCCGACGCGGCGATCGACGTGCTGCGGCGACTCGCCGACCAGGGCATCGACCTGGCGATCGACGATTTCGGCGTGGGCCAGTCGTCGTTCGCCTACCTGCGCCGGCTGCCGGTACGCGAACTGAAGATCGACAAGACCTTCATCGACCATTTGACCGAAGCGCGCGCAGACCAGACGATCGTGCGCACGATCGTCGAACTCGGCCACAACCTGGGCTATCGGGTGACCGCCGAGGGCGTCGACGACACCCGCGTGCTCGACTATCTTGCCGGAATCGGCTGCGATCATGCGCAGGGGTACCTGATCGCCAGGGCGTTGCCGCATGCGGCCTTCGACGACTTCCTGGCGGCAGGTACTGCGACGCGATGAACGACCTGCCCGCCATGCGACCGTCATTTTCGCCATCCGCAGTCGCAGCGGCATGCGTGCTGTTTGCGCTGTCGCCGTGCGACCTGCATGCGCAGGATGTCGAGTTGCATGGCTATGTCGACTTGCGCTTCGTGCTGCCCGCCGACGAAACCGGATGGACCGACGGAGGGCTCGGCAAATCGCGCCATGGAGGGGGTGGTGGCGTCGCCGCCAAGTTCGGCGGCGCGGTGCTCGCGGCGACATGGCATCCGACGGCGGCGCTGGTGGCGGTCGCCGAGGTCCAGTACCCGACCGGCGAACACAGCCGACTCGATGTGCTCGACGCGTACGTCCGTTATCGGCCCGTATCGCTCACGCCGTGGCGCTGGTCGGCGAAGCTCGGCGCATTCTTTCCGCCGGTCTCGCTCGAGAACGACAATGTCGGCTGGACAAGTCCGTGGACGCTCACACCGTCCGCGATCGACAGCTGGGTCGGCGAAGAACTGCGCACGATCGGCGCCGAGTACCGCTTCGAGCATCGCGGCAGCGCCGGCACGTTCGCAGGCGGTGCGGCCGCATTCGTCAGCAACGATCCGGCCGGAGAACTCATCGCGACGCGCGGCTGGTCGCTGGGCGACCTGACATCCGGATTGAGCAGCAGCCTGCGCGAGCCCGACGCGTTCGCGCCGCTGACCGATACGCCCGCGCCGATCGGCTACCGTCCATTCGACGAGATCGACCACCGCATCGGCTGGTATGCGCACCTGGGTTGGGAATCGCCCACCTACGGAAAGATCGCGCTGCTGCGCTACGACAACCGCGCCGATCCAACCGCCTACGAACACTACCGCGCGCGCGAAGTGTTCGCGTGGCACACCCGCTTCTGGAGTCTCGGTGCGCAGACCCGGATCGGCGATCTCGTCCTGATCGCACAGGCACTGGACGGCAGCACCGCATTCGAACCCGCGCCGGGCCTCTACCTGGATACGAAACTGCACGCCGGTTTTGTCCTCGCCGGCTGGGATCGCGGCGCATGGCGACCGGCGCTGCGGGTCGACCTGTTCAGCCTGCACCAGCTCCCGGATTTCCTGTCCGATCCGCTCAGCGAACACGGCCATGCCATCACCGCCGCGCTGAACTGGCGGCCGAACGAGCGCCTGCGCTTGACCGGCGAATGGTTGCGCATCGACAGCACGCGCGACCAGCGCACCCAGCAAGGCATTCCGCCGCACCAGCTCGACGAACAACTGCAATTCAGCCTGCGCTTCCTGTTCTAGCCCGGACTACGCCTGCCACGCCACACGCGACCTGCGCGGCGGCTGTTCGCGCGTACACCGGTCACCCAGACATGTTCAGTTCTGGCCGCGCTTGGACTCGTCGCCGGTTTCGGTGGCGTAGGCATGCCCGTGGATCGCTTGCGTCAATCGCTCGGTCGGTGCGGTTTCAGACTGCGGTGCGTCGACGCCGTGCGCACCATGCGATCCGGGCGGCCCTGCATCGCCAGTCGGATAGTTTCGCGGCTGCCGGGCCTTGTCGTTCTTGGCCTTGAGCAACGCACGGGTATTCGCCATGGCCTGTTCGGACGTGATCGACTTTGCGCGCGCCGCCGCTGCCGGCTTCTTGCTTGCGGCAGGCGCCGGCTTTGCCGCGGCAGTCTTCGCGGCGGGCTTGGCTGGTGCGGCTTTCTTTGCGGTGGTCTTGCTGGCGGGTTCCGGCGGCTTGTTCGTCGCCTTGGCGCCCTTGCCGGCAGTGGATGGTTTGCTGGTAGCCATGACTTCTCCTTCCGATGGATGTCGACGTGACCATGCGAGCCTACGCCCTGCCATCGGTCGAATTCAACGATGGCGTTGCGGGCGTTCAGCCGCGGATGCACAGCATGCCGGGACGCGCCTAGCCGTTCGCGAAGGTCACCGCATGCACTGGCGGCAGGCGCGCGGGCAGTTCCTGCCAGTGGTCGCCCTGGTTTTCGGTGATCCATACCCCGCCCGTCGTCGACCCGAATGCGAGGCGATCGCCGTTCGCATCGACCGCCAGCGCGTGCCGGTACACGAGGTCGTACGCATCCTGTTGCGGCAATCCGTCGCGGAGGACGTCGAACGACTTGCCGCCATCGCGGGTGCGCGCGACGACGACCATTCCGCCCATCGGAATGCGCTTTTCGTCCTTCGCCGCAGGCACGAACCATGCCGTGTCCGGATCGCACGGATGCACTGCGACGCCGAAGCCGAATACCGACGGCAACACGTTCGCGACTTCCTTCCAATCGCCGCCGCCGGTCGTGCTGCGGAACACGCCGTTGTGGTGCTGCGCCCAGAACGCATCCGGCGTCGCGCGGCATTGCACGATGCGATGAACGTCCTGCGCATTCGGCTCGAACTTCCGGTCCTCGGGCATGTAGGCGGCGAACATCCCGTGCGCGGTCTGCTCCCACGTGTCGCCGCCATCATCGCTGCGCCACACGCCGCCGGTCGAGATCGCGACGCGCACGCAACGCGGATCGCGCGGATCGACGCAGACCGAATGGATGCCCGGCATGTCGTATCCGCCACCGAACCATCCCTGCCGTTCAGGCCGGTCCCACAGGCCACGCACGAGTTCCCAGCTCGCGCCAAAGTCGTCGGAACGGAACAGCCCGCCCGGAATCGTGCCGGCCCAGAGCCGTCCGGGCTCGGCCGCGCCGCCCGCTTCCAGCGACCAGATCAGTTTCAGCGCAGCGGGCTGCGGCGGCTTGCCGTCGCCGGTGACGACTTCGTCGCCTTCGGCATACGCCGGCACCGCGCATTCGAGCCAGGTGCGGCCCTGGTCGGTCGACCGCTGCAGCTTCGCGCCGAAGTGGCCGAG
>JBBQHA010000079.1:0-15136 GCA_038323475.1 Lysobacterales bacterium
CGACGATGGGCTCATCTGGCGCAGCCGCGACGAGGGCGCGCACTGGGACAACGTCACCCCGCCGCAGCTCACGGCGTGGTCCAAGGTCGGCATCATTGAAGCCTCGCATTTCGATGCGGATACCGCGTACGCGGCGATCGACCGGCATCGTCTCGACGATCGCAAGCCGTACATCTGGCGCACGCACGACGGCGGCAGGACCTGGCAGTCGATCGTCGCCGGTATCCGCGACGGCGATTTCGTCAATGCGGTGCGCGAGGATCCGAAGCGGCGCGGGCTGCTGTATGCGGCGACGGAACTCGGCATCTACGCCTCGTTCGACGACGGCGCGCATTGGCAATCGTTGCAGATGAACCTGCCGCGCACGTCGGTACGCGACATCGACGTGCATGGCGACGACCTCGTGATCGCGACGCATGGACGCGGGTTCTGGATCCTCGACGACCTCGCGCCGTTGCGGCAGATGGATGCGGACCTGTCGCGCGGCACGACGCGATTGTTCGCGCCATCGGTCGCGATCCACGTGCGCTCGGCCGGTTTCACCGGCACGCCGCTGCCGAAGGACGAGCCGACGTCGGTGAATCCGCCGTTCGGCGCGCGCATCGACTACATGCTCGCGACTTCAGCGAGCCAGCCCGTGCAGCTGACGATCCTCGACGCGAGCGGGCAGGTCGTGCGGCATTATTCCAGCGCCGATGCGGCGCCGAAGCACGATGTCGCGAGCGCAGGCACGGCGCCGGAATGGTTCGTCACGCCTTCCGTGCTCGTGACTTCGCCGGGCCTGCATCGTTTCATCTGGCCGCTGCGCTACCCGGCCTTGCCCGCGCTCGCCGACGGCGACGCGTACGCGGATGGCGTGTGGGCGCCGCCTGGCGATTACACCGTCGAGTTGATGGCCGATGGCAAGACATATCGCCAGCCGCTGAAGGTCGCGCCCGATCCACGCGTCGACTTGCCGGCCGAGGCGTACGCGCGGCAATTCGCATTCGCGCGCATGGTGGAGGCAGCGCAGGCCGGGCTGGCCTCGGCGCAGGCCGAGGCCGGGCAGCTGCATGGCGCGTTGCTCGCCGCGGCGAAGAAGCCCGATCCGGCATTCGCCGATGCCTATGGGAAGCTCGATGCGAAAGTCGTCGGCATCGCCGGCATCGTCGATGCGCCGAATCCGAACAACGCATGGGCGATGCCGCCGAAGAGCACGAAGTCGTTCGCCTTCCTCAATGGAGCCCTGGGCAAGCTCGCCTCTTCAGCCGATGTCGCCGACGCAGCGCCGTCGCCGGATGCGCGCACGGGCTATGCGGCGGCGATGCCGATGCTGGAAAGAGCGCTGTCCGAATGGCAACGCCTGAAGTCCGAGGACGTGGCCGCGCTCAACGCGTCGTTGCGCGCGTCCGGAAAACCGGCGTTGAACACAGGTCCGGAACAACAGGCGCCCGCACCCTGACGGTGGCGCGCGGCCGGTGCGTTCGCCGCGACGCCTACATCCAGTCGCGCGGTTCATCGCCATCGCCATATGCGGCGATCAGGGGCGCAGCGTATGCCGCCGCCGCGCGCCAGCGTCCGATCGATCGATCGTGCAGCGGTTGCCGCGCCTGCCACACGCTCGCGGTGCCGATCGAGCCGCGCGCCGGCGTCGCAAGCACGCGCGCGTCCCAGTCCAGTGCCAGGAATGCGATCGCGCGTCGCAGGGTCTGTTCCGGTTCGGCGACCAGTCCTGCGTAGTCGATATCGAGCCACGCGATGTCCGGTGGGCGTCGTTCGATCGCCGCGCGATAGCGTCGCTGGAATTCGATGATGTCTTCCCAGGACGAGCTCCATGCCATGTCCGGATGGGCGAAATATTGGGTGTAGCAGGACACCGCAGTGTCGCGCGGGTCGCGCCGGCAATGCAGTACGCGCGCGCGCGGAAATTCCCGGGCTACGGTATGCAGATGGCGGAAATTCAGCGGATTCTTGTCGAGGTAGCGCGTGCGCGGAGCGTCGTCCTGGTGCAGGTGGCGCAGGTAGGCGTCTGCATCGATCGCGGATGCTTCGAGCATGCCCAGCCACGGCAGTTCGCCACGCTCGGCGATGTCCGGATGCTGGCCGAGCCGCGACGCGAGCAGGGTCGTGCCGGAGCGCGGCATGCCGACGATGAACACGATCCCCTCGCCGCGTCGCTCGTTCGAAGGGCCGCGCGCACGCGATGCGGGCAAGCCCGGGTCCTTGCGATTCCATTGCATCTGCCGCCGCCGCGCTGCATTGGCCCGGTCGAAATGCGCAAACGCGGCGGACATGTCGCGGTCATCCATTGCGAGCTTGCCCAGCGCGAAATCCAGCACGATCCGGACGTCTTCGGGCAAGCGCGCGCGTTCGTCCGCGAGCCGTTCGAGGTGCGCGGCGAAGGCATCGATGCGCGACAGCGGTGCGGAGATCGCGCGCCCATGGATCGCGCCAGGATGGACCGGATCGAGCGCTAGGCAGCGATCGAAACGCACGCGCGCCGCTGCGAAATCCCCGAGCATCATCGCGACTTCGCCGCCGACGTAGCTCGCTTCCGGATCCGGATTGGCATCCTGCAGGGTCGATCGCCAGATGCGTTCCGCCTCGGCGGGCTGCCGACTGTCGCGCAGGAAGCCGATCGCATGCAATGCGAATGCGCGATCTGCGGGGACCGCCGCGACCAGCGCCTCGATCGTGGCCACGGCTGCGAGGTAGCGTCCCTGGTTACGCTGCAGGTGCGCGAGTGCGACGCCCGCGGCGCGGTGCCCGGGATTCCGTCGCAACGCTTCGCGCAGCGAATCTTCCGCCTCGGCATCGCGCGCGAGCGCATGCAGCGCGGCGCCGATGACGAATGCGGTTTCGCCGGCAGGCGTTTCCCCGCTGGCGTCGAGCTGCCGCGCGGCTTCGAGAGCGGCGGATGGATCGGCGCGGAGCAGGGTGCGGAGGTTGTTCAAGGCGATGCCGACACCGATGCGGGGGTGCCGACATGCTCGCAAATCCTGGCGCGGTGCGCAGGACTTGCACGCACTGCAGTAGCGCGAGAGGGTGGCAGCCCCGCCAGCGCGCCCGGCCCGCGAATCATCACGGACGGATGGTGGATCAAGAAAGAAAGGGTGGCAGCCCCGCCAGCGCGCCCGGCCCGCGAATCATCGCGAAGGGATTGTGGATCAAGAAAGGGTGGCAGCCCCGCCAGCGACACCCCGGCGCCCGAATCACTCACTACCGTTGCTTCCTTCCGGACCTGGCGGGGTTTGCAAGCTATCGTCGCGAGGGCGCCGACGGGGCCGCCATTGAGCGATGCGGTTCATTGGAACCGACTTGTGGAACGGTGCTGCATTGTGGCGGAGAGAGAGGGATTCGAACCCTCGAAGCGGGGTTTAGCCGCTTACACACTTTCCAGGCGTGCTCCTTCAACCACTCGGACACCTCTCCGGATTTCCCGCGAAAGGCTCCATGCCTGTCCGCGAAGACCGCAAAGCATACCGGGCGGGCGCTGCCGCAGCAAGAAGCGGGGACGCGTCGCTTGGCCGCACCCGGCCGGGTAGGCACAATACGGGAATGTCCTATCTCGTGCTTGCCCGCAAATGGCGCCCCCGGCGCTTCGTCGAACTGGTCGGGCAAACGCACGTGGTGCGTGCGCTGACCAATGCGCTCACGTCCGGCCGCGTGCACCACGCGTTCCTGTTCACCGGCACGCGCGGCGTCGGCAAGACGACCATCGCACGGATCTTCGCGAAAAGCCTGAATTGCGAACGCGGGCAGGGCGCCGAACCCTGCGGCGAATGCGCGACCTGCCTCGACATCGATGCGGGGCGCTTCGTCGACCTGCTCGAGATCGATGCCGCGTCCAACACCGGCGTCGACGACGTGCGTGAGGTGATCGAGAACGCGCAGTACATGCCGTCGCGCGGACGCACCAAGGTCTACCTCATCGACGAAGTGCACATGCTGTCGAAGCCGGCGTTCAATGCGCTGCTCAAGACGCTGGAGGAACCGCCGCCGCACGTGAAGTTCCTGCTCGCGACGACCGACCCGCAGAAGCTGCCGGTCACCGTGCTGTCGCGCTGCCTGCAGTTCAACCTCAAGCGCCTCGACGAGCCGCAGATACGCGGGCAGATGGAGAAGATCCTCGCCGCCGAAGGCATGCCCGCCGAAGCTGGCGCCCTGGCCCTGCTCGCGCGTGGCGCGGATGGCAGCCTGCGCGACGGGCTGTCGCTGCTCGACCAGGCGATCGCATACACCGCTGGCGCCCTCGACGAAGCCGGCGTGCGCGCGATGCTCGGCACCGTCGACCATGCGCGTGTCGGCGCCTTGCTCGACGCGCTCGCCGATGCCGATGGCATGGCCTTGATGCGCGAAGTCGATGCGCTCGCGGGTTTCTCGCCGGACTTCGGCCAGGTGCTCGATGATGTCGCCGCGACCCTGCATCGCATCCAGTTGCAGCAACTCGTGCCGGGCGCAGCGGACGACGAAGCCGATTCCAACCTGGTGGACGTCGCCGCATTGGCCGCACGGCTGAGTCCCGAACTCGTGCAACTCTGGTACCAGATGGCGATCGGCGGGCGTCGCGACCTCGCGCTAGCGCCAAGCCAGCGCGCCGGGTTCGAGATGGCGTTGCTGCGCATGCTCGCGTTTCGCCCGGCGGGTGCTGTTGCCGGGGAGACAGCCGGGGAGGCCGCGCCGCGACGTGTTGCGCCGCCGCCGGCCAGGCAAGCTGCCGATTCCAGCCAACGCAATCTGCGCACGTCCGACCGCGATCCTGTCTCCGCCGCGCCGCCGGCGCCGCGTATCGCGAGCCCGGTGCGCGAGCCTGCGATTCCGCAAGTCGGGCATGCGGCGAGTTTCGCCGAATCGACCGACGACATCGTGGTGGCCGCGAAGCCGACCGCTGCAACGCGCGGATTGCGCGACGCCGACGACTGGCTCGCATTGATCGCCGATGCGGGATTGAAAGGCCCGGTGCGCGACCTGGCGGCGCATGCGACGTTCGCCGGACATGCCGAAGGACTCCTCACGCTCGCATTGCCGGATGGCTTCGAGCACCTGCGCACCGACACTCTGGTCGCCAAGCTTGCGGACGCGCTCATGCCCGCGCTCGGAAGGCCCACCCGCATCGCGTTTGCGGCGGCCGCGGTCGAAGGCGACAGCCTGCACGCACGCAATGCGCGCCAGCGCGACGAGCGCCAGGGAAATGCGGAGCGCGCGTTCCTCGAGAATCCGTCGGTGCAGCGTTACATGCAGCAGTACGGCGCGAAACTCGTGCCCGATTCGATCCGACCCATTGATCCGGAATGATCGTGAATTGATTGTCCGTATCGTCCCCACCTTTGGATGCGCTCAACGTTCCTGAGCGCCCAGCCATCCAGGAAGAGAACCGATCCATGCGCCCAGACATCGCCCAACTCATGCAGCAGGCCCAGCGCGTGCAGGACAACCTCAAGCGCGTGCAGGAAGAACTCGCCGTGCTCGAAGTAGGCGGCCAGTCCGGCGGCGGCATGGTCGCCGTCACCATCACCGGCAAGATGGAATGCCGGCGCGTGCGCATCGATCCTGCCGTGCTCGACGATGCCGACATGCTCGAGGACCTGGTCGCGGCCGCGTTCAACGATGCGGTGGCCAATGCCAACGAAGAAGCGCGCAAGCGCACGTCGGCCGCGACGGGCGGCATGCAGCTGCCTGCGGGGATGGGATTCTGAGCGCGACACCGCTGCTGGAACAGTTGATCGAGGCGCTGCGCTGCCTTCCCGGCGTGGGCCAGAAGTCGGCGCAACGCATGGCCTACCACCTGCTCGAACGCGATCGCGATGGCGGGCGTCGGCTCGGCGAGCGGCTTGCGGAAGCGATGGAGAAGGTCGGCCACTGCGCGCGCTGCCGCGATTTCAGCCAGACCGAACTGTGCGCGATCTGCGCGAGCCCGACGCGCGACGCCGCGTTGCTGTGCGCGGTCGAATCGCCGGCGGACCGGCTCGCGATCGAACAGGCGACCGGCTATCGCGGCCTGTATTTCGTCCTGCAGGGCCGGCTTTCGCCGCTGGACGGCATCGGTCCGCGCGAACTCGGCTTGGAACGCCTCGCCGCGCGCATGGCCGAAGGGACGGTGCGCGAGTTGATCATCGCGACGAATCCGACCGTGGAAGGCGAGGCGACCGCGCACTACCTCGCCCAACTCGCGCGCCAGCACCAGGTCCAGCCCAGCCGCATTGCCCACGGCGTTCCGCTCGGGGGCGAACTCGAGTACATCGATCGCGGTACGCTAGCGCATGCGTTCGGATCGCGCAGCGAGGTTCCCAACTGACATGGCAATTCTTTCCGCTGAACTCCAGGCCGCATGGCGCGCCGGCAATCCGGTCGAAGGCGTGCACTTCGCCCACGACGACCTGGTGACCATCCTCGCCGGCGAACACACCGGCAATGTCGGTTCGCTCGTCGCGATCGAACAACTCGAGCCCGAGGTCGTGTTCGTGGTCGAAATCGATTCGGGCTTCAACGTGACCGCCAGGCAGGCGGATATCGAGCTGGTCGGCTAGCACGAGGAAACACCCATGACCGACACCCTGTTCGACAAGATCATCCGACGCGAGATCCCGGCCGATATCGTTTACGAGGACGCGGATGTCGTCGCGTTCCGCGACATCCATCCGCAGGCGCCGGTGCACGTGCTGTTCGTGCCGCGCAAGTCGATCGCCACGCTCAACGATCTCGGGCCAGGCGATGCCGAACTCGTCGGCAAGCTCGTGCTCGCGGCGGCGGCGTACGCGAAGCGCGAGGGCTTCGCCGAGAGCGGCTATCGCACGGTGTTCAACTGCAATGACGACGGCGGGCAGACCGTATTCCACGTCCACCTGCACCTGCTCGGCGGCGCACCGCTGCGTTCGCCATTCGGCTGAAGCGCGGTTCGGCTTACCAGCGCCACCATGGCGAGGGTGCGTAATAGACGTCCACGTCGCGCCGCTCCGGCCACAGATAGATCACATCGGCGGCGACCTTCGGCTGGCGATAATCGTATTCGCCGACCCTGCGCGTTTCGTAGCCGACCACGCGGCCGGTGATCGTGAGGCTGCGGCCCAGGGCGAACACCTGCGGCTCGTAGAAACCCCGCCGGCAGGCGAGGAAACGGCCTTCGGCGCGGTCGCTCATGGTCGGGCGGGCGGTGTCGCCGAGCGGACGGCCGACCAGCTGGAAGCAGGTCTGCCCCGCCAGCGGCTCGACGACCGCGATCGTCCCGCCCCAGCGCACCATCTCGCCGGTCGCGTCGCGCTGGGTTGCCGCCACCGGATCGAGTGGCGCGAAATTGCCCTGCAGCGGCTTGGGAACCGAAACGCAGCCCCCGAGCGCGATCAGCAGCGGCATTGCGACGACGCCTGCACGGAAGCCAGGAAGCTTCGATCGCCGATGCGGCGCCTGGCCTTGGCGCTGCGTCTCAGGTTCCAGCGTGGGTGTGCGCATGACCGACTCCTGTGCCTATTGGTCCGGCCCTCGGCGCGGCTGAGGGCCATTCGATGTCCCTCGCTCAGTCAGCGGGGGGAAGGGTGAGGATCGATCCGGTCGAACAATCTGCCTTCATTCCGGATCAATTCTGGTTCCGCCGACTGGGGACCCGAACCCGGAATGCGCGCAGTGCCTGGATCAGCGTGCGGCGGGTCTGGTCGTCCATGCCCGTGCGAGCGTACCGCGCGTCGGCGAAACGCTGGCTGAGCGACAGCACGTCGTCGCGTTGTTCCGGCAGCAAGGCGGAGATGCGCCTCGCATAAGCCATCGCGGGTTCGTGCGTCAGCTTGCGCAGGCGGGCACGCGCGAGCCGTGCGGTGAAGCGCAGCCACGCGCGCAGCAACGGATCCGGTCGCGGCCCGCGGTCGCGCAACTGGAACAGCGCGACCACCGTGAGCAGGAAACCGGTCGCCAGCGCGAACGCGATCGTCAGCGTGGTGCTGTCCGCTTTCGGAAGGCCGATCGAAGCGAACAGCGATGCCTGGCGCGCAGCATTGAATTTCAGCACGAGGTCGTTCCAGCCGCGGCGCATCCAGTCGCCGACATCGGACAATTCGCCGATCGTGCTGCCGCCTGGTCCAGTGGGGTCGGCGGAGCGCTGGAACACGCGCTCGGGCGCGACGGCGGCGGTCGGGTCGATGCGCGTCCAGCCGCGGCCCGGAAGCCAGACCTCCGACCACGCGTGCGCTTCGGCCTGGCGCACCAGCAGGAAATTGCCGACCCGGTTGTGATAGCCGCCGACATAGCCGGTGACGACCCGCGCAGGAATGCCCGCAGCGCGCATCAGGAATGTGAATGAGGAACTGTAGTGTTCGCAGAATCCGATTTTCGTATCGAACAGGAACTCGTCCACGCTGTCGCGGCCCAATGGCGGCGCCGCCAGCGAGTAGCTGAAGCTCGCGTGGTACATCGCAATCGCGCGGCGGACGATCGCCATGTCGTCGTTGGTCTCGCTGCGCCACTTTTGCGCAAGCTCGATCGCGCGGGGGTTGTAGCCGGGGGGCAGTCGCAGCGCGATTTCTCGGATCCGCGGATCCAGGTCGGCTTCGAAACGTGCGGGTGCCGCCGAAATCAGGCTATAGGCGTGCAGGCTGCTGATCGGTTGCGGCGCGGTCAGGCTCAGGTCCTGCGCGAGGATCGCGCCATCGGGTGCGGTCTGCGGCAGATCCAGTGCAAACAGATAGCGCTTGTCGGTCGGTTCGAGGGTGATTTCGTAGCGCACCGGTCGCCCACCTGCGACCACGTGGGCCGGTGGATAGGTGCCTGGCCAGTCCGCCTGCGTCCAGGCGCGGCCGTCGAAGTTCCACATGACCAGACCGCGCCAGTACAACGATTGCTGCGCCGGGAACGGTCCGTCGAAGCGCACCCGGAATGCCGGGGAGTCGTCGACAAGCAGGTCCAGCCAGTCGCCCGGCGCCATCCGCTCACTGATGCCCACTTTCGCCTTCGCCATATCGGGTACGCCCCACAGCGGGCTCCCCAGGCGTGGAAACAGCCAGAATCCGGACAGGGCGAGCGGCGCGGCCAGTGCGAACAGGACGAGGATGGCGCCGATGCGTTGCCAGTTCGTGGCAAGCGCGATCGAGCCGACTTCGGCGTCGGCCAGGCGTGCGCTGCCTGCATACGCCAGGATCGACGCGGGTACGGCCAGCGCGAGGGTCAATGGTCCCTGGTCGAGCAGGAATGCGGCGAACAATGCGAACAGTCCGAAGCCGAGCAGGCTGCGTGCGTCGCGCACGCTATTCAATTCGATCGGCTTGAGCATCAACATGGCGAGCAGCAAGGCGCTCGCGGTGTCGCGGCCGAGCCGGAAGCCGTACCCGGAGAACACCAGTCCGGCCATCGCGAAAGTCAGCAGCAAGCGCAATATGGCTGGCGCCGGGCGTTTCCATGTCATGAAGACGCTCGCCGCGCTGGCAAGCAGCAACGACACGGCGAGCCATCCGGGCACGAGCCGCAGCAGGGGCAATGCACACCCGAACGCCGCGGCGAGGCACCACATCCTGCTGCGCCGATCCAGCAGGGGCGACTGCGACTTAGCCATGCGGAAGCACTGCCAACGCCTGCAGGCAGGCATGCCGATGCGCATGCCCCTGTGCCGGACCCAGCATCTGTCCCGGCAATGCCAGCACATAGCGTGCGTTGATGCGGTCCGCTTCGACGACCCAGCGCGCAAGCCGCGAGATGCGGGCTTCAAGCGGCAGGCTGGCCAGCGCGTTCCAGTCGAGCCGCAACTCGCGATCGCTGCGGGCCTCGTATTCGCGCACGAGCAGGGTGCCGGTGCGCGCGGATGCTTTCCAGGCGACCTGCCGCGGCGGATCGCCGACGCGGTAGTCGCGCAGGTGGTGCGGCTCCTCGCCCTGCGCGCGGACGCGGGTGCGCGCGCCGGGACCATCGTGGGTCGGCAGCGGCGGGGCATGGGCTTCGAGCGCCGGGTACACCAGCAACTTCAGGTCGGGCCAGAAATACGACCATGCCCGCGCCAGCCCCATCGGCTGCGTCGTCGCGAGTTCGATCCGGCCTGGCAGCAGCCAGCCGCGTGTCGTGGTCGGCAGCGTCAGCGCGACCTGCACGCCTTCCGCATCGGGCAGCGAAAACACGGTGCGGGCGGCTCCGCATGCGAGCACCAGGCCGGTCCGCGGTCGCGCGCGCAGGGCGTCGAAATGCAATTCGAGGAAGAGATCGTCTCCTGCGTACACCGGCGCGGCGCGCGCATCGCGCAGGCGGATACCGCTGAGCGCAAGATGGGTCGCGTGCAGGCTCAGTTGCGCGGTCGCGGCCAGCAGGAATCCGAGCAGCAACGCCGGATTGTTGTTGTAGTTCAGCGCACCCAGCAGCATCGTCCCGAGCATGGCGCCGATGAACAGGCCGAAGCGGGTCGGCAGGATGTAGATGCGCCGGCGATCCAGCGCGACCGGAAGCGCTTCCGCACGGCGCGGCCGCGTCAGTCTGGTCATCAACCGCTTGCGCCAGTTCGCGGCGGTAGCCTGAGCCTGTGCGCCGGACGCGTTCGCCACGATTCAGTCCACCGCGACCGCGTGCAGGATCTGCTGGGCCAGGCGTTCGCGGCTGCTGTCGTCGCCATCGGGCACCAGGCGGTGGGTGGCGATTTCGGCGAACAGCGATTGCACGTCATCGGGCAACACATGGTCGCGGCCCTGGATCAGCGCCTGGGCACGTGCTGCGCGCAGCAGGGCCAGCCCCGCGCGCGGCGACAATCCGACCTTCACCCCGGTCTGTCGGCGGCTTTGCGAGACCAGTTCCTGCACATAGCCGATCAGCGCCTCGCTGGCATGCACGCGCAGCGTCGCCTCGCGCAAGGCCAGCACGTCGGCGGCCTGCAGCAGCGGTTTCGCCTGCGCGATCAGGTCGCGGCGGTCTTCGGTCGAAAGCATTTCGCGTTCGGCGCGCGCATCCGGATAACCCAGCGACAGCCGCAACAGGAAGCGATCGAGCTGCGAATCGGGCAATGGGTAGGTGCCGGCAAGATCGACCGGGTTCTGGGTTGCGATCACGAAGAACGGTTGCGGCAGCCCGTGGGTGGTGCCGTCGACGGTGACCTGCTGCTCGGCCATCGCTTCGAGCAGTGCGCTCTGCGTGCGCGGCGGCGCGCGGTTGATTTCGTCGGCGAGCATCAGTTGGGTGAAGATCGGGCCGGGATGGAAACGGAATTGCTGGTGGGTCTGGTCGAACACCGACACGCCGAGGATGTCCGACGGCAACAGGTCGGAAGTGAACTGGGTGCGCTGGAAGTCCAGCCCGACCGTCGCCGCGAGTGCGTGCGCGAGCGTGGTCTTGCCCAGGCCCGGCAGATCCTCGATCAGCAGGTGGCCACCGGCGAGCAGGCAGGCGAAAGCAAGCCTGATCTCGCGCGGTTTGCCGAGCACGAGCTTGTTGACCTGGGCGATGGCTGCCGCGAGGGCATCGCGAGCGGGCTCGGTTAGGATGGGCGGAACGTTGGCTTGGGCGTGCATGCGTGATGCCGGTGGTCGTTGTGGGTCGAGTCTATCGCGATGCGGTACTGCCATGGCGCTGACGCCGCGGCGGGTTTTCCTGGCGCTGTGGGTCGCTTTGCTGCTGCTGAAGCTATGGCTTGCATGCACGGTTCCGCTGTTCGGCGACGAGGCTTTTTATTGGCTCGAAGGCCAGCAACTGGCGTGGGCGTATTCCGACCTGCCGGGTCTGACCGCGTGGCTGGCCCGACTCGGAGTCGCGGTCGGCGGCGACACCCTGATCGGGCTGCGCTGGCCGTTCCTCCTGCTCGGCACCGCATTGCCGTGGCTGAGCGTACGCATCACCGCGCGATGGTTCGGTGACGACGCGGGTTGGCGGGCAGGGTCGTTCTCCCTGCTGTTGCCGCTGGCTTCGCTGACGGGCTTGCTGGCGTTGCCTGACGTGCCGTTGCTGTTCGCGACGCTGCTCGCGTTCGACGCTTGCGCCATGCTCCTGCAACGCGTGACCGCCGCCGCATGCCTGGAACTTGCGTTCGCGTTGGCGATCGGCGCGAACAGCCATTATCGCTTCGCGATCTCCCTGTTCGCTGCCGGCCTGGGCCTGCTGGCGACGCGTGAAGGGCGCCGCGTACTGCGGCACCCGTGCGTGCTCGTCGCGCTCGCGGTCGGCGCGCTGGCGTGGCTGCCGATCCTGTTGTTCAACCTCGACGAACACGCGGCCGGCCTGCGCTTCCAGTTCGTCGACCGGCACCCGTGGCGATTCCATCTCTACGGGCTGAAATTGCAGCTCGCCCAGCCGTTCATCGTCGGTCCGCTGCTGTACGTCGCGCTGCTGTGGGCGCTGTGGCAGGCCTGGCGACGCCGCAACGATCCGCGCTGGTGTTTCCTGCTGGTCGCAGCGGGGCTGCCGATCGCGATCTTCGCCGGACTCGCGCCGTTCGTGGACATCGAGCGGGTGTCGTTCCACTGGCCCTTGTCGGCCTACCTGCTGTTGATCGCCTGTGTGCCATGGCTGCTGCGCGATGGCGGCCATCGCCGCAGCCATGCATGGGTCGTCGGTACGAGCGGCTTGCTGTGCGCGGGGATGTGGCTGTGTGCGTCGCAACTCGCATTGCCCGGTGGAACCCTGCGACTCGCGCAAGCGGGCTTCTATCCGGAAATGTTCGCTGGATGGAACGCGGTCGGCGTCGAAAGCCGTCGCAAACTGTCCGCGCTGCCACCCGGCACGGCCATCGTCGCCGACAACTTCAACCTTGCGGCCCACCTCGAGTTCGCCATGGCGGGCGTACAACCCGTGATCGCGCTCGATCACCGGCTCAACGCCAAGCACGGCCGCTCGCTGCAACTCGCGCTGTGGCATCGCGACGAGCGCGCGCTGCCGGCGCTCGCGCAGCGCCCGGTCCTGCTCGTGGTCGAGGAAAGCCTGCTGCAGCTCGAATTGCGCGAGCCGTGGAACCGGCATCTGTGCGCGCTGTTCCCGGGCATGCGCGATGCGGGTGAGCTGAGCCTGGACGATGGCCGCCAGCGCTTCCTGCTCTATCGCCACGATCCGGGCGCCAGCGGGCGCTGCGCGTATCCGCCGATCGCGTTCATGCGCAGCCCGTTGCCCGATGCCGCCGTGTCGGGTGCGCTCGACGTGACGGGTTGGGCTTTCCAGGACGGCGTCGGCGTCGCCAGGGTCGAGATCCTGCTGGACGGACGCAGCGCCGCCGTCGCGCGCTACGGGATCGACGATGCCGGCGTGCGCTCGCAGATGCCGGAGAGCGACGATCCGCAGCAGCCACGCGTCGGTTTCACGGCGCATCTGGACTTGTCCGCCGAGGCTGCCGGTGAGCATGCGCTCGCGCTGCGCGTCACCGGGCGCGACGGCCATGTCCGCGTCCTGGAAAACCGCAGGATCCGCGTGATCGGGCAACACTGAGGCCCGTCGATCGCGGGTCTTCAGCAGTCAGGGGATGCGGAAACCCGCCCGCCGCAACATCCGCGCAAGCGCGATCAGCGGCAGGCCGATGAGTGCAGTCGGGTCGTCGCTGCGGATGGAGTCGAACAGGGCGATGCCGAGTCCTTCCGACTTGAAGCTGCCGGCGCAGTCGTATGGGCGTTCGGCATGGAGGTAGCGTTCGATGCTGTCTTCGTCCAGCGCGCGAAACGCGACGTCGGTGACATCGCGGTGGACCACGGCGGCATCGACGGCGACGCAACGCAGGCAGACCGCGGTATGGAAGCGCAGGATGCGGCCGGATGCGGCGCGCAGTTGCGCGACGGCGCCGGGGTGGTCGCCGGGTTTTCCCAGCGCTTCGCCGTCGCGTTCGGCGACCTGGTCCGAACCGATCACCCACGCACCCGGATGCAGGGTCGCGACCGCATCGGCCTTGGCGCGCGCAAGTCGCTCGGCGATGGCATCGGGTGCTTCGCCTGGTAGCGGGGCTTCGTCCGTCGCGGGCGATACCACCGTGTAGGGCAGGGCGAGGCGATCCAGCAATTGCCGCCGATAGGCCGATGTCGATGCGAGGATGAGCTGCGGTTCGGGCATGGATCAGCTGCCGCTGCGGCGCAGCGCCGGCGGCTCGCGACCTGCGGCTTCGATCGCCGGACCGGTAGCCGACTCCAGTTCGGCGCCGGCATTCTCCAGCCGGTCGAGCTCGGCGGCGATCCGCGCGCGTGCGCGGACGAGCGCGGCGGCGGCCTCGTCCAGGCTCTGCTGGCTCGCGGTCGCGACGTTCTGCTGCAGCCACATGCGGTGCTGAAGCAGGTCGCGGAACCCTGCTTTCAGGCGGTCGTTGCTGTCCAGCGAAGCGCGCGCATCGGCGGCGATGTCCGCCGGCATCCGGCCGACCACCGACTGCATCGCGCCCATGCGCTCGCGGGTGCGTCGCAACAGGGTTTCCATCGCGTCGGCATCGTCCATGATGCGGGTCAGGGTGCGCCGGCGGCGGACCCCCTGGCGGTATCGCCACAGGCCGACGCCGCCGACGAGGGCGAGCAGGGCGAGCAGCACGATCAGGATGGTTGGCACGGATGAGCCTTCGGCATGGCGGGTCCGGCAAGCCGGGCTCCAGCGAAGGCAGCAGTCTGCACAGTGTTCCGACGGGCCGCAAACCCCGCCCCGGGGCGACCCGTGCAATTGACATGACCCGTTGCAGGCCCGTATTCTCTCGCTCTTATGTCCGCTGGCCTGCCCGAGACGCTGGATGCTTGGCGCATGCTGGCTGCGCAACGCTCGTTCGAGGGCGTCATTCCGTTGTCGTCGATGCCGCGCCTGCGCGATTTGCTGGAGCAGCCCGACGGCGAATGCCGCTTCACGCTGGCATTCGATCGCGGCGTGCTGGACGTGCCTTGCGTGGAGGTCCGCGCGCAGGCCGAATTGCCGCTGATCTGCCAGCGCAGCCTGCAGCGATTCCTGCTGCCGGTGGAGATTGTCCAACGGCTGGGCCTGGTCACCCGCGAAGAGCAGGAGGCCGAGCTGCCGGAAGGTTACGAAATGTTGATGCTGGACGCGGATGGCACGATCCGGCCGCTGGACCTGATCGAGGACGAACTCATCCTCGCGATTCCGGTGGTACCGATGGATCCGCGTGGCGAACCGGTCGATCTGACGTGGTCGCCTGCAGCTGCAAGGCTCGGGGCTGAAGAAACCGGGGAAGCACCGCAGAAGAATCCGTTCGCCGTATTGGCGGACTTCAGGCAAAACAGGCAACGCGACTAGATCCAGATCC
>JBBQHA010000080.1:0-15032 GCA_038323475.1 Lysobacterales bacterium
CTCCGCGAAGACATGGTCAGCGCGCAACGCGATGCGGATCGGCTGAAATTGCTGCGCGCGGACGATCCGGCCCTGCCCGGGTTGCAAGCGGCGTTGGCAAAGGGTTGGCGGGTGGCGGGCCTGATCGAACGCGGCCAGCGATTCGAGCTCGCTGGCGCGCTGGTCGCGCCGCGCACGGGCAATGCGCAGGCCGTGTATCGACAGGCCTTGAAACTGGCGCCGGACAGCAAGGCGGCGGACGCGGGCCTGGCGCGGGTGGAAGGCGTGTTCATCGCCAGGGCATTGACCGAGGCCGGGGCAGGGCGGTATCCACAATCCGATCGATGGATGGCGCAGGCGGCGACCGTGCGCCAGGACTCGCAGGCCTTGCAGGACGCAAGCAGGCGTATCGTCGCGATCCGCCAGCATGTGGCGGCCGTGCTGCAGGCGCAGGCAGATACGGCGTTGGCGTCGGGCGATCCGGACCGCGCCGATCAACTGCTCAGGCAGATCGAACGCGCCGCGCCGCTGTCGGCCGAATCGCGCGACCTGCGCGCGCGCATCCTGCTGGAGCGCAACTACGGCATGTTCAAGCCAGCCCAGGCGTTCACCGAGGCGCTTGCATCGGCGGGGCGCACGCCGGAGATGATCGTGCTGCCGATCGGCAGTTTCCGCATGGGCGCTGCCGAAAGCGAGCCGGGCCGCGATGCGAACGAAACGCCGCAGCGCGGGGTCACGTTCAAGCACGGTTTCGCGATGGCGCGCACCGAGGTAACGGTCGAGCAGTTCGGGCGTTTCGTGCAGGCGACGCACTACCGGACCGATGCCGAGCGCAGCGGACACTCGATGGTGTACGACGAGGCCAAGGGCAAGCTCGACGCACGCGATGGCGTGAGCTGGCGGAACGACCACAGCGGCGGCGCGGCCCCGCCGCAGCAGCCGGTGCTGCATGTGTCGTGGAACGATGCGCAGGCCTACACGATCTGGTTGTCGAAGGAGACCGCGCACCTGTACCGCCTGCCGAGCGAGGCCGAGTTCGAATACGCGTTGCGTGCAGGCAGCCAGGGAGCGTATCCGTGGCCCGGCACGACACCGCCAAAAGCGGTTGGCGACCTCGCAGGCGCCGACGCATCGCCGAGCGGGCGCCACTGGGGCGACGCGTTCGCTGGCTACAGCGACGGCTATTGGGGGCCCGCGCCAGTCGCGCATTACGCGGCGAATGCGTTCGGCCTGTACGACATGGTCGGCAACGTGGCGGAATGGACCCAGGATTGCTGGCACGACAGCTACCGGCGCGCGCCGGAGGACGGCAGCGCATGGGTCAATCCGGGATGCGCGAAACGCGTCGCGCGCGGCGCATCATGGGCGAGCTCGCCGGAACAGGCGCGGTCGGCCTACCGCGCTCCCGTCGATGCGGACAGCAGCAACGGACGACTGGGATTCAGGGTCGTCCGTGAACTATGAGCGGGGGTCGGCATAGCAGCGGCCATCACGGAGCGGTATCACAAGGAGGAGAGACGGCATGAACATGGATCCGACAGGGCAAGGCTCACGCGGACGCGGACGATTCCACTGGTGGATCATCCTCGCGTTCCTCGTGTACGCGGGCTACTACTACTTTTCCAATCTCCAGGTTTCTCCGCTGACCGGGCGCAAGCAGCTGATTGCGACGGGCACCCAGCAGGAGGCCGCGCTGGGACTGCAGGCGTACAAGGAGGTGCTGTCGCAGTCCCAGGTCGTTGCGGCGGGCCCCAACGTGACCGAAATCCAGGCGATCATGCAGCGCCTGGTCGCGGTCGCGCCGAAGGTGGAGGCCGACCTGGCCGCCCAGAAGGGCGTGAAACCCGATATCGACTGGAGCTCCTTCGCATGGGAAGTGAGCGTCCTGCAATCGCCCGAGGTCAATGCGTTCTGCCTGCCCGGGGGCAAGATGGCGGTCTACACCGGCCTCATTCCGGTCGCGCAGAACGCCGATGCGCTCGCGATCGTGATGGGCCATGAAATCTCGCACGCATTGCTGCGCCATGGCGCCGAGCGCATGGCCCAGCAGCATCTGGCGCAGATAGGCACGCTCGCCACCGGCATGGCCGCCGGCGACATGGATCCGCAGAAGCAGCGCCTGGTGATGGGTGCTTTCGGTGCCGGAGCCCAGTTCGGGGTGCTGCTGCCGTTCTCGCGCAAGGACGAGTCCGAGGCCGACGAAATCGGGCTCATGCTCGCCGCCGCGGCGTGTTTCGATCCGCACGCGGCGATCCCGCTGTGGGAGCGCATGGAACAGCAGGGAGGCGGACAACGCCCGCCTGAGTTCATGTCCACGCATCCCAATCCGGGCAACCGGATCCAGCGCCTGCAGGAACTGATGCCGCAGGCGATGGCGTTGCACGACAAGTACTGCGGGCAAGGCGCGACGCCTGCGCACTGACTTGACGTCATTGCGCGTCGCGGTTTGCGCGCGGAGCAGGAGCGAAGGGATGGATTCCTGGCCGGCGGCGTCGCCGGTCAGGAATTCGCGTGATGCTCGTGCAACGATATCCACCAGGAACTGCAGATGCGCTACGTCCCGCTGTTCGGCTTCTTCGTATTGACCTTTGCCGCCGGATTCATCGGCAGCCATTACATGCCGGATGCCTGGTTCGCGGCGCTGGCCAAGCCGTCGTGGAATCCACCGGGCCAAGTCTTCGCGCCGGTCTGGACGACGCTGTATGCGCTGATCGCGGTTGCAGGCTGGCGCGTGTGGCGTGTGCGCATGCTGCCGTGGGCGCGCGTGGCGCTAGCCGCATGGGTCGCGCAGTTGGTCGCCAACGGGCTATGGAGCTGGCTGTTCTTCGGCCTGCACCGGATCGATTGGGCGTTGTGCGACATCGCGCTGGTGTGGCTGGCGATCGTGGCGTTCATCGCCCGCTGCTGGGCACGCGAACGCGTTGCCGCCGGACTGTTCGTGCCTTACCTGTTGTGGGTTTCGTTCGCGAGCGCATTGAACTTCGCGATCTGGCGCCTGAATGGCTGAGGCACGCGGCGGGCGCGCACCCCAGCGCATTCGTGTCAGGAACTCATGAACAGGCCGCCATTCACCGGGATGTTCGCGCCGGTGATGAAGCCCGCATCCTCGGCGGCGAGGAAAGTGACCGTGCGCGCGATCTCGGAGGGTTTGCCGAGGCGGCCGACCGGCACCGAATCGATGATCTTGTTGCGCACGTCTTCCGGCACCGCCATCACCAGCGCGGTTTCGCAATAGCCCGGCGAGATGCTGTTCACGGTGACGCCCTTGCGCGCGACTTCGCGGGCCATCGCCATCGTGAAACCGTGCATGCCGGCTTTCGCGGCGGAATAGTTGGTCTGGCCGAACTGGCCGGTCTGCCCGTTCACCGAGCTGATGTTGATGATGCGTCCGTGGCCGCGCGCGAGCATGCCGTCGACCGTGTTGCGGCACATGTTGAACACGCCGTCGAGGTTGATCCGCAGCACGTCGTCCCACTGCGAACGTTCCATCTTGCGCAGGGTGCCGTCGCGGGTGATGCCTGCAGCATTGACCAGGATGTCGACCGGGCCATGTTCGGTCTCGACGTGTTTCACGAGTTCAGCGCAGGAATCGTAGTCGCCGACGTCGCCCGGCGCGAAATGGATGTCGAGGCCTTCCACATCCTTGCGGAACGCTGCCACGCGCTCGGTGCGGGCGGGCAGGTCGGCTGCGACCACTGTATTGCCGGCTGCGGCGAGGTGTTTGCAGATTTCGGTACCAAGTCCGCCGATGCCGCCGGTGACCAGGGCGATGCGCTTGCTCATCGAATGCTTCTCCAGGTTGGGATGCTGCGCGGCAGTGGTTGCTGCAACGCACAAAATCCGCCCGAGCTTAGTGCGGGTTCGCGGTGACGTCAATGCGATTTGGACGGAAATGGATCAGCGCGTGCGCGGTTTGTGACCGTTGCCCGGTTTGCGCTCGTCGGTGGCGTTGCCCATCGTCCCGAGCAGACCCTGCTGGAACGATTTCCAGAGATCCATATTCCGCTCCGTGAGCTGGTTGAGCATGCTCCACGGCGTCTGTCCGATCAGGCTGTTCAGCTGGCTGCGGAACTGCGACTGCTGTTCGAGGAACATCTGCATGCTGCGCTCGAGATAGCTGCCCATGAAGCCCTGCAGCGAATCCCCGTAGAAACGGATGATCTGGCTGAGCAACTCGGTGGACAGCATCGGCTGTCCGTCGTCTTCATGCTCGGAGATGATCTGCAGCAGGACCGAACGCGTGAGGTCGTCGCCGGTCTTGGCGTCGCGCACCTCGAAGCTTTCGTTCTCGACGATCAGCTGGCGCACGTCTTCGAGCGTGATGTAGCTCGAGATCTCGGTGTCGTACAGGCGCCGGTTCGGGTACTTCTTGATGATGCGGATTTGGGCCATGCGACGTCGATTCCCTGAGGTATTGCGGCGCACCAGATACTGCAGCATGGCGCAGCATTCTGCTGGTTGCAAGCGGGTGACAGTGTGCAGTCCCGGTTGTTACGCCGGCATCCTCAGGAATCGGATGCGATGCGCCTGGATGGTTCCAGTCGCTGGCCTTCGCCCTCCACGGACTCGCCGGAAAGGACTTGGGTAAAGCCCGTCGCAATGAAGTCGATCGCGCCATCCGGCCAGTTGATTTCCAGGTGCCATCTGTACGACGTGTGCCCATTCGAAAAGACGTGTTTTTCCCTTTCGATCGCGTGCAGCGAGAACGGCGATACGGCTGCTGTCGATTTCGCGTAGTCGAGGGCAATGCGCAGATCCGAGACCTCGTGGAAGGTCAACGTTGCGGGAGCGACGCGGAACCTGGGGCGTTCATCGACTTGCGTGATCCATTCGAGGATGTAGTCCAGGTCCACGACGAGCTCTCCGGCTCCATGCTCACCCTCGACGATGCGGATGCCGTGTACATGATTGTCATGCCACGACATTGCGTCGTAGTCGTCGATGGACCAGGTTGTCTGGGTTCTGATGACGTCAAGGCCAAAGAAAGGCGAATCGGGGCGAGGACCAGCCATGGCTTCCCCACGAAAACCGCAAGGCAACTCCTCGCAAGCAGCCATCCATGGCGCCGCTTCCGGTCGGCATCCTGCCTCACCTGGTAAAGCGAGCAGCAGATGCCTTTCATGGCGTCTGCTTTGCGCTCGCTTTACCAACCCATGTAATGGCCGCCGTTCGCGGACAGATTCGCGCCGGTGATCCACGCCGCTTCATCGGGCATGAAGAACGCGACCGCGTAGGCGATTTCGTCGGGCTTGCCGAGGCGGCCGATCGGGATCTGCGCAGTGATTTTCGCGCGGACGTCCTCGGGCACGGCCATCACCATGTCGGTGCCGATGTAGCCCGGCGAGACGGTGTTGACGGTGATGCCGAACTTCGCGTTTTCCTGCGCCAGCGAAATGGTGAATCCGTGCATGCCGGCCTTCGCGGCGGCGTAGTTGGCCTGGCCGTACTGACCCTTCTGGCCGTTGATCGAGCTGATCTGCACGATGCGGCCCCATTTGCGCTCGCGCATGCCGTCGATCACCTGGCGGGTGACGTTGAAGCACGAGTCGAGGTTCGTGCTGATCACGTCGTGCCACTGTTTCGGGCTCATCTTGTGGAAGGTGCCGTCGCGGGTGATGCCGGCGTTGTTGACGAGGATGTCGACCGGGCCGATCGCGGATTCCACCGCGCGCACCATCGCATCGCAGCTGGCGTAGTCGGTCACGTCGCCGGGGACGATGGTGACGTCGAAGCCCTTGCCCTTGAGTTGCTCCTGCCAGGCCTTGGCCTTGGCTTCGTCGCGGTAGTTGGTGGCGACGCGGTGGCCAAGGCTGGCCAGCCGTTCGACGATGGCGGTGCCGATGCCTCCGGTGCCGCCGGTGACGAGTGCAGTGCGTGCGTTCATGTGGTCCCTCCCAGGGAACTGTGGCGCGTTGGATGAAACGGTCTGCCGGCCATTCTACGCAGGCGATGTTGCAGTCGTCGCGGTCCGCGGGATCGCGTCGATGTCGAAGTGCTCCAGCGCGCTCCTGAGCGCGGCCTCGGCACTGCCTGCGCCGCCGATGCAGCGAGGATCCTGCCCGAGCGCGAGCAGGGCGGTCCGCAGGGAAGGGAAGGGGTCGGCAGGGTCCACCGCTGGCGCATCGTTGGACTTGCCGAGCTTGTGGCCGCTGGCATCCACGATCAGCGGCAGGTGAGCGTAGCTTGGTGTCGGCAGTCCGAGCGCGCGCTGCAGCAGGATCTGGCGCGGCGTGGAGTCGAGCAGGTCGGCTCCGCGCACGACCTCGGTGATGGCTTGCGCCGCATCGTCGACCACGACCGCGAGTTGGTAGGCCCACAGGCCATCGGCGCGACGCAACACGACATCGCCGATGTCGCGCTCCGCCAGTTGCTCGTAGCGGCCCTGGATCGCGTCGTCGAAGGCGACGCTGCCTGCTTGCACACGCAGCCGGATCGCCGGGTCGCGGGCATCGTTGCTGGCGACGCATACGCGATGGACGCCAGCGTTCCCGGCCAGGTCGCTGCGGCTGCAGCGGCAGGCGAAGGCTAGCCCGTCGCGCAGCAGCCGCTGCAGCGCATCCGCGTAGGCGTCGCCGCGCGCGCTCTGCCACAGCACCGGTTCATCGGGCAGCATGCCGAACCCAGCCAGGGCATCGATCTGTCGCGCGGCCGCGCCGGGGATTTCACGCGGCGGGTCGATGTCCTCGATGCGCAACAGCCAGTCGCCGTTGCGATGCCGGGCGATCAGCCAGCTGCCCAATGCCGCGACCAGCGATCCCAGGTGCAACGGGCCGGTCGGCGAGGGCGCGAAGCGGCCGCGGTAGCGCGGAGCCCGGGGCATCGACAGCTCCGACCACGCCATTCGCGTCCGCTAGAACTCGTAGTTCATGTCCGGGCCGGCGGCTGCCAGGAAGTGGCCCTCGACATAGTCCACGCCGATCGAGAACAGCACGCTCATGCTGCTGGCGTCCTGCACGAATTCGGCGATCACCTGCTTGCCGAGCCGATGGCCTTCGGTGGTGATGTCGCGCATCTTCTTCTGCGCATCCGCGTTCTTCGCCAGTTCGGTCATGAACGAACGGTCGATCTTGAGGAACGCCGCATCGACATGGGTCAGCAGTTGGAAGGAATTCAGGCCGGCGCCGAACTGCTCCAGCGCGATCCTGCAACCGAGCGGCTGGATCGCTTTCTGCAGGTCCTGGGCGGAGCGCAGGTTCGTGAACACCTTGGATTCGGGAATTTCCAGCACCAGCCGATCGCCTGGAACGTCGTGCTTCTTGAGTTGCTCGACGATCAATGTCTCCAGGCCGCCCTCCATCAGCGACGCCGGGGTCACCTTGACGACCAGTGTGGTGTGTTTCCCGGCCTTCTTGCGTTCGGCGAGCACCGCGATCGCGCGCTTGATCACCCAGCGGTCGATGTCGTCGAGCAGGCCGTGTTCCTCGCCGATCGGCAGGAAGCTCAGCGGCGGTACCACTTCGCCATTGCCCAGCTTCATGCGCAGGAATGCTTCGTAGACCTCGCCCGGCTGGCCGTTCATGCTGATGATCGGCTGGTAATGCAGGACGAAGCCGTCGCCGACCAGCGCTTCCTGGATGCGCTTGACCCACGCGGCGATGCGCTCGGTTTCGGCGCGGTCGCGCGCGGAGGGGTCGAAGATCTCGACCCGGTTTCCGCCGAGGCTGCTGCTGGAATTCACCGCCTGGCCGGCCTTGCCGAGCACCTGCTGCAGGCTGGCGATCTTCTCGCCGATCTGCACGCCGCCGATGCTCACGGTGATGTTCACCGAGCGTCCGCCGGCCTCGACGATGAAGCCCTGGAATGCCGCGCGGATACTTTCGGCGAGCGCCGCGCTCGCGTTCGGCGGCGAGTCGGTCTTGAGGACCGCGAAGGTGTGGTCGCCGAAGCGCGCGCTGGTGACGCTCTCGCCGACGGTCGCACGCAACCGGGTGGCCAGTTGCGCAAGCAATTCGTCGGTATGGGCGATGCCGATGTCCTGCATCAGCGCGCTGTAGTGATCGGGCTCGATCAGCAGCAGGACCTGGTCGTTGCGGCCCGCAGCCGCCGCGGCGACGATCGGTTCGAGTTGTTCGAGGAAGTGGCGCCGATTGGACAGCCCGGTGGCCTGGTCGCGGTAGCGCAGTTCGTCGAGCTCGCGCGCCATGTCCGCGTCCATCGTCCGCTGCCGGAAGATGATCTGCAGGCAGGACTCGCCTTCGTAACTGGCTTGCGCGAACTCCATGGTCGCGTCGAAATCCGATCCGTCGGCGCGCCTTGCGCGCAATTCCAGCGAGCGCGGCGGCGGTTCGCCCTTGGCCAGGTCGCGGAGCAGGTGCTTGAACTTGTCGGCATCCGCCTCGGCCACCATGTCCATCAGCGGCAGGCCTTCGATCTCGAGGAAGTCCTCGTAGCCGAACATCTCGAGGTAGGCTTCGTTCGCGCGGATGTACATGCCTTCGTGGACGTATGCGATCGGGTCGCGCGAGGATGCGATCAGCGAATCGCAGCGACGCTCGGATTCGTGCAGCGCGGCCTCGATCTGGCGCAGCGCGCGCCGGTTTTCGAGGATGGCGAACTCGTTGCGCACGACCAGCCGCAAATGATCGGGTCGCTTGCGCAGCGCGATATCGCGCGCGCCGGCGACCAGGGTCGCGACGAACTTGTCCTCATCGAGCGCGCCTGTCGTGGCCACGACGGGGATGTCCTTGCCGCTCGCATTGACCGCATTGAGCACGCTCGCGAAGGTCAGCGCGGTCGCGTCCAGCGACGCGAGCACCATGTCCACCGCGCCTTCGGCCAGTTGCGCCTTGAGTTCGGCAAGATCCTGTGCGCGCTGCGGACGCACGGCGACGCCGCCATTGCGCAGGACGCTGATCAGGTGTTCGGCATCTTCGAGCTGGTCTTCGACCAGCAGCAATCGGATGACAGATTCTTTCGCGGCCATGCCTGAGGCTCTAGAGACTTCAACGGTTTATTTACACTTATTCGAGCAGATTGGCCAGATTGGGCGATCCGTCAGAGCGGGGTCTTGCCGGCTTCGCCAGCGATTTCCCGCACCAGCCGGGGCACCAAGTACCCTGGCAGCCGCGCGGTGAGGGCTGCGTGCAGGCACCGTGCCTGCTGGTCGGAAACCTCGAAATGCGCGGCTCCGGAGACCCGGTCGAGCTGGTGCAGATAGTAGGGGAGCACGCCGGCGTCGAACAGCCGCAGCGACAGCCTGGCCAGCGCGTCGGCGTCGTCGTTGACTCCGCGCAGCAGCACCGACTGGTTCAGCAAAGTCGCGCCTGCCGCGCGCAGGGCGGCCAGCGCGGCGTCCACGCCGGCATCGAATTCGTTGGCGTGGTTGGCGTGGATCACCACCACGACCTGCTGCGGCAGCCGGCGCAGCCAGCCGAGCAGTTCGGCGTCGATGCGTTCAGGCAGGACCACCGGCAGGCGCGTGTGGATGCGCAGCCTGCGGACATGAGCGATCTGCGCCAGTGCGTCGGTGAATTCGGCCAGTTTCGGCGTGGCCAGGGAAAGCGGGTCGCCGCCGGACAGCAGCACTTCCTCGATGCCGGTGTCGGCGCGCAGGTAGTCCAGCGCCGCACCCCAGTGGGCGGTGGCTGCGGTTTCCCCGGCATAGGGGAAATGACGGCGGAAGCAGTAGCGGCAATGCACCGCGCAACTGCCGGTCGCGATCAGCAGTGCGCGCCCGGCGTATTTCTGGATCACTCCAGTGGCGCCCAGCGCGGCGGCGTCGCCGACCGCATCGAGATCGAATCCGGGCGCGATGCGCTCCTCGTCGATCACCGGGAGCACCTGCCGCAGCAGCGGGTCGTGGCGATCGCCGCGGCGCATGCGCGCGATGAATCCGCGCGGCACCCTGAGCGGGAATTGCGCGGCCGCCGCATCGGACAGGCTGGCGCCGAGGGTGGGCAGGTCGAGCAGGCGCAGCAGTTCGCGCGGGTCGCGGACGGCGTCGCGCCAGAGGTGCTGCCAGCGCGGCTGCGCCGAAACGGCTTGAGCGGTTATCATAGTGGGCTGCGGGGCCGCATTCTGGCGGTTTCGATCCAACCATCCTGATCCAGCAACCAAGTGTAGCCGTTCCCAGGGACGGCCCGCGCGCCACCGGAGTGTTTGCATGGCCAACTACGGCATGAACGACGTCAAGAACGGCATGAAGATCATCGTCAATGCCGAGCCCTGCGTCATCACCGAGACCGAATACGTCAAGCCCGGCAAGGGCCAGGCGTTCACCCGCATCAAGTACCGGTTCATCAAGTCCGGCCGCGTGGTCGAGTTGACGATGAAGGCGACCGACTCGCTGGAAGTCGCCGACGTGGTCGACACCGACATGCAGTTCCTCTACAGCGATGGCGAGCACTGGCACTTCATGCAGAGTGACACGTTCGATCAGGTGCAGGCCGACGCCACCGGCGTAGGCGATGCCGCGAAGTTCCTCAAGGGCGAGGAGCCCTGCGTGGTGACGCTCTGGAACGGCAGCCCGATCGCGGTGCAGCCGCCGAATTTCGTCGAGCTCAAGATCGTCGAAACCGATCCCGGCGTGCGCGGCGATACCTCGGGCGGCGGCGGCAAGCCGGCCAAGCTAGAAACCGGCGCGATGGTGCGCGTGCCGCTGTTCGTCGGCCAGGACGAGATCATCAAGGTCGACACCCGCACCGGCGAGTACGTGAGCCGGGTGAAGTGACGATTTGGCGCGCGGTAGTATCGCGACCGCGCCCTTGCCAAAGCGTCGTCCCGAGCACAGCGAGGGATCTGTACTCGCCTCAGACCAGCGCTTCCCGGGCACCAGATTCCTCACTGCGTTCGGAATGACAGGGTGAGCGTTCGGAATGACAGGGTGAGCGTTCGGAATGACAAGGTGAGAGCTCGGAATGACAAGGTGAGAGCATGACCGACGCCATCGTTCCAGTCCCCTGCGACCTGATCATCGAAGCCGGATGGCTCATCCCCATCGAGCCCCACGGCGTTGTCCTCACCGATCACGCCGTCGCCGTCCGCAACGGCGAAATCCTCGCGGTCCTTCCGATCGCCGAAGCGCACGCCGCGTACCGGGCCACCGAAACCGTTAGCCGCCCGCATTCGGTGCTGATGCCCGGCCTTGTCAACGCGCATACGCACAATCCGATGACCCTGCTGCGCGGGGTTGCCGACGACCTGCCATTGATGCGCTGGCTGACCGAACACATCTGGCCGATCGAGGCCGCGGTGATCGGCCCGCAATTCGTCGCCGATGGAGTCGAACTCGCGATCGCCGAGATGCTGCGTGGCGGCACGACCTGTTGCAACGAAAATTATTTCTTCCCCGACGTGGCCGCGGCGACCTATCGCAGGCACGGATTCCGTGCCCTGGTCGGGCTGCCGATCATCGACTTCCCGACCGCGTGGGCGAAGACGCAGGACGAGTATTTCGATCGCGCCGGCGAAGTGCACGACCTGTATCGCCGCGACCATCTCGTGCGCACCTGCTATGCGCCGCATGCGCCCTACACGGTGTCGGATGCGAGTTTCGAACGCATCCGCGTGCTGTCCGACCAGCTCGACGTGCCGGTGCATTGCCACGTCCATGAGACCGCGCAGGAAGTCGCTGACGCGCTCAAGCTGCACGGCATGCGGCAGATCGCGCGGCTGGACCGGCTCGGCCTGGTCAACGACCGCCTGATCGCCGTGCACATGACGCAGTTGACCGATGCCGAGATCGCGTTGTGCGCAGAGCGCGGCGTGAGCGTTGCGCATTGCCCGGAATCCAACCTCAAGCTCGCCTCCGGTTTCTGCCGCGTCGAAGCGCTGCGTCGCGCGGGCGTCAATCTCGCGCTCGGCACCGATGGCTGCGCGAGCAACAACGATCTGGACATGTTCGGCGAGATGCGCACCGCGGCGTTGCTCGCGAAGGCGGTCGTCGGCGATGCATCCGCGCTCGACGCCGCCAGCACGCTGCGGATGGCGACGCTCGGCGGCGCGACCGCGATCGGCATGGGCGATCGCATCGGCAGCATCGTGCCGGGCAAGCGCGCCGACCTCGTCTGCGTGGACATGGACCGCGTCGAGACCCAGCCGCTATACGACCCGATCTCGCAACTCGTGTATGCGACCGGCCGCCAGCACGTGACCGATGTGTGGATCGATGGCCGTGCGCAACTGCGCGACGGTGCGCTGGTCGACATCGATACCGTCGCACTGATCGCAAAGGCGCGCCAATGGCGCGAGCGCATCGCCATGATCGGGAAACCATCCTGATGGCCGTCGAGCACGCCAACTTCGACCAGGCCGAACTCGACAAATTCGCCGACCTCGCGCACCGATGGTGGGACCCCAACGGCCCGCAACGCCCGCTGCACGAACTGAATCCAACGCGCCTGGCCTATGTGCGTTCGCGAACGGTACTGCGTGGTGCGGCGATCCTCGATGTCGGCTGCGGCGCTGGCTTGCTCAGCGAGGCGCTGGCAGGCGAGGGAGCGGATGTAGTCGCGCTCGACCTGGCGCCGGAGTTGATCGAGATCGCCAGGTTGCACCTGCTGGAAACGCAGGCTACGCAGCCGTCGATGCGCGTGGATTACCGCCTGCAATCGGTCGAGTCGCTCGCGGACGAACAGCCATCCAGTTTCGACGCGGTCACCTGCATGGAAATGCTCGAACACGTGCCCGATCCGTCCTCGATCGTCCGCGCCTGTGCGACCTTGCTCAAGCCGGGCGGGCGCCTGTTCGTGTCCACCCTCAACCGTACCCCGGCCGCGTTCGCGCTTGCGATCGTCGGCGCCGAATACGTCGCTGGGCTGTTGCCGAAGGGAACCCACAGCTACGCGCAGTTCATCCGCCCGGCCGAACTCGCGGCGTGGCTGCGGGACGCCGGGCTGCAACTCGAGGATGTCAGCGGACTGCTCTACAACCCATTGCTGCGACGCGCGACGCTGGGCCGGCGCACCGATGTCAATTACCTCGCGTGCGCGGTGAAACCCGCATGAGCCTGCATGGCATCGATTGCGTCCTGTTCGACCTCGACGGCACCCTGGTGGACAGCGCGCCGGACCTGCTCGCGGCGGTGAATCGCGTGCTCGCGGACGTGAGCGCCGCGCCGCTGACGCTGGCCGTGTTCCGCCCGATCGTGTCGAAGGGCGCGCGCGCGATGCTCGCGCTTGCGTTTCCCGACCTCGACGCGCAGCAACGCGAGACGCTGGTGCCGTCCTTGCTGGATCATTACGCGGCCGCGATCGCCGACCACAGCGAAGCGTTCGATGGCGTCGAGTCCCTGTTGCACCGGATCGAACGCGCCGGCCTGCGCTGGGGCATCGTAACCAACAAGCCCGAGGCGCTTGCGCGCGAGGTCGTGCATGCGATGGGATGGAGCGACCGCTGCGCCATCCTGGTCGGTGGCGACACGCTCGCGGCGAAGAAGCCCGATCCGGCGCAACTGTTGCATGCCTGCGCGTTGCTGAAGATCACGCCGGGAGAATGCATCTACGTCGGCGATGACGAGCGCGATATCCAGGCCGCGCGCGCGGCGGGCATGCCATCCGTGGCCGCGCTGTGGGGTTATCGCGAAGCGCACGACGACCCCGCGACATGGGATGCCGATCGCAGCATCGCGCACCCGCTCGAATTGTGCTTCGAACTCGCCGAAGGGATCGGGCGTGGCAAAGCCTGAAGGCTCCGTCGGCGGAACGGCAGCGGTCGCGGCATTCGTCAACAAATGGCATGCGCGCGAACCGGAAATGATCTATGCGGAAGTATTCTGTCCGCGATCCTTGCGCACGCGCTTCGCACTCTGGGGTGCGTTGCTGTTCGAGCTGCGCGCGGCAGCGTTCGAACTCAGCGATGCGCGCCTGATCGAGGCGAAGTCCGCGTGGTGGGCGGATGAATTGCTGCGTTGCGCACAGGCTGCGCCGCGGCATCCGCTGACCCAGGCGCTGGCCGCGCCGCAGTTGCCGTGGAACGCATTGGCGCGCGGCATGCTGGACATGGCGCATGCGGACGCAGCGCGACCATCCGATCGCGACGCTGCGCTCGCCGGAGTCGCACCGCTTGCCGAGGGCATGGCCATGGTCGAGACCGGCTTGTTCGATGCGCCGATGACGGGCTATGCAAGCAAGGCAATCGCGGTGCACCTGCTCTGCGAGCGTCTGCGCACGGGCCTGGCCGCAGCCGACAGCGGTCGCGTGCCGCTGTCGCTGCTCGCGCGCCATGGCGTCACCCGTGCCGCACTCGTGCAGCCGCAGGGTGCGTTGGTGGTAGCGGACTGGGCTGCTGAATTGGCGGAGGTGCTGCCGATGAATGTTCCCGGCAGCGCGTTGTACCGATCAGCCCGTTCCGCGTTCGACGCTTGGTTCTTGCGCGAACTGGCCACAGATCGTGCAGTCAGCACCATGCCGCGGCTGCGCGCATTGCGCCTCGCATGGCCCGCGGCCCGGCAGTCGCGTCGCACGGTTTAGAATGGCCTGCCGTGCCGGACGTGCCACGGTGGGAGCAGCCTCCGGCCGCGATGCATTGACCGCAGTCGTCCGGGCAGGGGCGGCCATCACCCGACCACGCGCATGGAGCGCGTGCAGCCAACCCGTATCTGATCGCCGCACCCAAGGTAATCGACACATGCACACCGACCATCACGCTGATCCGCTCACCGACGAGGCATTGAATGCCCTGCCGGATATCGCTGCGGATCGCGCCGCGACTGTCTCCGGCGCGCTCGACTGGGTCGGCATGGATGCGATCGACCTGCCGATCCGCCTCGTCGACGGGCAATCCGACCTGCGCATCCCTGCGCGTGCGTCGGCCGAAGTCGACCTGCATGCGGACGCGACGCGCGGCATTCACATGTCGCGGCTGTACCTCGCGCTGGATGCGGCGTCCGCCGAACCGTTGTCGCCGGCGCTGCTGCATGCGCTGCTGCGCGGGTTCCTGGCATCGCATGCCGGACTCTCGACGCGCGCGCGGGTAAGGCTGGGATTCGATCATTTCCTGCGCCGTGCTGCGCTCGCCAGCGATAACAGCGGCTGGCGGCGTTATCCGATCGTGCTCACGGCGACGCTCATCGCCGATGCCTTCGCGCTGGACATCGCATTCGACGTGGTCTATTC
>JBBQHA010000081.1:0-14587 GCA_038323475.1 Lysobacterales bacterium
CACACTCACGCTGATGCGGCGAATCCAGCACCACCGCGCCACGCTCGGCACCCACACCATCGCCGGCGTGTCGTCCATGACGCCCGAACAGGCCGGCCTGTTCACCGCTATCGGAGTCTCGAAACCAACCAAGACCGACCAACTCACCCTACTGTAGGGGCACGTTTTGAATCCGGGGTGTTACCAATCAGGCACTTACGCTTCTAACTGTCGAACTCGGGTGCCCTGGCCTTGCATCCCGGCGGGCGCTCCAACGGCACGTTCGTCGGACGATGGGGTGAAGGACGCAAGGAACGGGCTTCTCATGAAAATCCCCACGTTGAAGTCGCAGAGGGAAACTTCGGCCTGGCGGCATCGCGTGTCTGCCCTTATTCCGTGACGCGCAAAGAGCGGACGAACTCGATCATCGGACTTGTCTTTTTCTTCGGGTTACAGGGCTGCCTGCCGTTGCTCCAGTGCATCGAGCTTGGCGCGCATTTCGGCGGGCGGGAGATAGCCGCCAAGCCGGGTACCGTCGGCCGCGAAGACGGCGGGCGTACCCGTTACGCCGATGCGCACCCCGAGGGTGTAGTCCGTGCTCACGGGGTTGGCGCAAGTAGCCTTGGCCACGACCGCGCCGTTCTTCGCGTCGGTGAGTGCCTTGCGGCGATCGGATGCGCACCACACGGAGACCGCCTTGTCGTAGGCGACCGAGCCGATGCCGGTACGGGGGAAAAACACATAGTCGAACGCAATGCCGGCCTTGTTGTAGTCGGCGATCTGCGAATGCAGCTTGCGGCAATAGCCGCAGTCCAGGTCGGTGAAAACCGTCACCGAGTAGCGGGGACGATCGGGCGCGAACACGATCATCTGCAACGGGGTGAGCGCCTTGAGCACACTGCGGCGCGCTACCGCGCGCGAGGCCTCGGTCATGTCGCGCTTGCTGGCGACCTCGATGAGGCTGCCCGACAGCAGGTACTTGCCATCGGTGGTCACGTACAACGTGGCGCCATCGACATTGACCTCCATCAGGCCGGCAACGGGCGAGGCGCCCACGCTGTCGATTTTCGTATTCGGGGCCAGCGAGCTTACAGCCTTGCGAACCGCCGTCTCGGCAGACAACGCCGACGCGGGGGCAGGTGCCGCCGCCGAGGTCGCAACGGTGTGCGCTGGCAAGACCGCGGCCGGGTCAGCGGAACAGAGGCTGGCTGCGAAGACTCCGCAGAGCGCAGGCAGCAACCAACCGGGAAGGAGACGCGTCATGCAGGACCTCTTAAGGGCGGACAAGGAATCAGGGTGTCAGGGGCAATTTCTTCTGCGTCGGGCCACAGGCAATGCCTGCGTCTTATTCCGGACGCGTAGATGAGGAGTCGAACTCGATCATCGGATTCGCGACGGCCGAGCCAATCGGCGGGGAATCGGCGAAGCGGCAACGACTTTTCGCGGTCGCGATGCCGTGACCTGTCCCGAACGGAATGACGACCCCGAGATTGCCCAGGGTGGGTTCGTTCGAACGCAGATGACGCTGGCCTTTCATGAGGATCCCCGGGTCAGGATTCGGCGACGATGCAAGGGTCTGACGGCAAAGGCTGCCTTCCCCTGCTTCCAGACGCGCAGGAAGGGGACGAACTCGATCAAGGAATTTGCGGGGACTCGAAGGCAAGTCGTTCCCACCCGGGAGATGTCTAGCCTGCCGCTCGCTGGCACTCGCTCTTGCGGGTCGAAAAGCTATCCAGGTTATTGAACTACGTCGGCAACTTCCGATCATGGTTCCCCTCGACAGGCCCGAGGCAGGCTGGGTCACCACGAACGGAAGTTGACCGGAGCTCCTCTGGGCGGGCGGCGATGGCATATCGCGGGCATCGGGCACCCGTCGCCTGCCAACGCAGAACGCATTGCGTACTTCCTGGGTCGGAAACCCAAGGAGCTGCTGTCCATCAAGACCAGCCCCAGGATTGATCGAAGCAGGACGCGAATTAGCAGTGCGAGGAGTCGCAAACTGGAAATAGCACGCACACCGATCAAGATGCTGACCCTCTTGGAGCCATCCAGAACACCACGTCCTTGTGTGGTAGGAAACTTACGTGGCAGCAGCGCAAGTGCGCGGTCCCGCGTCATCAGCTGCCTTCTTCAACAAACTAGAGGTTGCCGACATTCCCTTCTCAGGGTTGTTGATGCCTGCAGCCTCCCTGTTCCTTCCCTGCTTACTTCCCTGCTCGGTAAAGTGGGCAGCCGCAATGGAAACGTCGTCAGTTCTTGGCTTGGAGCAAAACTGCCGTCTGAAATCGGCCGGAATTCCGAAAAATCCCTGCAATTTTCCCTGATACAGGGAGGTTTTCCCCAGAGAGCGGTTAGCAATCGACTGGCTCCACCACCATCTTCGCTTCATGATTCCGCGATGCGCCACAGGCGCATCAATCCACGGTGCCGACCGCCTCGACGTGGAACGCCAGCACGCCCTTCGCGGAGGTCATCAGCGATCCGCCGGGCACGATGTTGATGCGGTGGTTCGCGCCGCTCATGGTTGCGGTCACGGTGTAGGCCTTGTTGGCGGGCAATTCGGTGACCACGTGGCTGGTCGCGACGGCGGGCACGGTGTAGACGATGCTTCCCGCGATCGTCGTGCCGGCGTTGCCGTTGTTGACGATCACCGCGCTGTTGCCGGCGCTCGATGCCAGCAGCGCGCCGGTCGCCGCGCCGGTGGTGACGCTGATCCTGCTCGCGGTCGCGACGTTCGCCGCCGCTGTCGACAGGTCGAAAACCGTCAACCATTGCTGCGCGACATTCGTATTCGGTGCGCGCACCTGCACCTGCCACACTTTCACCGTCGCGCTGCCCGCGTCCGCGTCGTTCGGCGGGTACATGCCGATGGTGGCGGTGGTCGCGCCCGTGGGAAGCACGGTCGTCATCGCGCCTGCATAGGCGTTGCGATAGGTCACGTCGAAGCGGTTGCCGCCGGCCGGTGCGCTGCCGGCCACCGGGAGCGCCGGGAAGTGGAATGCGAGGAACTGGTCCTGGATCGAATTGCCCTTGCTGGTGCGGTCGTAGACGACGAACCGGTTCGGCCGCAGGTACACGATTTCGCGCGACCACGAATGCACCTGCGGGTAGCCGTTGCGGTTCGGCCGGTACATGTTCTCGAGCCTGGTCGCGAGCGCGTACACATACGTCGCGCCGTCCTCGTACGCAGCGACGTGGGTCTGCACGCCGTTGTCCTCGGCGGTGTAGGCGGCCTGGCCATAGCGATCCGCAACCGCGCTGCCCTTCATCTGGCGGACGTAGAAAATGTTGTAGATGGTGCGGTTGCCGGAATAGACCGAGCCGTCGCTGTCGCCGTAGTTGTCGGTGTAGATGCGGTTTTCGTCGTCGTCGCCGTGCGGTTCGTGCACGATCTGCCCGGTGCCGTTGACCAGCAGCGGCGTGTTGCCGCGCACGAGTGCGAGGCTGCCCTGGTCGAAGATCTCCTCGCCCTGGCCGGGGTTGTTGACGTACGGCCCGGCGCGGAACGACATCCAGCTTGCCGTCGTGGTCCAGTCCGAACGCGCCGCGACGGCATTCATCCCGGTCGCGAAATACGACAGCGGCAGGGTGTTCAGCGACTGCGTCGCGCCGGTCGGATCCCAGAACAGGAATTGTTCCCACGGCTCGTTCGCGCCGTATCCGGAGGTGATGCTGTTGACCGAGTTCGTGTAGGTCTGGAACACCTTCGCATGCGGCGCGTTCCAGTAACGCAGGGTGCCGAGCACCTGCATGAACATGCCCACGTTCGCGGTGCCGACCGGCGGGCTCACGGCGCCGGTCGCGTGGTTGGTGTCGCGGTCGTCGATGGTCCTGCGCGACGGCCAGGTGAAGTGCATTAGGTAGTCGGCGGCGTCGACCGGGAAGGCATACGGCGCCGCGGCGTGGATCAGGTCGACGCCGGTCGCGGTTTTCGCTTCCACGATCGGCAGGCTCATGTTGAGCGTGGCGAGCGGCCCGTAGTTGCCGAAGCCTTCCGGCCAGCCACCACCGGTCAGGTGGGTGGCGTAATACGGTTGCACGCCGATGTGCGGAGGGCTGCTGGCGGCGGTCCTGAACTGGCTGGCGAGCCAGTCGGCCCATAGCGCCGGCGCATTCGGATTCTCGTCGTAGGTCGCCAACGCGATCGCCGCATCGGCGTGGAAATAGCCGGCGAAATAATTGCTCTGCGGATGCGCGTATTCGAAACCGGAACATCCGGCGGGATTCGAGAACGACGCCAGCCATGCGTTCGCGGTCGTGTAGATCTGCAGGCGATCGGCGGGACTCAGCAAAGGAAACGCCCAGTCGTAGCCGATGCCCATGCCGACACCGAAAAAGCGCGTGCCGTAGCCATCGTCGGTGCACGGGTTCTGTCCATGGCTGCCGGCGCCGGTGTACGGGGTGGACATCGCGACCAGGATGTCGCGCGCTTTCGCGCCATACGGAGCCGCCGCCGACGGACTGCTCGCCAGCAGGGTCTGGTAGCACAGGCCCTCGGCCAGGACAGCGCTCCAGTAACTGCTGCCCTGGTAGCCCTGGCCGATCTCCGGCGGATCCGGATAGGCGTTGCCATCCGGGAGCTGCACGTTGCCGCCGATGAAGGAATCGCAGTAGGACTTCAGTTGCTGCCATTGCGGCGTGTTCGCCGACTGCCGGGCGTGCAGGATCGCAAGCGTGGGCGCGTCGAGCACGAGGCGCGGGTGCGGAGCCATCGTCTGCGCGGAAGCGGCGAAGGTCATCGCCAGCGACAACAGGAACCACAGCGTGCGTGCGATGGACATGTGCGGGACTCCCGATCCGGTCATGGTCGTCGCCAGCTGTCGGCGGGCCGCCACGGCGATGCTGGATGGTAAGCCCGGCGGCGGCCGGACGCGATCTGGGCCACCAGCGCCGAAGCGCGGCCTGCTTCGTCAGGCATGGGTCGACAGGACTGCCCTGATAGATTGCTTCATCCCGGCCGGGGTCGTCTCGAGTCCCAGCAACGGCTCGGGCATGTGGATCGCGTAGCCCTGTGCGTAGGTGATGCCCAGCGCGCGCAACCGCGGCAGCACCGCAAGGTCTTCGACCCATTCGGCCACGCAGCTGATGCCGCGCAGCGCGGCTACGCGTGCGAGCGATTCGATCACGACTTCGGCGCCGGGATCCTTGCCCAGGTCGCGCACGAAACGGCCGTCGATCTTGACCATGCTGACGGGCAGGTCGCTGAGGTAGCCGAAACTCGCGACGCCGGTGCCGAAGTCGTCCAGCGAGATGTCGAATCCGTGCTCGCGGAAACGCCGCAAGGTCTCGACCGCACGGGTGAGGTTCTGCACCGCGACCGCCTCGGTGATCTCAAGCACCATGCGCCGCGCATCGAACGCATACCGCGCCGGCAAGGCGAGCACGAAGCGCTCGAAGCCCTCGCTCTCCAGGGTGGTCGCGCCGATGTTCACGGCGAGGCGTACGTCCGTCTCCGCCGCGCCCTCGAGGTAGCAGGCCGCCTGCTCGAGCACCCAGCGATCGATCTGCGCGAGCAGGCCATAGCGCTGCGCCATCCCGATCACCGATTCGATCGGCTCGTCCTGGCCGCCCTGCGCATGCCGCAGCAGGATTTCGTAGAACTGCGTATCGCGGCCGGGATCGCGCAGGTTCGCGATGCGTTGCGCGTGGAGTTCGAACACGCCGTTCGCCAGGTCCGACTGCAATTGCGAGATGCGCTGGATTTCCGAGTGCCGCCCCTGCATGCCCTGGTCGGACGGGTTGTAGTCGTGCGTGCGGTTGCGGCCATGTTCCTTGGCCGCGTAGCAGGCGATGTCGGCGCGTGCGAGCACGTCGTCCGGCGAGCGGTCGTCGGTTCGCGAAAGGAAGGTCGTGCCGATGCTGACCCCGACCGTGAAGCGCAATGCGCCGACCAGGAATTCGAAGGAATTGATGGCTTCGTGCAGGCGCCTGGCGACGGCTTGTACCTCGTCCGGCTCCGCGCCGGGCAGCAGGCAGCCGAATTCGTCGCCGCCGAGCCTGGCCAGGACCGCATCGGCGGGCAGCGCCTTGCTGATCGTCGGGGCGAGCCGGCGCAGCATGTGGTCGCCGGCGAGATGGCCGCAGGTATCGTTGACCAGCTTGAACTGGTCGAGATCGAGATAGAGCAGGGCGTAGGGCCGTGTCGCATCGCGCAGCGCAGCCGCGACCCGGTTCTCGAATTCGAAGCGGTTCATCAGGCCGGTGAGGGCGTCGTGCCGCGCCAGCGTGTCCATCTCGGCGGCGACATGCTCGCGTTCCCTGAAAGCGGCGGCGACGAGGTAGCCGGTCAGCACCGCGATCAACGCGAACAGCGTGCGCAGGATGCTGTCCGTGACCGACACCGGTGCGCGTGCCGCCATCGCGGTCATCACCATCGCCAGCAGCGCCGCCGCGGCGCTGGCGCCGCCGATCTGCGCGCCGAGCGCGCACAGGACGACAAAGGGCAGCATCAGGAACAGCAGGCGGTCCTGCAGGTGCTGGTCGACCATCAGCACCCACCAGCCGCCGACGGCGATGGCCGTCATGCCGATCGCGAACAGCCAGCGCTTCGCGGGCCTGTCGAAGGTACGCGGGAACCATGCGACCACGAGCGGCGTGAAGATCAGGAAGCTCAACAGCGCCGACAGGAAATAATCGACGCCGAACTCGATCGCTGCGGGCCGCGAATAGTGGAACACGAGCGCCATGCGAATGCCGTAGATCGGCGCGGCGATCGAGGTGGCGATCACCAGGGCGAGGATGAAACGGGTCAGCTGGCGCATGTCCGTCAGCAGCACGTGGACGCGCCAGCGATGCAGCAGGTACAGGGCCGTCATTACCACCAGCACCTGCAGCCAGCCGACGCCGAGCGCGATCAGCATCGGCGTCCCCACGCTCATGCTCAACGCGGTGCTCGATGCGAGGATCGCCGGCCAGTAGCGGGCGCCGTGGCGCCACAGCAGGGCCAGTCCGATCCCGCCCGAGGGCCAGATCGGGACATAGCCCTGGTTGGGTTGGGCGCGCGCGGCGAGCCAGGAGGCAAGGATCAGGAGCGCTGTGCAGAGCACGAGTTGGCATGCGAAGTGCCAGTGATCGCGCACTCCCCGGTTTGCGCTGCCAGCCCCCGGTTCCATGGCCGCAGTATAGGCACAGGTCCGGCGCCTGAATCGGTGCGCTGGCGATTTTGCTGACCCGCGGTTTCAGTCAGCGCGGGTCATCTGCACGGTGGCCGTCGTCGCCCTGCGCCGGCCGCGGCGATGCCTGCGCCGACAGCCACGCGCCGATGGCGAGCGACCACAGCGACTGCACGATGACCACCGCGAACATGCCGTGTACGTCGAGCCGGAACCAGCCAAATGCAAGACCCAGCGCCGGCAGCACTCCGGCGAGCAATCCGTAGGTGCCGATCCATCGCGCTGGTCCGCGTTCGCCGAGCAGGTCCAGCGACCACAACGCGATCGCCGCGGACATTCCGAACACGCCGGTCACGGCGCAGGCGTTGGCGAATTCGTGGCCGTAGATCAGCGCCGGCATCAGCGCGATCGGAGCGTCCGCATGCCCGGCGATGGCGACGCTGACGAAGCCGTTGTTCAGCGCGGCTCCCGTCATCGCGACGACGCCGAACTGGTAGGCAAGCCAGCCGGCGCGCACCTTGAAACGGCGAAGCCCGCGCAGACGCGCGAACTCGCCGAGGCAGACGCACACGATGAGCATCGCCGCGATCAACGCGCCATGCACCCACTCGTTCATGCCGGACACCGCATGCATCTGTTGCAGCGCGGCTGCCGGGTCGTGCGCCCTGACTTCCGGATGGTGGGCCATCACCAGGACCGACAGCAGCGACAGCGCGACCAGGACTTTGCCCGAGTAATACGCGCTCGCATCGCGCGACGGAACCGCAGCAGCGCGGATTTCAACGGACATCGCGCACCCCTGGCTGGATTCGCGCATAAGCTACGCACGCCGCGTGGCGCGTTGGCGGACAATCGCACCGCAACGTTCGATAGACAGGGAGAGGACAACCGCGACATGGCCGACAACGCCGACGACAAGCGGGTGCAACGGACGCGCCAGGCGCTGCTCGGCGCATTCTTCGAACTGGTGCTGGACCGCCGCTACGGCGAGATCCGGATCGACGACATCGTCAAGCGCAGCGGCGTCGCGCGATCGACGTTCTACGAGCATTTCGCGAACAAGGACGCGCTCCTCGCGAGCGCCCTGCATGGACCGTTCTCGCAGATGGCGCAGGCGGTGCGTGCGGATTGCGACATGGCGCGGCTGCGCATGATCGTGCAGCATTTCTGGGACAACCGCGGCATGGCGCGCGGCATCATGACCGGCGTCGTGCGGCGCAAGGCGGTGGGCGTGCTGGCGAACCTGATCGAGGAACAGCTCAGGCGCGATGGCCTGGCCCGGCCGGGCGCGCTGCTGATGCCGCCTTCGCTCGCATCCGCGCAACTCGCGGAAATGCTGCTGACGCCATTGACGACCTGGCTGGCCGGCGGAGCGATGATGTCCGCCGAAGCGCTGGCGTCGGGCCTTCAGCTGTCCGCGTCGGCGGCGCTGGCGGCCCTGCGCGCCGATGCCAGGGCCAGCGCCTGAGGACTCGCCGGCGGGTACGGTTGATGTTTCGACGACGGAATCCGGACCTCGAAGGGTTCCGCCGATGATCCAAGCGCCTGCGACGACCAGCTCAGCAAGCCCAGCGCCAGGTGCAGGAAGAATGATCGCCGCATGGTGTGCCTCTCGCGTATCGCGGGTCGCCTGTGACCGGGCGGGAATCTGCAATCACACAGGTATTGAGCCGTGATCCGGTCCGACGGTTGCAGTCGATGTCGCGGCGCCTCCGGAAAAATCCTCGCCCGCCTTGTCGTCGAGTGTCGGCGTCGGCAAACCCGGGCACATCGCCGCCGGCGCCATGAGCCTCCATACTTGCGCCAGGTTCCGCCGGAGCGTTCGCCATGCCCCCCGATTCCAACGCCGATCATCGCGACCAGGTCCTCGTCATGCGCGGACGGCAAGCGGTCGAGAGCTATCTCACGACCTTTCCGACGCTTCCGCAGGCCAGCGACGAGATCGCCTGGCTCGATGCCGCGGCATGGCTGAAGGAATCGGCCGATGCGGACGATGCGACGTGGGCGATCGCGAAGAAGTGGGACGTACCGGCGTTGGCGAAGCTCGACTTCGATCCGCACCCGGACGCGATCGCGCAAGTCCCGGGCGACGTGGCGCGGCGGTTGCGCGCGTTGCCGCTGACGATGCGCAACCACTTCATCGCGGTGGCGCTGGAGGATGCCGGCGACCATGAGGCCATCGAGGAGCTCAATTTCCTGTGCGCGCCTCGCGTGGTCGCGATCGCGGCGTCGGCGCGCGTAATCCGCGACGGCATCGCCGAGCACTATGATCGCATCGAGGACGTCGCGATCGCCGGCCAACTCGGGCTGGATCCGCAATCCGGGCGCGATGACGTCGCCGACCACGACGTCGAACGGCTGTCGCGCGAACAACCCGTGGTGCGCCTCGTCGCCGAGCTGATCGCCACCGCGGTGCAGCGCCGCGCGTCGGACATCCACGTGCGCTCGGGCGCACTGGGGGCCGACATCCTGTATCGCATCGACGGCGAGTTGTTGCCGGTGCGGCGCCTGATGTCCGCGTTGCAACCCGCGGTCGTCAGCCGGATCAAGGTGCTCGCGAACATGAACCTCGCCGAGCATCGCCGCCCGCAGGATGGCCGCGCGACGTTTCCGCTCGGCGATGGACGGCAGGTGGACATGCGCGTGTCCGTGTTGCCCGCAGCGCACGGCGAAAGCGTGGTCGTGCGCCTGCTCGACGCCAGCGAGAATCTGTGGACCCTCGACCAGATCGGGCTGTCGGCGAACGACCGCATGCGGCTCGACGACGTGATGGCGCGCAGCTACGGGATGTTCCTGACCACCGGCCCGACCGGATCCGGCAAGTCCACCACGCTGTACGCGATGCTGATGGAGCTGCGCAAGAAGCGCATCAACATCCTCACCATCGAGGACCCGATCGAATACAACATCGACAACGTCGAACAGATGCAGGTCAACCGCGCGGTCGACTTCACGTTCGCGAGCGCGATGCGCAATTTCCTGCGGCACGACCCGAACGTGATCATGGTCGGCGAAATCCGCGACCGCGAAACCGCCGGCATCGCGGTGGAAAGCGCGCTCACCGGGCACCTGATGCTGAGCACGCTGCACACCAATTCCGCGGCGACGACGGTGACGCGCCTGCTCGACCTCGGCATCGAATCCTATCTGCTGCGCTCGTCACTGCTGGCGGTGATGGCGCAGCGCCTGGTACGGCTGACCTGCACGTACTGCAGCGAACCCGAAACAGTCGACGCGCACGTGCGCGAGACCATGGGCGTGGGCAGCGCGGAAGTGTTCCATGCCGGTCGCGGCTGTTCGCGATGCGAGGGGCTCGGCATGCGCGGGCGCCGTGCGGTGTACGAGTTGCTCGTGGTGACCCCGGCCATCCGCCGCCTGATCGTCGACGATGCGGAGGCCGAACTGATCCAGATCACGGCCGTCGAGGAAGGCATGATCCCGATCACCCAGGCCGCCATCGCGCTCGCGCGCGAGGGCAGGATTTCGCTGGCCGAAGCCAGGCGCGTACGCGCTGATTGAGCCAGCGCTGGTGCGTCAATGTTTCGCGTGGAAGGGGCGCTGCCTGGCGACCAGGAATTCGACGATGCGGAACATCGCCTGCGCGCCGCCGGCGTCGGGTTCCAGCACGCGGTACTTGCCGTCGACCACGATGGTCGGGGTGCCATCGATGCCCCAGCGCGTCGCCTGGTCGCTGGCGGCGGCGACCTTCGCGCTGACCGCGAAACTCTGCATCGTGGCTGCGAAGACTTTCGGATCCACGCCGTAGTCGGCATACAACTTCGGAATGTCGGCGGCGGTCGCGACGCGCTTGTCGACGAACACGGCCTTGAAGATGCCGTCATGGCTCTTTTCCTGCACGCCCAGCGCTTGCGCCGCATAGAAGGCGCGCATGAATCCGTCCGGCAGGCCGCCGAACGGGGCGGGCAGGTAGTTGAACTGCACGTCGGCCGGCAGCGTCTTCTTCCATTTGGCCAGGTCCGGCTGCAGCCCCGAGCAGAAATGGCAGCCGTAGCCGAAGACTTCGACCAGTTGCACCTTGTCGCCGGTCGGCTGGTCGGGCGTGTCGATCCTGGTGTAGTCGGTGCCTTCGACGGGCGCCGCGACGGTGTGCGTGGCCACGGGTGCCGCGGCCGCAGCCGGCGCAGCGGAGGCCGTTGCGATCGGGGCCAGCAGGATCGCGGCGATGAATACGGCTGGCTTTGCGATGGCGCGCATGAACATGGGTGGATCCTCGGCAAACAGGGAGTCGCGATCGGGCTGGACGTGCTGCAGCTGCAAGCTTGTGGCAGACAGACCGCGCGAGCTGCGCGAAGGTTCAATGCAGGACGTCACGGCACCGCTTTCACCGCGGTGACGATCGCAGCCTTGAGGAAGTGGATGTTGGCGTCGTCGCTCTGGTCGGCTTCGATGTACAGGCTCATCAGGAATGCCATGAGGTCGTGCCGGCGCGCAAGCCAGCGACTGTCGTTGTATGCCAGTGTCGGATCGCCGATCCGCGGCGCCAGCTTCCCGAACCATGCGTTCCATTCCGCTTCCGAATACAGGCCGCGCTTGGCGATGTAGATCACCGGCCGCGCGAGGCGTCCGCCTTCGCCGAATACGTAGGAGGGCGCGGCATCCGGCACGACCTGCACGGCGACCGCTGCGAGGATGCGGTCGGTCTGTGCCTTTTCCAGCGCGGGATTGAGCGCGAGTTGCATCAGCCAGTCCGATCCGTGCGCGACGCCGTGGCGCCAGCCTTCCTTGTCGACGAAGCCGCGATAATCGCTCACCGATTCGACGAAGGCCGCGGCCCTTTCGACCATTGCCGCGCGTTCCTCGGGCGTCATCCACGGTTTGATCCGGTCGGTGCGCGCGACCTCCGACAGCGCCAGCGCCGAGAACGGACGCCGGAAGCCGTCCGCGTCGTCGCCGTCGAGCTGCGCATACAACGCATCGCGCATGCCGCGCAAGGTGTCGTCGTCGAAGTTGCCGGCGCGCATCCACGCTGCCAGCGCCGAGTAGGCGATGTCGTCGCGCATCACCGGATCGGGATCGCCGAGGCACGCGATCAGCGCCAACGCGAGCGGCTTGCGCGCGTCGGCATCGGATACCTGGAATTTCAGCGCCTTGAGCGCCTGCAACGACTCCGCTGTCTGGCCCTCGGGCGGGCAGGCCGCCCCGGCCGCTCCGGCGAGCGCCAGGGAAAACAACGATACGGACAACATCCAACCGATCGACTTGCGCATGTGGTTCCTCCGTCGCGAAGCCGACACGCTAGCGGGGGCGCCGGCGGCGCACAAGCGCCACGCGGGCTGAAGGACGCATGGGAAAAAAAGCGGCCAGGTTCGGCCCCTCTCTGCTCACGGAGGCGAACCCGCGATCACGCTGCGGGTTGGGTATGGCGCACGAGGGTCATCAGTTGCTGGATCTCGGCACGGTGCGGGGCAAGCAGTGGCGCGTCCTTCGCCTCGACCGCCTTGATCTGCTGCCTCAGGCGGGTGGACGCCGCAGACGAATCGGCGGGAGCCCCCCTGCCGGTCGTGACGACCATGTCCTTTCCCGGTGGCGCATGGACGATGTCCTCGATGACGGTGGCGATGCCGATGAAGCGCCGCCGGTCGATGTGCCGCTCGTCCACGATCATGGCGTCCGGGTACGCCAGCTTGTTGGCGTCCTCGACCAACCTCATGTCCGCAAGGGAGGTTTTCTTGCCGGCCCTGATCGCCGCCTTGATCGCGTCGGATCTCGCCTGCAACGCCTTGTCCCCGGCGCTCGGATGGCGCAGGCGGGCCGCGGCGGCACGCATGACGTCCAGGTAGAGCGCGATGTCCCCCTTGCTGAGCACAGTGAGCTGCATGTCGGTGCCACGTGCCTCGCCGGTGGCGGCGCGCGTGGGTGCCGGGCCGGCGAACATCAGGAGCGCGGTGCAGCAGGCAAGCCAGAACGAGGAACGCATCGGAGTCCTTGGGTTGGGGAAATCGAGGCAGAGCGTGCCGAAAAGTCTTTTCCCGGTACCTGCACAACACCTGTCCGCAATCGCTGTCCTGACACCGTTGTTCGCGAGCCATCGGCGACGACAGGCGTGGGTGCCGCCTTGCTCCAGCGCCGCGCGGGCGGTCCGGCTGCGGGGCACCCCGGTGCCGTCGCACAATGCGGGACAGACCTCGGGTTCCTGAGCGGAAAACCGTGGGTCTGTCCCGCATTGCTTCGGATTGTCATCCCGAGCGCAGAGAGGGATCTGTCGAGCGATGGGACAGCAGCTTCGAGAACCCTGTCTGCAGTCGGGATGACAGGGCCGGACGCGCAACGCATGCCGCGCCGTTCCTTGACCGCCCGAAACGCATCAGGCCTACTGCCTCGCAATCCGGGCCTGGGGAAGGTCCGCATGCACCTGAGCCGCCGCCGATCCGGTGGCGTGCTGATTCCGCTTCCTTCCAGGGGACATCGCCATGCAAGCGCCCGCTTTCGACACCGGCAACTCCGCTTTCATGCTGCTGTGTTCCAGCCTGGTGATGCTGATGACGCCGGGACTGGCGTTCTTCTACGGCGGCCTGGTCGGGCGCAGGAACGTGCTCGCGATCATGATCCAGAGCTTCGTGTCGATGGGCTGGACGACCGTGTTGTGGTGGGCGTTCGGCTTCTCGATGTGCTTCAGCGGCGACCTGAAGTCCCATACCGATTACATGGGCATCATCGGCAACTTCGACTGGGCCATGCTCAACGGGATCACGCTGGACACGCCGGCGCCGGCGAACCCGAGCATCCCGATGTTCGTGTTCTGCGCCTACCAGATGATGTTCGCGATCATCACGCCGGCGCTGATCACCGGCGCGTTCGCGAACCGGGTCACCTTCAAGGCCTACATGCTGTTCCTGACCGCGTGGCTGGTGCTGGTGTACTTCCCGTTCGTGCACATGATCTGGGGCGGCGGGATCCTCGCAAGTTACGGCGTGCTGGATTTCGCCGGCGGCATCGTCGTCCACAACATCGCGGGTATCGCCGCGCTCGCCTCGGTCCTCTATGTCGGCAAGCGCCAGGTCGAGGATCGCGGGCCGCATTCGATTCCGCTGGTCGCGCTCGGCACCGGCCTGCTGTGGTTCGGGTGGTACGGGTTCAACGCGGGCAGCGAGTTGCGCGTCGATGCGGTCACCGCAGTCGCGTTCGTCAACACCGACTTCGCCGCGAGCTTCGCGGCGATCGCCTGGCTGGCGATCGAATGGTTCACCACCAGGAAGCCCAAGTTCCTCGGCCTGCTGACCGGTGCGGTCGCCGGTCTCGCCACGATCACGCCGGCCGCCGGCTACGTGTCCCCGGCGACCGCCTGCCTGATCGGCGTCATCTCCGGCCTCGTGTGTTTCTACGCGGTGGCGCTGAAGAACCGGCTCCGGTGGGACGACGCCCTGGACGTCTGGGGTGTCCACGGCGTGGGCGGCTTCATCGGCATCATCCTGCTGGGCGTCTTCGCATCCACATCCTGGAACTCCGCGGCCAACGGCGGCGTGGACGGGCTCATC
>JBBQHA010000082.1:0-14548 GCA_038323475.1 Lysobacterales bacterium
TGTTGCTGATGGGTCTGGCGGTCGGCATCAGCAACATCGCGGTCCGCAGCAACATGCTCAAGAACTCCGAGCTCAAACTCTCGCACGACGAAGTGCGCCGGCTCGCCGCGACCGCCGAACGCGAACGCATCGGCCGTGATCTGCACGACCTGCTCGGCCATACGCTGTCGTTGATCGCGCTGAAGTCGGAACTCGCGGGCAAGCTGCTCGCGCGCGATCCGGTCGCGGCGCGGCGCGAGATCGCCGATGTCGAGCGCATCACCCGCGACGCGCTCGCGCAGGTGCGCAGCGCGGTCAGCGGGATGCGCGCTGCGGGCCTGGTCGGAGAACTTGCGTCCGCGCGACTGATGCTGGAGTGCGCGGGCGTGCGCTTTTCGTACTCCGGTTTCGACCACGAATTGCCGCCAGCGCAGGAAACCTGCCTTGCGCTCGCGCTGCGCGAAGCGGCGACCAATACCCAGCGTCACGCAGGCGCGACGAATGCCGAGGCCGCGCTCGTCGTGGATGACCAGGGCGTGCGATTGACGGTGCGCGACGATGGCCATGGCGGCATCGCGGCGCACGGCAACGGCCTGAACGGCATGCGCGAGCGCGCCGAATCCCTCGGCGGCACGCTGCGGATCGATGCGCAGCGCGGGCAGGGCACGCTATTGACGTTGTGGCTTCCTGATGCGGCCGCGGCGAATGTCGTCAGCCTGGCCGGGGCGCAGCCCGCGACGCGCCAGGCCAGTGCATGATCCGGGTCATGCTTGCCGAAGACCAGGCGATGGTGCGCGGCGCATTGTCGGCGTTGCTGGCGCTCGAATCCGACATCGAAGTGGTCGGCAGCGTCGCCGATGGCGAAGCGGCCTGGCGCGAACTGCAACGCCTCCGGCAAGCGGACGCATTGCCGGACGTGCTGGTGTCCGACATCGAGATGCCCGGACTGACCGGACTCGAGCTCGCGCAACGCATCCGCGAACAGGCGCTGCCGGTCAAGGTCGTGATCGTGACGACCTTCGCGCGCAGCGGTTACCTGCGGCGCGCGCTCGATGCGGGCGTGGTCGGTTATCTGCTCAAGGATGCGCCTGCGGAGAAGCTCGCCGAAGCGCTGCGGCAGGTCCATCGCGGCGGCCGCGCGATCGCGCCGGAACTCGCGCTGGAGGCGTGGTCGGAGGCCGATCCGCTCAACGAACGCGAACGCCAGGTGCTGCGCCTGGCCGGAGAAGGCCTCGGCGCCGGCGACATTGCCGAACGCCTGCACTTGTCGCACGGCACCGTGCGCAACTACCTGTCGGAAGCGATCGGCAAGCTCGGCGTCAGCAACCGCATCGAGGCGCACCGCCTCGCGCGGCAAAAGGGCTGGTTGTAGCCAAGCGCGCTGACCCGATGCGTTGAAGCGCATCGCGTCAGCGCGCCTGGCTACAGGCGAGGCAGGAGCCTAGCGGAAGTCCACCGGGGATGGTGCTTGCCGTGGTCATCATGATGCGCGACTGCCGCCGCCGCCCCGGCGCTGGTATCGTCGCCATCTCTTCCACGCCTGCATCACCCCAATGACCTTGCGCGCCCTGCTTGCCTGTTGCCTGTCCACACTTCTGCTCACCGCCTGCGGCCAGCCGGATGAATCCGCCGATTCCGCGCCGCCCGCCGCTGCGCGCATCACGCCGCCGCCGATCATCGCGCCCGCCGCCGGCCTGCCTGCGTCAACAACGGCTGCGACCAGCAATGGACTGACGTCCGGCGTGTACATCTGGCAACGCGTCTGGATGCCCGCGCACATGACCGCGCTGCGCGACAGCGAGGACGTGTTCGCGGAGTTGCGCGTGCTTGCCGCGCAGGACCAGCCGCGCGAAGGCTGGATCGACGTGCATGTGGACCTGGATGCGCTCAAGGCCGACGGTCGCGCGGTGCGCCCGGTGATCCGGCTCGATGGACGCTTGCCGGCGCTGGATGCGGCCGCGATCGGTAAGCGCGCGCACGACCTTGTCGTCGCATGGCGTGCGGCCGGCGTGCATGCGGACGGGGTCGAGATCGATTTCGACTGCCCGTCGTCGCGGCTGGCCGATTACGCGAAGCTGCTCGCCACGATCAAGCCGCAATTGCCCGGTGATGCGACCTTGTCGATCACCGCATTGCCGGCGTGGATCGGCGCGCCGGACCTCGCTGCGGTACTCGCGCAATCCGACGAGTCGGTGCTGCAGGTGCATGCGGTCAGCGATCCGAAGCACGGATTGTTCGACGCCAGCCAGGCGCAGCAATGGATCGCCGCGTTCGCGAAGGAAACCGCCAAGCCGTTCCGCGTCGCACTGCCCGCGTATGGCTCGGCACTGGTGCTGGACCAGAACGGCAAACAGCACGGGGTCGAGAGCGAAGCCGCGCTCGCCGAGCCGGGGCAACGGCTGGAGCTCTACAGCGACCCGCATGCGGTCGCGGGCCTGTTGCGCGAGCTCGAGCATGCTGCGCCGCCGAACCTGCGTGGATTCGTGTGGTTCCGGCTGCCGCTGCCCGGCGATCGCCGGGCGTGGCCGCTGGCGACGATCAAGGCAGTGATCGGCGGGCAGGAGCTGCACAGCGCATGGACGCCGGAGATCGGCGACGGCGGCAACGGCGCATTCGACATCACCGTGCGCAACAGCGGCAACCTCGAAGCGGTCCTGCCGGCATCGATCGATGTCGGCGGTACCGGTTGCAGCGACGCCGACGCGCTGCCTGGCTATCGCATCGATAAAAATGCCGGTGCGCTGCGCTTCGTGCGCGAAACCGGTGCGACACTGCCGGCGACGCAAACCCGTCCGGTCGGCTGGGTACGATGCGGGCATCTGGTTCCGGGAGACCTGCATGTGCGTGCGTAGGATCGCGCTGCTCGCATTGGCCTGCGCATTGCCGCTGTCGACCGCGCTGGCATGCGGGCCGGATTTTCCGCAGAACCTGCTCGAAGACCGCAAGGCCAGCCTGCTCGACCTTCCCGAGGGCACTTTCGATTTCGAGGTCGAGCATTTGTTGCCGAAGCCAGACGATCGCCTGCGCCCGTCCGAGGAGTCGCGCTGGGACGACCCCAACGAGGTGCGCGCCAAGGCCGAGGCGCCGGGCCTGGGCGCGGACGAGCTCGCCAAGGTCAAGGCGATGCGCGCCGCACCCAGCCCTGGCGCCGCCGCGGCTGCAGGCACGGGGCTGGCGCCTGAGTTGCTGGAATACACGCTCGGCGCGATCGCGTTCAAGGCCGGCGACATGGCGACCGCGAGCGCACATTTCCAGCGCGTGCTCGCGTTGTCGCCCGAACAGAGGCCGCGGCGCGGGTTGTGGGCGCTGTGGATGAAGGCGCGCGCGCAGCTCGCCAGCGGCAACACCGATGGTGCGTTCGCATCGTTCGCCCTGCTGCGTGAGCGCGTGCAGTCACGCGTGCCCGATCCGCTGGGTCTTGGCGTCGCGAGTTTCGGCGAACAGGCGCGCGTGCAATGGCACCGCGGCAACGTCGCCGGCGCCGTGGCCCTGTACGCGGCCCAGGCGGCGCATGGGTCGGACAGCGGTCGCGCGTCGCTGCTGTTCGTCGCCCGCAGCCTGCTCGCGCATCCGGACCTGCTCGACAGGGCGCTCGACGATCCGCTATCGCAACGCCTGCTCGCGGCGTATTTCTACGCGCGTTCGGACGAATTCGCGATGGACTGGCCGCGCGCCGGCACCGATCCGCCGGCCGATGCACCGGACGATGCAGATGCGACGACGGACCCATCGACTGCCCGCAAACCTTCCGCAAACGCGGGCCTGGACGTCGCCGGATTCCTCGATGCGGTGCAACGCCACGGCGTGAATCGCCTCGAAGGCGCGGACCGTCTCGCGGCAGGCGCATACCGCGCGGGTCGCTATCCGCTGGCTGCTCAGTTTGCGGCGAAGTCGACCGCGCCGCTCGCCGCGTGGGTGCGCGCGAAGCTCGCGATGCGCGCCGGCGACGAGGCGCTGGCATTGCGCGAATACGCGGAGGCCGCGAAGGCGTTCCCGATCGATGAGAGCTGGACTGCCGACACCGAGGACGGCGCCGGTGTGGGCAGCCCGTTGTGCCGGGTCGAGAGCGAGCGCGGCGTGCTCGCGCTGAGCAGGGGCGAATACCTCGATGCGATGGCCAGGCTGTATGCGGGAGCGCGCGAGCATTGGCCGGACGCTGCATACGTCGCCGAACGCGTGCTGACGGTCGGCGAACTCAAGGACTTCGTCGACAGGAATGTCCCTGCGGTGCCGAAAAAGCCAGCCAGTCCGCAGGGCGACGAGCAACCTGCGTCGCCGCCGGAACAACTGCGCGCCCTGCTCGCGCGGCGACTGATGCGCGAAGGCCGCGACGACGAGGCGGTGGCGTATTTCGACGAGCCGGCATTGCAGGCGAAGGCGATGGAGCTGATTGCTGCGCGCGCTGCGGCCAACGCTTGGTCCAGCAACGCGCGCGCGCAGGCAATCTTCAAGCAGGCGATCGTGACCAGGCGCGACGGCATGGATCTGCTCGGGACCGAGCTCGGACCGGACTTCGCGGTCTGGGGCGGAGCGTACGGGTACGACGACTTCCCGCTGCAGCCTGCGACCTATGTCGGCTTCGCCGAGCCGGGGCGCACGAAGGCCAGCGCGCCAATCCCGAACCAGCGCTATCACTACCGTTATGCGGCGGCCAACCTCGCCGAACAGGCTGCGGGCCTTGTGCCCGAGCGCTCGCAGGCGTACGCCGCGATGATGTGCCAGGCGACCGCGTGGGTGATCGACACCGACCCCAAGCGTGCCGCGGCCTTGTACGGCAAGTACGTGCGCGTCGGAGCGCACGTCGGCTGGGCCGCGCATTTCGGTCGGGCCTGCCCGCAGCCCGATTTCTCCAGCGCGGCGAAATTGCCGTGGCGGCAGTTCTACTGGAACGCGCGGCACATGGCGAAGCGTGCGTGGCCGTTCGGGCTGATCGCGCTGGTGGTGGGCATCGCGCTGGTGGTCGTGCGCAGGCGCCGTCGCGCGAAGGCGTGACCCGGCCAGTGCCGCCGGTATCGGCGATAATCGACGATCCGCACGCTCGGCCACGCCGGAAGAATCGCGCTTGAAGAAATCCGACTTCCATTTCGAGCTGCCCGAGTCGCAGATCGCGCAGCAACCGTTGCCGGAGCGTTCCGCGAGCCGGCTGCTGGTGGTGCCCGCCGGCGAAGCAGCGGTGCAGGACCGGCGCATGCGCGAGTTGCCGGATCTGCTGCAGCCCGGCGACCTGCTCGTGTTCAACGATACCCGCGTGCTGCCGGCGCGGCTGTTCGGCCGCAAGCAGAGCGGCGGACGCGTGGAGATCCTGATCGAGCGCCTGCTCGGCGGCCACGACGCGCGCGCGCAACTCGGCCTGAGCAAGCCCGCGCGCGCAGGCACGCGGATCGTGCTCGACGAAGGCGGCGAACTCGAGGTTCTCGGTCGCGATGGCGAGTTCTACCTGCTGCGCTTCGATGGCGACGAGCCGCTGGAAAAACGCCTGTTGCATGCGGGGCAGATGCCATTGCCGCCGTACATCCACCGCGCGCCCGGAGCAGACGACGCCGAGCGCTATCAGACCGTGTTCGCGCGCGAGCTCGGTGCCGTCGCCGCACCGACCGCCGGCCTGCATTTCGACGATGCGTTGCTGGATGCGCTGCGCGCGCGCGGCGTCGCGTTCGGCACGATCACGCTGCACGTTGGCGCGGGCACGTTCCAGCCGATGCGCAGCGAGCACATCGACCAGCACGTCATGCACAGCGAATGGCTGAATGTCGGCGCGGCGCTGGTCGAGCAGATCGCCCAGACCCGCGCGCGTGGCGGTCGCGTGATCGCGGTCGGCACCACGGTCGTGCGTGCGCTCGAAAGCGCCATGGTGCGCAACGATGCGGGCGGCAGCGTCCTGCACCCGTTCGCGGGAGAGACGCGGATCTTCATCTTCCCCGGCTACCGCATCCGTTCGGTCGATGCGTTGCTGACGAATTTCCACCTGCCGGAATCGACACTGCTGATGCTGGTGTCGGCATACGCGGGGCGCGAGCGCGTACTCGCGGCGTACCGGCATGCGGTGGAGCAGGGCTATCGGTTCTTCAGCTACGGCGATGCGATGCTGGTGTTTCCTTCGGGCTAACCGGCCCGGTCGGCCGCGCGCTGCAGCTGCACGGCACGCACGTGGCTGATCCACGCGCGCCACGCGTCTTCCGGGATGTCCGGGAACCGCGCCCCACCGAACCGCACCCATGCCTCGCGATAGGCGAGCCAGAGTTCCTCGGTCGACTTCACCGCTGCGGTCGTCACCGCGCCCGCGGGCCGGTCGCCACGCTGCTCCGCCGCAGCAAGCCGCCGCAGCCGGTAGTGGAACGCGATGTTGAGGCGACCGTCCTCGACCAGCACGGCGGTTTCACCTGGGACGGGGCGCTGGCCGCGCTCGAAGCGTTCGATGTCGGCGACGAATGCATCGTCCAGCGCGGCGCGCGCATCGATCCGGGCGATCTCACGATCGACTTCGGTCGGAACGGTTTCGTGTTCGGCGCTCGAGGCAAAGAAAGCGGTCGCCGCATCGTGGAGATCCGCGAACCGCTGCTGCTGTTCGCGGGTCCAGCCATCCGCGATCGCGCCGAGTCGCCGGTCGCGCCTGGCCTGCGCGTCCGACGCCGCGTGCTGCGCACACGCTAGCTTGCGCGCTGCGGTCACGCTGATCTTGGCGGTCGCTGCATGCGTCGAAGGTGGACACGCCGCATCGGTGCCGGCGGCAGCATCGGAACGTGCCCCGACGAACAGCGCAAGCAGCGCGAGGACGGGCGCGAACGGTATCATCGTGACAGGCCGGCGAGTCGGAGCCGTCATACTAACCGGCATGGAAGCTGCAAACCGCATGCATTTTGACCTTCTCGCGACCGACGGCGCCGCGCGGCGCGGACGCCTGGATTTCCCGCGCGGAACGGTCGAGACGCCAGCCTTCATGCCGGTCGGCACCTATGGCACGGTCAAGGCGATGACCCCGAATTCCGTCCTCGCGACGGGCGCGGAGATCATCCTCGGCAACACCTTCCACCTGTGGCTGCGGCCCGGGACCGAGGTCATCGAGGCGCACGGCGGGCTGCATGGTTTCGCGCGCTGGAACAAACCGATCCTGACCGACTCCGGCGGTTTCCAGGTCTGGTCGCTGGCCAAGCGCCGCAAGATCTCCGAAGCGGGCGTGACCTTCGCATCGCCGGTCGATGGCGCAAAGGTGTTCCTCGGCCCCGAGGAGAGCATGGCGATCCAGCGCTCGCTCGGGTCGGACATCGTGATGATCTTCGACGAATGCACGCCTTACCCGGCGACGGAAACGGTGGCGCGCACGTCGATGGAGCTGTCGCTGCGCTGGGCCGAACGGTCGAAACGCGCGCACGAAGGCAACGACGCGGCGCTGTTCGGGATCGTGCAGGGCGGGGTGCATCGCGCCTTGCGCACGCAGTCGGCGCAAACGCTGAGCGGCATCGGCTTCGACGGTTATGCGATCGGCGGCCTCGCGGTCGGCGAGCCGGAGGCCGAGCGCAACGCAATGCTCGAACACACCGCGCCGCAGCTTCCGGCGGATCGCCCCCGTTACCTGATGGGGGTGGGCCGACCCGAGGACATCGTCGAGGCGGTCGCGCGCGGGATCGACATGTTCGACTGCGTGATGCCGACCCGCAACGCGCGCAACGGCCACTACTTCACCCGCTTCGGCACGGTGCGCATCCGCAACGCGACCTACGAGCGCGACCTGCGCCCGATCGATCCGGACTGCACCTGCTCGACCTGCGCCGGAGGTTTCAGCCGCGCCTACCTCCGCCACCTGGACCGTTGCAACGAGATGCTCGGGCCGATGCTCGCGACGATCCACAACCTGCATTACTACCAGGACCTGATGCGCGGCATCCGGGCGGCCATCGAGGCCGGCATGTTCGCGGACTTCCGCGCCGCGTTCTATGCCGCGCGCGGCCTCGGGATACCGGCGAGCTAGGCCGGGCGCGGGGCGCATGGCATACTGCGCGACTTCCCAGCCGCACCGGTATCCGCCCCATGAACCTGCTGGACCTGTTGATACCCGCCGCCCACGCCCAAGCCGCGTCACCCGCCGCCGCACAGGGCGGTGGCCTGACCATGTTCGCTTTCCCGATCATCATGATCGGCGTGCTGTATTTCATCATGATCCGCCCGCAGATGAAGCGCCAGAAAGAGCATCGCGACCTGCTCGCGAAGCTGCAGAAGGGCGACGAGGTCGTCACCTCGGGCGGCTTGGCCGGACGTGTGGCCGAGATCGGCGATTCGTTCGTCACACTTGAAGTCGCCGATGGCGTCCTCATGAAGTTCCAGCGCGTCGCGATCGCGATCGTGCTGCCGCGTGGCAGCCTCAAGGCGTCCTGATCCACCACGCCCCCATTCACCGGCGAACCGGCCGTATCGCGGCCGGCCGCGGTCGATCACCAGTTCGGTCAATCCAGAGTCGGTCATTCCGCCATGCTTGAGTTCCCCCGTTGGAAATATGTCCTGGTGCTGGCGACGCTGCTGTTCAGCATCCTCTATGCGCTGCCCAACCTGTTTCCGCAGGACCCCGCGGTGCAGATCTCCGCGAACCGTGGCCATCTCGTCGATGCGGCGCTGAAGGAACGCGTGCAGGGCGCGCTGCAGAAGCAGAAGCTGCGCTTCACCCGGATCGAGCAAGTGGGCGATGAATTGCTGGTGCGACTGCCCGACCCGGATACCCAGCTCAAGGCCGCCGATGCGGTGCGCACTGAACTCGGCAACGACTACACGAGCGCGCTGAACCTCGCCACGACCGTGCCCCACTGGCTGCAGGCGATCGGCGGCAGGCAGATGCTGCTGGGCCTGGACCTGCGCGGCGGCGTCCACTTCCTGATGGAAGTCGACGAGCAGGCCGTGCTCGACAAGCGCATGAACGCGTTCATGGACGACATCCGTTCGCTGATCCGCACCAAGTCGATCCGCGGCGCCGACGTGGTGCGCTCGGGCAACGGAATCACCATCCACCTCGCCAGTTCCGCCGACGCCGGCAAGCTTGGCGCGCTGATCGCCAGCGACATCCCGCAGCTCGACCTCAAGCCGTCGGGCAACGGAACGACCCTCGCCGGCGGCATGCGCCCGACCGACCTGAAGAGCATCAACGACGGCGCGATCGAACAGAACATCGGCACGCTCGGCAACCGCATCAACCAGCTCGGCGTGTCCGAGCCGATCATCCAGCGCCAGGGTGCGAACCGCATCGTGGTCGAACTCCCCGGCGTGCAGGACACCGCGCAGGCGAAGAAGGTGCTCGGCGCGACCGCGACCCTCGAATACCGCGCGAACGTCGACGGCAATCCGATCGAAGCTGCCGCGACCGGCAGCGTCCCGCCCGACGCGAAGCTTTACTACATGCGCCAGATGGGCCCGGACGGCAAGCCGCGCCCGGTGCTGCTGTCGAAGAAGATCATCGTGTCCGGCGACCAGCTGGTGAGCGCCACCTCGTCGATGGATTCGGACAGCGGCACGCCCGCGGTGAACGTGACGCTGAACAACATCGGCGCGCGGCGGATGGAGGATTTCACGACCGACAACGTCGGCAAGCTGATGGGCGTGGTGTACATCGAGCGCGTGCCCGAGACCAAGATGGTCGACGGCAAGGAAGTGCGCACGATCCACATCACCGAGGAGGTCATCAACGACGCGACCATCCAGGGCGTGTTCGGCAAGAAATTCCAGACCACCGGCCTCGGCAGCCTGCAGGAAGCATCGGACCTCGCGCTGCTGCTGCGCGCGGGCGCGCTCGCTGCGCCGGTCGACATCGTCGAGCAGCGCGTGATCGGGCCGAGCCTCGGCCAGGACAACATCAACAAGGGCAAGCACGCGATCGTCATCGGCTTCCTGGCGGTCTGCCTGCTCATGATCGTGTACTACCGCCTGTTCGGCGTGATCTCGGTGCTGTCGCTGTTCGCGAACTTGCTGCTGCTGACCGCGGTGCTCTCGATGATCCACGCGACCATGACCATGCCCGGCATCGCCGGCATCGTGCTCACCCTAGGCATGGCGATCGACGGCAACGTGCTGATCATTGAACGCATCCGCGAGGAACTGCGCAACGGCAATACCCCGGTCGCGAGCATCAAGGCCGGTTACGAGCGCGCATGGACGGTCATCCTCGACTCCAACGTCGCCAAGCTCATCGCCGGCGTCGCCCTGCTTGCGTTCGGTTCCGGCCCGGTGAAAGGGTTCGCGGTCGTGCTGCTGATCGGCGTGCTGACCTCGATGTTCACCTCGGTCACGTTCAGCCGCGCGCTGGCGACCCTCGTGTACGGCGGCGGCAAGAAAATCAAGAAAGTCTCTGTCGGTGGCGGGTTCTAGTTCCATGCAAATGATCGAACATCCTGTCCGACAGTTGCGCGCCGCGTCCGGCGCAGGTCCGGACGCGGCTCCGCAGCGACAGCCTTGCCGCTATCGCTGCGCGCAGCCGGTCCCTGGGCTGCGGTACTTCGTCCAACTCCATGTTGGCCCCAATTCGACGTTCCAGGTGTAAGCGTCCATGGAATTTTTCAATCCCAACAGCAACGTCAACTTCATGGGGATCCGCCGCTACACGGTGGCGATCTCGGTGATCCTGATGCTCGTGTCGATCGTCTCGCTGTGCACGCGCGGCCTGAATTTCGGGCTGGATTTCACCGGCGGCTCGGAGATCGAGGCGACGTTCGCCCAACCCACCGAACAGCACGACGTGAGCCTGGCGCTCGAAAAGGCCGGCTTCAGCAGTGCGATGGTGCAGCGCTTCGACACCAAGAGCTTTTCGATCCGGCTGCGTCCGTCCGAAGGTGGCGAGTCGGCCAAGCAGCAGGCCGGCAGCGAACAATCCGGCGTGGATGCGCGCAATACCGCGCTCACTGCGCGCGTGCAGAAGGCCTTGGCCGACAGCGGCCATCCCGCGACGCTCAAGCCCAGCGTCCTCGTCGGCCCGCAGGTCGGCAAGGAGCTCGCCACGAACGGCATCGTCGCAGTGTTCGTGGTGCTCAGCGGCATCATGATCTACATCGCGATCCGCTTCGAATGGCGATTCGCGGCCGCGACCGTGCTGACCGAAATCCACGACGTGATACTCACGCTCGGATTCTTCTCGCTGACCGGCATCGAGTTCGACCTGACCGTGCTGGCCGCGGTCCTCGCGGTCGACGGCTACTCGGTGAACGACACCATCGTGGTGTTCGACCGGGTCCGCGAATTGTTCCGCAGCGCGCGCAAGGACGGCCCGTTGGACATCCTCAACCGCTCCGTCAACAACACCCTGTCGCGTACGATCATGACCTCGCTGGCCACGATGCTGACCGTGGTCGCGCTGTTCTTCTTCGGCGGCCCGACCCTGCACGGCTTCTCGCTCGCGCTGATCGTCGGCATCATCGTCGGCACCCTGTCCTCGATCTTCTTTGCGTGCCCGATGCTGTACTTCTTCGGCGTCAGCAAGCAGGACCTGATGCCCAAGGTGCGCGATGAAGCGGAACTCGCACGCCGGCCGTAGGCGATACGCAGGCGCTGAATGGGAAAGGCCGCGCATTGCGCGGCTTTTTTCTGGCGCCGGCGCGCTTCGAAGCCGACTGCCGCAGCGCCTGCGATTCAACCGGCGGCATTGGCACGACTCCTTCCGCGCAAGCGGGTGAGAGCGCGAAAGCATGCGATGCCGACACTGGAATCGAAAATGCGCTAGCCGTTGATCCGGTGCTGGACCGGTTCTTCCACGATCGCGGTGCGATAGGTGTTGCGCCCGCCGGCCTTCGCCTCGTACAGAGCCTTGTCGGCGATATGCAGCAACTCGTCCCTGTTCGTCGCCATGCGGCTGCAGAATGCGATGCCGATGCTCGCGGTGACACGCAGCTCCCTGCCGCCGACGATGGTCGGGGCATGCATCGCCGCGATCATCTCGCGCGCGATGATTTCCGGAACTTCCGGGTCGTCGGCGTCCTCGACCAGCACGACGAATTCGTCGCCGCCCAGGCGCGCGGCGAAATCGGTCACCCGCAGGCAACCTTTCAGCCGCTGTGCGAATTCGCGCAGCACGTCGTCGCCGACGGCGTGGCCGAGGCTGTCGTTGATCTGCTTGAAATGGTCGATGTCGAGGTACAGCAGCGCGAGCGGTCGTTCGCTGCGGCGATGGCGCGCCAGTGCCAGCTCCGCGGCCTCGTTGAAGTGGAAGCGGTTCGCGAGCCCGGTGAGTCCGTCGAACCGCGCGAGCAGCCGCAGTTCGTGTTCGGTGCGCTTGAGCTGGGAGATGTCGGACGACATCACGTAGAAGCCCAGCACCTTGCCATTGGCGTCGAGCTCGGGCACGTAGGTCGACTGGTAGTGGTAGCGCTCTCCCTTGAAATGGCGCTCGATCTCGAAGGACACGGGCTCGCCGCGCAGGGCGCATTCGATCTTCGGCTTGATCTCCTCGTAGATCGTTTCGCCGACGACCTCGCGGATCGATTTCCCGATGATCGCCGTCGGATCGAAACCCATGACCCGGTAGGTCGGCTCGTTCGCGAAGGTGTAGCGCTCGTCGGTGCCTACGTGCAGCACGAATGCCGGCATATTGTCGGTGATCGCGCGCAGGTGGCGCTGGCTCTCGGCCAGCGCGCGCTCGGCCTCGACGCGGTGGGTGACGTCGCGACCGGTGCAGAAGATCTCGGGCGCACCGTTGCTTTCGATGCTCGCGACGAGCCGCGCATGCGCCTCGAGCCAGACGTAATGCCCGTCGCGATGGCGCACCCGGTAGGTGATCGTCGTCATGCCTCCGGCGGTGCGCAGCTCATCCATCGTGCGCACGACTGCGGCCACGTCGTCGGGATGGACCAGGTCCCAGCGCGGCCCCCGCAGTTCTTCGATGTCCCAGCCGAGGATCTCCCTGGCCGAGGGCGATGTGTACAGGCGCTCCCCATCGGTACCGATGCGCATCACGAGGTCGCGCGAATAGTCGGCGAGCATCCGGTAGCGCAACTCGCTCTCGCGCAGGCGCCGGGCGAGGAAGCTGCGCCCGGTCAGCACGATCGCGATCGGCAGCGCCAGCGTGCAAGTGCTTGCGATGAACACCTGCAGCAGGAGGATGCGTTCGCCCGGCGATGCATTCGGGATGAGATAGAACGGCCCGTTGCCGATCATCGTTTCGGCAATCGCGATGACCGCCACGATGGTGACCCCGAACACGACGCCCGAGAAGCGGTGCCGGAACGTGCTGAACAGCAACGGGGGATAGACGAGGAACAGCGCCGGGTAGCGCGACTGGTGGAACACCGCAAGGCAGACGGCGGCGATGAGTGCGATCGTGAATGCGAGTTCCCGGCGGTGTTCGCGCTTCCCGAACAGGCGCCGGCCCTGCGCACGCGTCACCACGGTCAGGGTGCCGAAGATGACCATGCCGAGCGTGTGCGATGCGAACCAGGTCGTGAACACCGACAGGAACGGTGCGTCGCCGAATCCCGCCTGGACGGATGCTGCGATCGCGCCGGACAGCGCGCAGACGACGACTGCGCAGGCGACGGCGATGCGGCCGACGCGACTCACCTTCGCCGGATCGGTGACGTCGCCGATGGCATGCACGAGCACCAGCGCCACCAGGCATGCATCGAGCGTGCTCGCTATGCCGAGTCCGATCACCGAATACAAGGCGTCGCCCTGGCTGGCACGAATGACCGCGTTGCCCACGAATGCGGCGAGAATGCTGGCGGGCCACGATGCGCGGGGGGACGTCAGCAACAGGCCGACAAGGACGCCGCTGGAGATCCACAGCGTGGACAGGCCGCCGGGCTGGCGGGTATGGATCGAGATCCAGCAGGACAGCGCGATGACGGCGCCCACGGCAACCGCCTTCGCCATCGAAACCAGCGGTCCGCCGGCTTGGTCTGGCGCCGTGCTTGAAGCCGTTTGTGGCCCCCCCATCTCCGCATTATGCAGCCGTGGTGGCGTTTCGCGTCAGCCAGGGCGACCGCCGGCCCAACCGAAGCAGCCATTGATCGAGGCCGCGGCTGTCACAAATGGGCGGGCTGCGGATGCAGCGAGGGCGTTGCGGTCGTCAGGCCGCTTGCGTCGCCATCGGCTTCAAGCGCCGGCGGCATTGCATTGAAAGAGCCCGATGCTGTCGACGGCTCTAGTCGATGGCGTTCAGCGGAACTCTTTCGCGTAGCCCGTATCGACGATTGCCTTCTGCAACTCGCCGACCAGCTTCACGTTGCCGGCGACGATCTGGGCACTGCCGTTGCCGCTGAGGTCGATCAGGTTCTCACTGTTGCCGGCGAAATCGGTGACGTTGCCGCCGGCTTCGCGCACCAGCAGCATGCCGGCGGCGATGTCCCACGGCTTCACGCCCGCTTCGAAATAGCCATCCACGCGGCCACATGCGACATAGGCGAGGTCGAGCGCGGCCGAACCACTGCGGCGCACGTCCTCAGCCTGTTCGAGCAGGACCCGGATGCAGTCGAGTTGTGCGGGCGCGCGCTTGCGTTCGCGCGGAGCGAATCCGGTCGCAAGCATCGCGCCTTCCAGTCCCGGGCGCTGCGAGCAGCGCAGGCGCTTGTCGTTGAGCACGGCGCCGGAACCGCGGCTCGCGGTGAAC
>JBBQHA010000083.1:0-14262 GCA_038323475.1 Lysobacterales bacterium
TTCCAGCAGCGCCTGGAAGGATGCCTCGCGCTCGCGCGCCGACTGGCAGGCGTGGGCGTGGTAGCGCACGCGCGCCGTCAACTCGAGGGCACTGGGCAGCTTGACGACGTAGTCGTTCGCGCCGCGACGGAACGCCTCGACTTTCGTGGCCGGGTCTTCCGCTGCCGACAGCATGACGACCGAGATGTCGGTCAGCATCGGGTGCGCGCGGATCAGCGACAGCATCTCGAGGCCGTCGAGGGGCTCCATGTTGAAATCGAGCAGCACCACGTCGGGCCGGAGCCGCAACGCTGCATCGATCGCGGTCGCCGGATCGGAATGAAGATGCACCTCGAGCTCGGCGGCATCGGCGAGCATTCCGCGAACAGCCTCGAGGATGATCTTCTGGTCGTCGATGACCAGGACCCGCAGCGATTCGGACATCATCGGCTCTGTCTCCGGAAGTGCCGAACCAGTGCCGGTCCGATCGCGTTCAATGCCAGCGACTGCCTGGCCGCGCCGGCTTCCAGAGCCGCCCGCGGCATGCCGTAGACCACGCTGCTTTGTTCGTCCTGCGCTACGGTATACCAGCCGCGCCGCTGCAGTTCGCTCATGCCGGCGACCCCGTCGCAGCCCATGCCGGTGAGTATGACCGCCGCGCCCGGGCTGGACTGCGGCGCAAGGCTCAGGAACAGGGCATTGATGCTGGGACTGTGCAATTCGTCGGGATGTGCGGACTGCAGCCCGAACTGAAACGACGGGGACAGCACCAGATGGCCGCCCGGACCGGCGAGATACACCCTGCCCGGTTCCGGAGTGCCGCCCCGGGTCGCCAGCGCCACCGGCAGCTGGCATTGGCCGCCAAGCCATTCGGCCAGGCCGCCGCTGAATTCGCCTTCGATGTGCTGGACGATCAGCACGCTGGCTTCGAAATCCGCGGGCAAGCCGGACAACACCTTCGCGAGCGCGAGCGGGCCGCCGGTCGAGGCGCCGATCGCGAGGATCGGCGCGTGTTTCGAGGACGCCGACGTCGCCGGTGCATTCTTTGCGGGGGATCCGCCGGCCATGCCGACCAGCCGATCCAGCCGCAACAGCAGGCGTTGCGCACCGATGATGTCGCCGTTGTCGTCGAGGGCCGGCGGTTCGATCAGGCCGAGCGCCCCGTGACCCATCGCTTCGTAGGCGCCGGCCGCTGCGCTGGTCGATGCGAGGGCGATGACGGGAGCGCCGCACTCGAGCAACCCGGGCAGCAGTTCGGCCTTGCTGCCCAGCAGCTCCAGCTCGACCAGCAACAGCTGCGGCGACCGCGCACGGCATTCCTTCTTCAGCGATTCCACGTCCGCGGATTGGGCGACGAGGTCGAACCTGCCCTTGGCCAGGCTGCGGCGCAGCGCTTCGCGCACGAGGCGCTCGCGGTGGGCGACGATGAGTTTCACGGTCCTGTCACCTCGCCGTCGCCGATCAGGCCGTGCACGACATCGATGAATCCGTGTTCCTGGAAATCGCTCTTGGTGAGGTAGGCGTCGGCGCGCACTTCCATGCCGCGCGCGCGATCCTCGGGACGGTCGCGATACGACACGATGATCACGGGCAGGCTGCGAAACTTCGGGTCCTGCTTGATCGACCGGGTCAGTTCGATGCCGTCCATGCGCGGCATGTCGACGTCGGTGATCACCAGGTCGCAATTCCAGTCGCGCAATTTCGACCAGCCATCCATGCCATCGACCGCGACCTCCACTTCGTAGCCGCGCGCGCTGAGCAACTGCCGCTCCAGTTCGCGCACCGAAATCGAATCGTCGACGACCAGCACGCGCCGGCGGCGCTGCACCGGGCCGTCGCCCTCGTCCTCGCGCAGCCGCGCCAGGTGGCGCTCACGGTCGAGCGCACCGTGCATCAGATCCTCGACATCGAGCATGACCACCGGCGCGCCGTCCGGCAGGATCGCCACCGAGGCCAGGTCGGTCACGCGACCGAGGCGCGAATCCAGCGGGCGCGTAGCGAGGTCGAACTCGCCAAGCACGGCATCCACCACGAAGCCCGCACGTCGGCCCTCCTGGCTGACCACGACGACATCGACATGATCGCTGCGCAGCCGCGATTCGCCAAGGTCCAGCTGCTCGGCCAACGGCACCAGGCCGATGTTCTGCCCGTCGACCGCCAGGTACTGCATGCCTTGTCCGGCCTGTACGGCGGCGCGGTCGGAACGCACCAGCCGTTCGATGCGCAGCAATGGAAACGCGTAGGCCTCGCCCGCGACGCTCACCACCACCGCGCGGGTGACGGCGCGCGAGATCGGCACGAGCAGGCTGAAACGCGTGCCGCCGCCGCGCGACGACGATAGGCGGACGCTGCCATCGAGTTCCTTGAGCATCTGCCGGACGACATCGAGGCCGACGCCGCGCCCGCTGATCTCGCTGACCTGGTCGCGTGTCGAGAATCCCGCGCCGAACAGCACCTCGCCCAGGGCGTCCTCGTCGAGTCTGGCCGCATCGGGTTCCGCCATGCGGCCGTCGCTGACGATCCTGGACCGGATCCGCTCGAAGTCGATGCCTGCGCCGTCGTCGGAGACGTCGATGGACAGCATGCCGGCGCGATAGGTCACGCCGATGCGGATGCTGCCTTCCTCTGGCTTCCCGGCGTCGCGGCGCAGTTCCGGCATTTCGATGCCGTGGTCGACCGCGTTGCGCAGCAGGTGGGTGAGCGGCGCATCGAGGCGTTCGAGCACGTCGCGGTCGACCGTCATCTGGGCGCCTTCGAGGACGGCGCGCACGCGCTTGCCGAGCTGCCTGCCGATGTCGCGGACCATGCGCGGATAACCCGCGGCGATGTCGCTGAAGGGGCGCAGGCGCGTCATCGTCGCGTGGTGGTAAAGCCGCTCGTTGAGGTCGAAGGATTCGCGCTGGTAGGCGCCGAATTCCTCCAGCCAGTTGTTGACCCCGTGGCGCGATTCCGAAAGCTCGTGGCGAATGTGCGCGAGTTGCGCGCCGACGCCGCTCGTGTTGCTCGGTGCGCCGAGTTGGTGGTGCAGGTCGTCCAGCAGCCGCGAGATCTCGCCCAGTTCCCGCCGCAAGCGCTGCTGGCGTTCGCCGAATGGCTTGAGCCTGCGGTTTTCCACCATCCCGGTGCCGGCGAGTGCGATGAGTTTGCCGACATGGCTCGCGCGCACGCGCAGGATCGGATCGGTTTCCTCGACATTGATGTAAGTCGAAGCGTTCGGGGCCTGCGCATGCGTCGCCGTGGCCGGCTCCGCCAGGACGATGGCACACAGCCGGCTCTTGATCTCGTTGGCGGCGGCGATCGCGCCGGCCGAGCGGTCGTGCCCGAGTGCGCGCAGCTGGTCGACCGCGCGCAGGGCGATGTCGACGAGGCTCTCGTCGATCGGCGGCGGGCTTCGTTGCGCGTTGCTCAACCGGTCCTCCAGCGCATGCGCGAGCGCGACCACGGTTTCGTTGCGGACGGCACGCGCCGCACCCTTGATCGAATGCGCCGCGCGCATCAACGGCGCGATCAGCTCCAGCCGTTCGGGCAGCTGCTCGAGTTGCAGCAGCAAGCGGTCCATCACCGCGCATTTTTCATCGACCTCGGTGGCGAACAGCGCCAGCAGGCGCGGGTCGCCGATGTCGTCCGCGACGGCGACGGATGCTGGCGCGTTTTCGAGGATCTCGCGCAGCCGGTCGAAGCCGCGGGCCAGCGTCGTCGCATCCAGGTCGGCCAGGAATTCCAGCGCATCCAGCGCATCGGACGCACGCTGGGTCTGCTGCTGGCGCCGGCGGCCATCGCTCCAGGTCGGCAGCATCGCCTCGATGAAATCCGGCAGCGGCGTTTCTCCAAACGCGCGCGCCGCGCCGAGGAACGCCTGCAACCGGCGTTGCCATTGCGCCGCCAGGGTCGCGTCGTCCGCGAGCGCAAGGCGGTTGCTGAATCCGCGCAATTGCGGAAGCAAGCGGTGCAGTTCCTCCTGCATGAGCGGCCAGAGAGCGCTCATGCGAACAATGCCTGTTCAAGCAGGTCCACGACCGCATCGCCCTTGAGCATCGCCAGGTGCTGCCCGTCCTTCACCGGGAACAGCCCTTCCACGCATTCCCGCAGCGGCTCGGGCAACGTATCGGGAGGAGGCTCGATGCTGCCTTTCGCGAAGTGCTGCAGGCCAAGCACTTCTTCGCAGCGGAATGCGAGCACCTTCGTGTCGCTGTCGCGCACCAGCACCATCCGCGCCGTCGCATTGGCCTCGCCGCGTGCGCCAAGGCCGAGCAATTCGCCCAGCGCCACGCACAGGTGCAGCTCGCCGCGCACGTTCACTATCCCCTCGAGGCGACCGGTGGTGCGGTGCGCGAGGCGCCGGATCGGTTGCCGGGCCGCCACTTCGGCGACGAGCAACGGCGGCAATCCCAGCCATTGCTGCCCCAACCGGAAGACCAGCGCTGGCGTCACGCTGTCCTGGCCGGCGGCGGTCCGCTGCCATTCCCCGGCCGGCTCCGGCTCCGATGCGCGATCGAAGAGGGTGCGCGCAGCATCCGAGAACACTTGGCAATTCCGGCAATGCAGCGATTCGACCAGCATCGGACAGCTCTGGTCGCCGCCGTACACGCCGATGCGTCGCCAGCAATGGTCGAGCGGTGCGCTCATGCTGAACTCCCGAGGCGCTTGCGCAACCGTTCGGCGCGCTTGCGCAGCTCGCCGGCCAGGGCCAGCCGCCCCAGCCGCTCGGCCACCGCGATGCGATGGTCCATGGCCGGGAGATGGTCGCGGTCGAGGAAGCAGACCCTCGCGAATGCCGCGTCGGCCGCACCCAGGTCGGCGCGCGCGGATTCGACCAGGCCGAGCAGGAACAGCGTCTCGATATCCTCGGGATGCCGTTGCAGGCGCCGTCCACATGCGTCGCGCGCTTCATCCAGGCGGCCGGCGTCGGCAAGCGCCCGTGGCGACAGTTCGACGGCCGGCACGTCGACGGGCTCGACACGCGGTTGCGTCGCAGGCCTGCCCGTGATCGCGGGCTCCGCACGCAACGTACGTGCCGGCGGGGCATTCCTGCTCTCATTCGCCGGCGGCGTCGGCTCGCGGATATAGCTCAACGGGCAACCGCCCGGGTAAGGCCGCAGGTCGCCGCCGAGCGTATCGAGCACTTCGGCCTGGCCGGCAAACAGCATTCCACTCGGCTCGAGCGCGGCCAGCAGGGTTTTCAGCACGCGTGCGCGCGCTTTCGGATGCAGGTAGATCAGCAGGTTGCGGCAGAACGCCACGTCGAATTTCTCCGATGGGTCCAGCAGCATCGGATCGAGCGCATTGCCGGTACGGAAGCGCACGCACCGCTTGAGGCTGTTGGCGACCGCGAAACCGCCCGGACGCGGCTGGATCCAGGTATCCGGCATCGGCTGCCCGCGCAAAGCGTTGTTGCGGAAGACGCCGGTCTGCGCGCGTTCGACCGCGGTTCGCGAGATGTCGATGCCGAGCACGTCGATGTCTTCCGGGCGCAGCCCCGCTTCAAGCAGCGCGATCACCGCCGAATACGCTTCCTCGCCGCTCGCGCACGGCAGGCTGAGCACGCGCAGCGGCCGGCGGCCACGCTGTTCGCCCGCATAGCGGACCAGGTCGGCGTATTGGTCGCTGGCCCGGAAGAACCACGATTCCGGCACGACGAAACGCTCGACGATCTCGAAGAATGCGTCCGGATGCACGAGCACCTTTGCGTACAGGGCCTCGTCGTTGGCGACTGCAAGCGCAGTGCGCGATTCCGCCAACGCATCGTCCAGCACGCGGTCGCCGAGCGATTCGGCATCCAGGCCGATACGCTGGTGCAGGAGCCTGAGCAGGGCTTCCCGGCTCATGGCGTTGCCTCGACGACGAACAGCGCCTCAAGCTCTTCCGGCAGCAGCGCGGCGGGATCGAGCAATTGCGGCAGGTCGGGCCGGTCGGCCATGTGATCGCTCAGCCATGGCGCGTTCGGCAGGCGCAGGCCGGGAATGGTGGCGCCGATCGGCAACAGGTCGAGCACATCCTCGGCGAGCAGGCCGACCAGGCGCGCCCCGTTGGCCCCGGGCAGGGTGACGACGATGATCCTGCTCGATCGCAAGGACGCGCAATCGCGCCCGAGCAGCAACCGGCACAGGTCGACGACCGGAGTGAGCGTGCCGCGGAACGGTAGCAGGCCGATCACGCTCGCAGGTGCGAGTGCGAGCGGTCGCAACGTCCGTCGCGGCGAGACCTCGACCACCGCCGTGGTCGGCAGCGCCAATCGCAGATCGCCGGCACGGAAGGCAAGGGCGAGCATCGCCGTGCCGTGCCGCTCAATTGCCGACGTGGAAGAGTGCGATTTCCTGCTTCAGCACTGCCACCGCATCGCGCAGGCTCTCGGTCGCGCTGTTGAACTCGCGCAACGACACCGACGTCTGCCGCGCGCCGTCGATCATCTGGCCCATCGCCTCGCCGATCTGGCCCGCACCCTGGGACTGGCTGCGCATGCCGTGGTTGACCGCGTCGAAGCGCTCGGACAGGGTCTTGACCTGGGTGATGATCTGGCCGAACTGGCCGCCGACCTTCACGACATTGCCGACGCCGCTCTTCACTTCCTCGGCGAAGCGGTCGATCTACATCACCCCGGCGGAAACGGCGGTCTGCATCTGCTTGACCATCTGTTCGATGTCGAGCGTGGCCACCGCGGTCTGGTCGGCAAGGCGGCGGATTTCGCGTGCGAGGACCAGGAAGCCCAGGCCCTGCTCGCCAGCCTTCTCCGCTTCGATGGCCGCGTTGATCGACAGCAGGTTGGTCTGGTCGGCGACCTTGGAAATGGTGGTGACCACGCCGGTGATTTCCGCCGCCTCCTCGCGGATCGCGGCCAGGCGGGCGGCCATCGTATTGGCTGCGCCGGCCAGGCGTTCCATGGTGTTGTCGAGGTTGCGCAAACCGGCCTGGCCATCCTCGGCCATGTCGGCGGTCTGCCCTGCGACGGTGTTGACGCCCTCCATGGTGACCAGCAATTCGGCGCTGGTCGCACTGATCTGTTTCACCGCTGCGGCGATCTGGTTGGTGGACGCACCGAAGCTCTGCACCGTGGCTTCCTGCTGCCGGCTGGTGGCGGCGAACTCGGTGGCGGTGCTCATCAATTCGATCGAAGCCTGCTTGGCGCGCGTCACCAACCCGCGCAGGCTGAGCGTCATCTTCTTGATCGCCTGCAGCAGGTGGCCCGCTTCGTCGTCGCGGTCGGTTGTGGGGACTTCGGTGGCCAGGTCGCCGGACGCCACCCGATTGGCGATCTCCGATGCCATCCTGATGCGCGAGGAAAGATCGTGCGCGGTGCGCTGCGCGTACACGGCCATCAGTCCGACGACGATCAGGATGGCGATGGCGAGCGCGATCAGCAGGGTGGTCTGGTTCGCGATCACGATTTTCGATTTCGCCTCGAACGCAGCGTTCTGCTGGGTCGCCAGTTGCACGACCTGGTCGATCGCGAGCCGGTGCGCCTCGTAACGCTGGTTCATCTGGATCAGCACGGCTTTCGCGCGCTCGTTGTCGCCGGCGCGGATCGCCGGGACAAACTGCTCGTCGCGCAGCTGGAAGAACTGGATGGCGCTGCGGTAGGCCGTCACCGTCATCAGGTCTTTCATGGAATTCTGTGGCAGCTCGCGCCGCCAGAACTCCTGCCGGCTTTCGTAGTCGACGCGCAGGCGGTCGCCGCGTTCGACCAATGCGCTGATACGGGTGGGGTCGGTCTCGTCGTTGAGTTGGCGCGCGACGAGGTACGCCTCGATGATGTATTCCGGCGGCGGCAGCACGTCGGCGATCAGGTCCTTGCCGGAGATGATCTGGTCGTAGATCTTCCCTTGCACGCGCACCTGGTCGAGCGTGTACCAGGTCGTGGCGCCGAAGATGAGGAACAAGGCGGCGAAGACGGCGACCAGCAAGGTCAGCCGACCGGCAAGATACGACTTACCCATACAACCCCCTGAGTTGGCAGCCCGATTACAGCACAGTCGCCCGGTAGCGGGTAGCGCGGAGCCGGCGGAGTGCTATCGGCTCGTCGCGTCGCGCGCGATCGCACGCGCGCCGGCGCGGCATCGTCAGTCGCGCTGGACCCCGTCCACGATCACGACATCGGCCGGACGTTGCGCGAACAGGCCCACGCAGACGACGCCCGGGATCTGGTTGAGGCTGTGCTCCAGGCCGACCGGATCGGCGATCCGCATCCCGTGCACATCGAGGATCCAGTTGCCGTTGTCGGTCACGACGCCGTCGCGCCAGACGGGTTGTCCGCCGAGCAGGGCGATCTCGCGGGCGACCGAGCTGCGCGCCATCGGGATCACCTCGATCGGCAGCGGGAAACGCCCGAGCACGTCGACCTGCTTGGCGTCGTCGATGATGCAGACGAAACGCTTGCTCGCCTGCGCGATGATCTTCTCGCGGGTGAGCGCGCCGCCGCCGCCCTTGATCAGGCAGCGATTCGGATCGCATTCGTCGGCGCCATCGACATACAGCTGCAGCGGACCGACCGCATTGAGGTCGAACACCGCGATCCCGTGCGCGCGCAGCCGCTGCGTGCTCTGTTCGGAGCTCGACACCGCGCCTTCGATGCGATCGCGGATGCGCGCGAGGCCGTCGATGAAATGCGCCACCGTCGAGCCGGTGCCGACGCCGACGATGGTTCCGTCTTCGACGAAGCGCAATGCGGCTTCCGCGGACTGGCGCTTCTGTTCGTCTTTGCTCATGGCGGTTCCGGTCGTGGTCATTCGAGGGCGAGGACGATTTTCCACTGCGCGGCGGTCACCGGCAGGACGGAAAGGCGGTTGCCGCGGCGGATCAGGGCGAAGTCGCCGAGGGCGTCGGCGCGCTCGCGCAATTCGTCCAGCGCGATGGTGCGCTTGAGCTTGCGCACGAACCCGACATCGACGGCGAACCAGCGCGGTTCCTCGCCGCAGCTTTTCGGGTCGTGATAGTCGCTCGCAGGATCGAACTGGGTCGGGTCCGGGAAAGCGGCGGCAGCGACCGTTGCGACACCGACGACTCCCGGCTGCGGGCAACTGGAGTGATAGAACAGCACCCCGTCGCCGACCTTCATCTGGCGCAGGAAATTCCGCGCCTGGTAGTTGCGCACGCCGCTCCAGGGTTCGAACCCGATGCGTTCGAGCGCGTCGATCGAGAACTCGTCGGGTTCGGATTTGACCAGCCAGTACTTCATGCGATCACCGCCCGTACTTCCGTTCCAGGATTGCGCAGGCGGATGCTAGCGCGTGCATGCGATCAGTTCACGTTCGGTGACGATCGCATCGAGCGGGACGTCCCATTCCTGCGCGGCGTACGCATCGACCTGCTGGCTGGCGAATCCCACCCCGATCAACAGCGGCGGCGCGGGGGCATTGCGGCGGAACGCGAAACTGCGGTCGTACCACCCGCCACCCGTGCCGATCCGATCGCCGTTGCGGGTGTATCCGAGCAGCGGCAGCAGCACGACATCCAGCGCATCCGGATCGAGCATCTCCGGGGCATGCGCAGGCTCGGGGATCCCGTAGCGGTTCGCAGCGACCGCATCGCCGATGCGCCATGGCACGAAGCGCAGGGTGCGGTCGGTTTGCAGGATCGGCAGGCAATAGCGCGTCTGCGCAGGAAGCCTGGCCATGAGGATGTGCAGGGGAAGCTCGCCGCCGACGGCCCAGTAGCCCGCAACGGTTTTCGCGTTCCGCAATGCCGGAAGACGCAGCAATTGTTCCGCGATCGCCGCAGCCGCCGCGATGCGCGTTGCCGCGGGGATCGCGGCGCGGCGTTCGCGCAGGCCATCGCGCAATGCCCGCGGAGCATCGCTCACGGATCGGTGGAGCGGGGGAAGTGGCGTGTCGCGATCATGCGGCATCGCTGCAGCGCATGCCTGGCATGGATTCGCATCGAGTCAGCAGGAAAAGAAACATGCGGCCCGCATTCATGCGCCATCGCCCCGGCGCACGCCTGCATTGCGCCTGCAAGAAAAGGAAAAATGCGGCCCGCATTCATGCGACATCGCCCCAGCGCACGCCTGCATTGCGCCTGCAAGAAAAGGAAAAATGCGGCCTCCACCATGACGATGCCAGCGCAACGACCTTGATCCCAAGGGATCAGGTGGAGGCGGGTTCAGAAGCATCAGGCTTTCCGCTCGTGGCGGACTTGCGCACCGCTTCATCGCCAGCTTCCGGGGTCGCATTATGGGTCAAGGCAAATGTAGACGCTGGCTGTCGTACACGGCAGAGGACGCACGCGCATTATATCCGCCGGCTGCGAAGACGAGGTTAAATGCGTTCGCGTCCGCGCACCGGCGCATCGGCGAGCAGGCTGTCGAGCTTGCGGTTGAGTTCGCCGAGGGTGCGGGTGATCTGCTGGTCGCGGTGTTCCGATGCGTGCTTGCTCTGCAGCAGTTCGTGCGCAAGGTTCAGCGCCGCCATCACCGCGATACGGTCGATCGGCGCCATCCGATTGCCGCCGCGAATGTCGCGCATGCGGCCGTCGAGCAGGTGCGCGGCGGAAACCAGGCCTTCGCGCTCGCCAGGTTCGCACGCGATCAGGTAGTCGCGATCGAGGATGCGGACGCTGACGGGTTCGCTCACGCGTTGTGCTCCATGGATTTGAGGCGATGGATCATCGCCTCGACGCGCGACCGCGCCTGTTCGTTCTTGGTCAGCAGCTGCGCGCGTTCGCCGATCAACTGGTCCTGGCTCGAACGCAGCACACGGTTTTCCTCCGAGAGCTGGCGGCACAGGTCGGCCAACCGCTCCACCTTGGTGGCGAGGTCGTGCAACTGGTCGATGGAATCGTTGGTGCTCATGCGTCATGCACGATAGGCGTGCGGCGGGGGGGCGGTCAATACGCCGGCGCGATCGGTGCCTCGGCGGGGTTGCGCGTGGTCTGGTGCCAGCTCGTGATGAAGCTGCGGCAATGCGGTTCGCTGAGCGGCTGCGACAACCAGAAGCCCTGGATCTCGTCGCAGTCGTGGTTGCGCAGGAAGTCCAGCTGTTCCTGCGTCTCCACGCCCTCGGCGATCACCGTGAGCCCGAGCGAATGCGCCATCGTGATGATCGTGGTGGTGATCGCCTCGTCGTCCGGATCGTTGGTGAGATCGGCGATGAATTCCTTGTCGATCTTGAGCATGTCGATCGGCAACTGCTTGAGGTACACCAGCGAGGAATAGCCGGTGCCGAAGTCGTCGATCGCCAGCGACAGCCCCATCTCGCGCAGCTGGTTGAGGATGCTGCGGGTCTCGGCGGCATTCGCCATGACCATCGTTTCGGTGAGTTCGAGTTCCAGGCGCGCGGCCGGCGCGCCGGTCTCGGCGAGGATGCTCTTGATGAGCTCGGGAAGATTGCCGCGCAGCAGCTGCAGCACCGAGACGTTGACCGCGATCGCGACGTCGGCAAGGCCCTCGTGCTGCCACTGCGCGAGCGTCTTGCACGCCTCGCGCATCGCCCATTCGCCGATGCGCAGGATCATCCCGGTTTCCTCGGCGATCGGGATGAACTCGCCGGGCATCATCGCGCCGAGTTCCTCGCTGTGCCAGCGCAACAGGGCTTCCACGCCGTTGATGCGGCCGCGCGTCAGCGACAGCCGCGGCTGGTACAGCAGCTGGAATTCGTTGCGATCCACCGCGCGGCGCAACGCCGCGGTGACGTTCGCGCGCTGGCGAGCCTGGGTCTCCATCGCTTCGGTATAGACCAGGTAGGTGTTGCGGCCGATCGCCTTGGCCTGGTACATCGCGGTGTCGGCGTGCTTGAGCAGGTCGGTCGGGGCAAGCCCGTGCGCCGGATAGATGCTGATGCCGATCGACGGCGTGATGCTGATCTCGCTGCGCTCGTCGACCACCAGCGGGCGCACGAACGCGGCCAGGATGTTGCGCGCGACCTGGTAGGCCGCTTCGTCGGAGGCGATGTCCTCGACCACCACGGTGAACTCGTCGCCGCCGAGCCGCGAGACCGTATCGGTCGGATTGGTGGTCGCCTGCAGGCGCGCCGCGACTGCCTTGAGGATGCGATCGCCGGCGGTGTGGCCGAGCGAATCGTTGATTTCCTTGAACCGGTCCAGGTCCAGGAACAGCACCGCGACCATGGTGTCGTGGCGGCGCGCGCGCACGATCGCGCGCGCCAGCCGTTCCGACAGCAATGCGCGGTTCGGCAGGCCGGTCAGGGTGTCGAAGTTCGCGAGGTAGCGCAGTTCCTGCTCGGCGCGCTTCTTCTCGGTGATGTCGTTGAGGACCACCACGAAGTGGCTGCGCTGGCCGTTCGACTCCAGCACCTCGACCGCTTCGATCGCGCACAGGAATTCCTCGCCGTCCTTGCGTCGCTGCCACATCTCGCCCGACCAGCGGCCGGTCAGTTCCATCGTCTCGCGCATCTCCCTATAGAACTCGGGCGCATGCTGCGAGCTGTCGAGCAGGGTCGAGGCCTGGCCGATGACTTCCTGTTCGCTGTAGCCGGTGGTCAGGGTGAACGCGCGGTTGACCGACACGAACCGGTACGCGATGTCGATCACGCTGACCGCCTCGGTCATGCTGCGCAGCACCTCGCTCGCGATCAGGCGTTCGCGTTCGTTGTGCTGGTTCTGCGAGACGTCGCGCGCCGTGCCCGCGACCCGCAACGCATTGCCTTCGACGTCGCGTTCGACCACCTTGCCGCGCGCGAGCACGGTGATCCACTCGCCGCTGCGCGGATGGCGGATGCGGTGCTCGCTCTCGAAATGGTCCGAGTGGCCCAGCAGGTGCTGGCGCAATCTTTCCTCGACATCGTCCACGTCGTCCGGGTGCGCGACGGTGCCGCGCCATTGCGCGACGCTGATCGCGGCGTCGGCCTGTTGCTGCGGGCGCATGCCGGAGCCGCTCGATCGCAGCAGAGTCTGCGAGCGCAGGTCCAGGTCCCAGAAGTCGTCGCCGGAGCCCCACAGCGCCATCTTCAGTTGCTGCTCGCGCTGCTCGATCGCCAGGTTGAACGCGGCCTCGCGGGCGCGCCGCAATTGCAGGAAGCGCCAGCCGGCCAGGCCTGCGCCGAGCAGGATCAGCAGGTAGAGAATGCGCGCCCAGGGGCTGCTCCACCACGGCGGCACCACGGTGACCGGGATCCGCAGCTCGGTCCGGCTCCACACACCATCACGGTTGGTCGCCTGCGCGTGGAACACGTAGTCGCCCGCATCCAGGTTGGTGTAGGTCGCGTCGGGCCGGTGGTCGGCATCGATCCAGCCCTTGTCGAAACCTTCCAGGCGATAGCGATAGGAAATGCCCGCGGAATCGGCGAAGTCGAGCGCACTGAAACGCAGCCGCAGCACGCTGTCGTTGCGCGCGAAGCGCAACTGCGCGGGCACTGCGAGCGCGATGCGGTCGGTGGGATCGGAACCGATCCGCGCGCTCGTCAGTACGACCGGCGGGGAGTAAACGCTGTTCACGATCAGGGACGGGTCGAACAGGTTCAGGCCGCGGATGCCGCCGAATGCAAGCCTGCCATCGGCAAGCTTGAGATAGGCGCCGCCGTTGAACTCCAGGTGCTGCAGGCCGTCGCTGACCCCGAACCGCCGCACGGCGCCGCTGGCCGGGTCGAGCCGCGTCAGGCCATCGTTGCCGCTCAGCCACAGCCGTCCGCGCTGGTCTTCGAGGATGCCGTAGATCGTGGCCGGATGGTCCGCATCGATGCCGACCGGATAGCGATGGATCCGTACCTCGCCCCCGGGCGCTGCCTGCAGGTGGTTCAGGCCCGAATGGGTGCCGACCCACAGGCTGCCATCGCGGCTCGCGACGATCACGCGAACGCGGTTGCCCGACAGCGTGCCGGGGTCGTGCGGGTCGTTGAGATAGTGGCGCAGCTTGCCGGTGGCGATCTGCAGGCGATCGAGACCATCCATGGTGCCGATCCACAGCGCGCCGCCCTGGGCGTCCTCGTAAAGGCTGTTGACCATCGCATTGCTCAAGCCGTCGACGCCCGCTTCGATGTGCAACGCCTGGCGACCGGACGCATCGAGCTTGATCAGCCCGCGATTCTGGGTGCCCACCCACAGTCCGCCGTCGGCGGCGTTGGCCAGCGATCGCACGCTGAGCAACTGGGCTTCGGGAGTCGCGGCGTCGACCAGCAGCGGCTGCACATGCGCACGCCCGCTCGCCGGATCGAGCCAGTACAGGCCCAGGTTGGTCGCCAGCCACAGTGCGCCGTTGTTCGCCGGCCGCACCGCAAGGATCTTGATGTCGTGCGCGGCCAGATCGGACGGCATCGCCGCATGCAACTGCGGTGCATAACCCGTGAAACGGTCGGTCGCGAGGTCGTAGCGTTTCAGTCCGTCGCCATCGGTACCGACCCA
>JBBQHA010000084.1:0-13929 GCA_038323475.1 Lysobacterales bacterium
GTGGAGAACATCAACGACGATATCGAACGCGTCGAGGAGGTCGCCGACCTGATGCAGCACCGGGACGACAGCGATTCCAGTTCGTCGGGGTTATGCGAGGACATCGGCTCGGGTTTCCATTGCGTCGAAGTCGAGGCGCCGGACGACGACGTCGCCGAACTCGTGCGCGTCGCCGCCGAGGAACGCGCGATGCGACTGGGCGCGGTGATCGAATTCGTCGACCGTTTCTGAGCGACCCAACGCCGACCCATCCCACCGGAGTGTTCATGCGCCACGCACGCCTCGCCCTCGTCGCGCTTTCCTGCGCATTTGCACTGCAATGCGCCATCGCGGCGGAACCGGCGAAGCCCGCGCCGACATACAAATCCGCACAGGAAATCCTCGACGCATCGCCGAAATCCGATTGGCATGCGCTGGATCCGGACAACACCCTCTATCTCGAACTCGCGACCGGTCGCGTGGTGATCGAACTCGCAGCCGACTTCGCGCCGGAACATGCCGCGAACATCCGCACCCTCGCACACGCGGGCTACTGGGACGGGCTGAGCATCAATCGCAGCCAGGACAATTTCGTCGTGCAATGGGGCGATCCGAATGCCGGCGAAGCGAACGCGAAACCGCTCGGCGACGCAAAGCCGCACCTGCCTGCGGAATTCAGCCGTACGACCAAAGGTCTTGCATTCACCCAACTGCCCGATGCCGATGGCTGGGCGGCGCAGGCCGGATTCGCCGGCGACTTCCCGGTCGCGCGCGACCCGCACGAAGGCCAGGCCTGGCTCACCCACTGCTACGGCATGATCGGCGCCGGCCGCGACAACAAGCCCGACAGCAGCAACGGCACCGAACTCTACGTCGTCACCGGCCAGGCGCCGCGCCAGCTCGACCGCAACATCACCGTCGTCGGCCGCGTCGTGAAGGGCATCGAGCTGCTGTCGATCCTGCCGCGCGGCACGGGCGGGCTGGGCTTCTACGAAAAGCCCGAGCAGCGCGTCGCGATCAAGGCGATCCGCCTCGCCGCCGACGTGCCGGAAACCGAGCGTACCCCGCTCGAACTCCTGCGCACCGACAGCGCGACCTTCGCCGCCGCGACCGAAGCGCGCCGCAACCGTCGCGACGTCTGGTACGTGCGTCCCGCCGGCCACATCGATCTGTGCAATGTGCCGCTGCCGGCGCGCGATCCGACAACCGAGCCAGCCGCAGCCGCTGCGGCTCCGGCGCACTGATCCAGCGCATGCACTCGACCATCCCACGCAGTCCATCGCGTGGCGCTCGCCTTGCATGGATGTCGGCGTGCGCGCTGCTGGCCTTGCTGTTCGGCTTGCCCGCATTTGCGCTGGACCCCGCCGTCCCGTTCCACCACTACCGTTTCGATCGCTGGGGCGTCGACGACGGCCTGCCGCAGATCAGCGTACTGACGATCGCCCAGGACCGCCTCGGCTACCTCTGGGTCGGCACCCAGAACGGCATCGCGCGATTCGACGGCAGCCGCTTCAGCGTCTACGACCGCAACAGCAGCGGCATCGACACGACGATGGCGACGTCGAGCCTCGCAACCCCCGATGGACGGATCTGGTTCGGCACCCCGCGCGGCGTGCTCTGGATCCAGGGCGAACGCGTCCATGAAATCGATCCGGATGGTGCGTTGATTGGCGTGCTCGATCTCGCTCAAGACAGCCGTGGCCGGCTGCTCGCGGCCAGCGAATCCGGCCTGCGCCTCGTCGATGGTGACCGCATGCATCCTGATCCCGAGGTCGCCGGGCCGACGTATGCACTGGAGCGCGACGGCGCTTCGATGTGGGTCGGCAGCCAGGGCGCCATCACCCGGCTGAGCAACAGCGCACCCGAACGCATCGCCCTGCCCGACCCCCTGCTGAAGGTCGTGCGCATCGCGCGCAACGGCGACGCGCTGTGGCTGGGCACGCAATCGGGCCTGTGGCGCCTGGACCTGCGCACGCATGCGCTGGACGCAGTGGCAGAACTCGACGGCAGCCCGATCGAAAGCCTGCTGCTCGACCGCAGCGGCAACCTCTGGGTCGGCACCGTCGATCGGCTCGCGCGACGACGTCCGAACGGGAACTGGGAGTCGGTGGAAGCCGGCGACCTGTTCGCGCAGCCGTGGATCGGCGCGCTGCACGAGGACCGCGAAGGCGACCTGTGGCTGGGCAGTCATCGCGAAAGCCTGGTGCGCCTGCGCGACAGTGCGATCACCTATATCGGTGCGCGCGAAGGACTCGCCGATCCGTTCGCGTGGACGGTGTTGCGGGATCGCGACGGATCGCTGCTGCTCGGCACCAGCAAGGGCCTGATGGCGATCGGCGGCGACGGCGTTCCACGCGAGACGGTCGCAGCGAACTCCTTGCCGGAAGGCCAGGTCTATTCGCTGGCGCAGGATCCCGACGGCAGCCTGTGGATCGGCACGCGCGGCGGACTCGCGGTCCGTCGCAACGGCAAGACCTCGGTACCATCGGCGCTCGCCGCACTGGCCGGACTGCAGATCGATTCGGTGCAGCGCGTCGGCGACGACGACCACTGGATCGGCACGCTCGGCGGATTGTTCCGCTATCGCCATGGCGTCCTGCAATCGATCGGACCGCACGGTGGCGTACCGGGATCGAAGGTACGCACGATCCTGCCGCTCAAGCCCGACGACATCCTGATCGGCACCGATGCCGGCATCTTCGAGGTACGCGGCGAGCACTACGCACGCCTGCCGGGAACCGCCGCGCTGGACGCGTCGTTCGTGCCGCGCATGGCATGGCTGCGTCCGGGACTGCTCGCGATCACGACGATGGATCGCGGCCTTGGCCTGTGGCGCGACGGCCATCTGTTGCTGCTCGGGACGGACAACGGTTTGCCGACCGCGAACGGCTGGACGCTCGACGTGATCGGAGCCTACCTGTACGTCGCGAGCATCGACGGCGTGTATCGCGTCGCGTTGGCCGACCTGCCCGATCCCGCCGCGAAACCGCCGTACCGACTGCGCGCGCAGGTCGTCGTGGAAGGCAGCCAGCGCGGCGGCGGCGGTCGTCGTTACGGCTGCTGCAACGGCGGCGGCGATGCGCGCACCTTGCGCGAAGGTTCGATCCTGTGGATCGCTTCCAGCGCCGGCGCGGTACGGCTGGATACCACCGCATTGCCCGGCCCTGCCGCGCCGCCCGCCGCCTTGATCGAACGCGTGCACAACGGCATGACCGCGTATCCGGCCGAGCATGCGCTGCGGATCGAAGGCGACAGCCGCGATATCGAGATCGACTACACAGGCCTGAGCCTGGTGGATTCGGCGCGCATCGAATTCCGTTACCGGCTCGATGGCTACGAAACCGACTGGCACGATGCCGGCACGCGTCGCATCGCCTACTACACGCACCTGCCACCCGGCGATTACAGCTTCGCGGTGCAGGCGCGGCCGCCGTTCGGCGCGTGGGGCACCGGCATCGCGCCGTTGCCGATCAGCGTGGTGCCGCGCTGGTACGAGCGCGGCGACGTGCGCCTCGCCGCGGGCCTGCTCGCGCTCGCGCTGATCGCACTCGCGGTGCTGCGCCACAACGGCGAGTTGCGGCGGCGCGCACGCGAACTGCAGCAGGCGGTGGAGGAGCGCACCATCGAATTGCGCGAAGCCAACACCGCGCTCGAGAAGCTCAGCCGCACCGACAGCCTGACCGGTCTGGCGAACCGGCGCGCGCTCGATCAGCACGCGTCCGGGCCGGAGCACGAATGGAACGGCGTGGTGCTGCTGATCGACCTCGACCACTTCAAGCGCGTCAACGACGACCATGGGCACGCGCGCGGCGACGAGGTCATCGTGACCCTGGGCGGGATCCTGCGCGCGAACACCCGCGCCGAGGATCGCGTGCTGCGCTGGGGCGGCGAGGAATTCCTGATCGTCTCGCACCGGCTCGACATCGACATGGCGCTGGCCGTCGCCGAACGCATCCGCGACGCCCTGGCCAATCATCGCTTCCGCGCACACGACGGCACTGCGCTGCAGGTCACCTGTTCGATCGGCATCGCCGCCCTGCCCGTCCATCCCGACCGCGCGGGGGACCTCGATGCGAGCATCGCGCTTGCGGATTTTGCGCTCTACCGCGCCAAGCGCGAAGGACGCGACCGCGTGTGCGCGGTGAGCCTGCCGCCGGAAGCATCCCCGGGCGTTTCCCAGGGCGACCTGCGCGAGGAAGCCGAGCGCCTGGATGCGCTGGGCAAGTTGGCGTGGCGGGCGCCGGCCGATCCTCGTCCACAATGACGTCCCCGAATCGCCGGCAAGCCCACCGATGTCCGTCATCCAAGGCAATCGAGCGAACCGCACGCATGCATGCGCGCACTGCGGCGCGCAGATGCCGCTGAGTTTCCGGGACCTGTGTGCGATCGACCGGTGGCGGCGCTGGTTCGTCACATGCGCGCGCTGCGGCCACGACAATCAATTGCCTATTCTGTGGGACAAGCTGCTGGTCATCGGCGCTACCATGATCGGGCTGTTCGTGGGTATGGTCCTGGTGAGTGCCCTGCTGGAAATCCTCGCTCTCGGCCCGATCGGCAGGCAGGTCCTGTTCGTGTTCCTGGGCGTAGCGACAGCCTTCCTGACCATCCACCTGTGCATCGGCGAGTGACGCTTTCAGTACCTCCAGCGGAGGGGCTTCATCAAGAAACTTCGGCGGCGCCCGTAGCCAGGCTCGCGACGCGGGCAATGGCTGGCCTGGGATTCACACAGCATCCGGGAGAACGACCTTGATTGAATGCGATGCGATCGGTTTCGTCGAAGCACGGCGTCCCCACGCCGCAGACGACTTCTGGGGCGGCGAGGAAGCGTGCATCAGCCTCGTCGACGGCTTCACGCCCGACGCATTGCGGGGCCTATCCGATTTCTCGCACGTCGAGGTGCTGTACGTCTTCCACGAAGTCGATCCCGCGAAGATCGTCAGCGGCGCGCGCCACCCGCGCAACAACACCGCATGGCCCGCCGTGGGCATTTTCGCGCAGCGCGGCAAGAACCGGCCCAACAGGATCGGCAGCACGATCTGCAAGGTCGTGCGCATCGAGGGCACGCAACTGTTCGTCGCCGAACTCGACGCGATCGATGGAACCCCGGTGCTCGACATCAAGCCGGTGATGGCCGAGTTCCTGCCGCGCGAACCGGTGCGCCAGCCGGAGTGGTCGCATGAACTGATGCGGGATTACTGGCTGCGCGCCGGCACCTGAGAACGGACACATGGCGCCACCGCGGAATCACATCGGGGAAAGGCAGGCGGCTTCGAGGTCCCTCGCCGCACTCGGGATGACAGGTCTGGCAGGCTGTTGAAAAACAGCCTGCTAGCGCAAGCCATGGATGGCTTGCTCATGGATCAAGCACGCAAGTTCTTGATCCATGGAGCCGAGTACGGACATGTGCCGGACTCGGCGAGTTGAGAGGGCAGGACAGCCCTTTTTCAACAACCTGCTTGTCGTCGCCACGGGTTCGCGGCGCGATGCATTCGTTGCCAGCGACCCACTCAACCCACGGCACCGCCAATCACGTGCCCGATCGCATACGTCACCGCGCCCGCGCCGCCGCCGATCAGCAGCATCCGCATCCCGCTGCGTAGCGCATGGCGTCCGGTGAACAGGCTCATCGCCGCGCCAGTCGCGAACAGGCCGAGCGCCGCCAGCGCTGCGCCGATCCATGCGGCTTCCGGCAATTTCGCGCCGACGAAGAACGGCGACAGCGGCACCAGCGCGCCGATCGCGAAAGAGACGAACGAGAACACGGCCGCACCGTACGGCGAACCGAGTTCGTTCGGATTCAATCCGAGTTCCTCGCGCGCGAGCGCGTCGAGCGCGTGCTCCGGATTCGAGATCAGCGTATGCGCCAGACGCCGCGCTTCTTCCAGCGGCAGGCCGCGCGCTTCGTAGATCAGCGCGAGCTCCTCCGCTTCCGCTTCCGGGTATTCCTTGAGTTCGTCGGCCTCGAGCGCGATCTGGTATTCGTACATCTCGCGTTGCGAACTCACCGAGACGAATTCGCCCGCCGCCATCGCCATCGCCCCCGCGAGCATGCCCGCGATGCCGGTCGTGAGCACCGTCGCACTGGCGACGTTCGCGCCGACCACGCCGAGGATCAGGCTTGCGTTCGACACGAGCCCGTCGTTGATGCCGAAGATCGCCGCGCGCAGGTTGCCGCCACCGACGCTGCGATGCCCACGGCCGATGTCCTCGACCGAGGTCGGCATCGCGTGGCCGCCGACCGGCGCCGCGCTGTAAGCCGACAGGCCGCGCACCTTGATCGCGGCGAGCGCGCCGCGCATCCGGCGCGGGCCGAGCCGGCGCGCGAGCGCGATCACCAGGCGCGCGCGCAACGGCGGCGAAAACACGGGCAATGCCTGGGCGCCGAGGCTCTTCTCCCACTGCCCCGCCTGCGCATCGGCCTCCAGCGCGAGCTTCGCGAACAGCGCGGAAATCTTCGGATCGCGTTCGGCTTTCGCAAGTTCGCGATACAGCCAGCCCGACTGCTTTTCCTCGCTCCAGCTTTCGTAGCCGCTCATCTCAGCGCTCCTGGTCGGTTGGGCGCATCAGGACCTCGTTGATGTTCACGTGCGCGGGTTGCGACACGCAGAACACGATCGCGTTGGCGACGTCCTCGGGTTGCAACTGGCGCATCGATTCGGCCCAGGTGTTGATCGCCTCCCGGGTCGCGGCGTGCGCGATGTGGTCGCGCAGTTCGGTCGCGACCGCGCCAGGTTCGATCACGGTCACCCGGATGCCGTCCTTGTAGACCTCCTTGCGCAGCGCTTCGGAAAACCCGACCACGCCGAACTTGGTACCCGCATACGCCGCCGCACCGGCGTTCGCGACGCGGCCGGCGGTCGACGACACATTGACGATGTGGCCGTCCCGACGCGCGCCCATGCCCGGCAATGCGGCCTGGGTCGCCGCGATCAGGCCGAGCATGTTGAGCTCGAACATGTGCCGCCAACGCGCGAGGTCGGCGGTCGCGACCGGTTCGAGGTACATCACGCCGGCATTGTTGACCAGGATGTCGAGCCGGCCGAAGTGCGCTTCGGATTCCCGTACCGCCCGCTGCGCTTCACCCTCGTTCGCAAAATCGGCGACGACCATGAACGCGTCGCCACCGGCATCGCGGATGCGCGCGGCCAGCGCGTCGAGGCGGTCGCGCCGACGCGCCGCAAGCGCGACCTTCGCGCCTGCAGCGGACAACGCCAGCGCGGTCGCCTCGCCGATGCCGGACGATGCGCCGGTGACGAGTGCGACGCGACCTGCAAGTGGTGTGCTCATGCGCCGCTCCATGCGATCGATTGATGTTCCATTATGCAGCGGGGCGACTTCTCAGCGCCTTCTGTTCTTCGGCTCGCGCTTCGCAGTGGGCTTCGTCCTGGTCATGGATCGTTGCGCTTCGCAAGGGATATCGGCTTCGGCCTGGCTTCGCCGCTTTTCGTCGCAGCCTTGGGTTTCTTCGCTGCCGCCTTGCGCCTGGCTGCCTCCAGCGCGAGCCTTGCCCATCGGGCCATCGCATCGGACGAATCCAGCGCGTCCTCCGGCACCGACCAGTAGCTCATCGCCACCGGCCCCTTTGCCGACGCATACATGAAGGGCGCGTTCCCGGTCGCGACGAATTCCGGTTCGGTCGCGGCATCCGCTTTGAGGTACAACCTGCCCTCGACGACGATGCCGACGATCGTGCCGTCCAGGTACACGCCATGCCCACCGAACATCGCCCGCGAGGCGACCTTGCCGAGCGGTTCGAGCAATTCGTGCAGATACGCGATGAAGTCGTCGTGGGGCATGGCGCATCCTTCAGCCGGAACCAGCGGGACGACCGCCGGCAAGCGCTACGGAATCCTCCGCATCGCGGTCGATCCGCGAGGTCGTGCGCGGCTCCGGCATCCACAGGCAGACGAGCAGCGATACGGCGATGCCCGCGCTGACATACCAGTAAAACCAGGACTCGTGGCCGATGCTCTTGCACCATAACGCAAGCCATTCCGCGCTGCCGCCGAACAAGGCTGCAGCCAGCGAATGGGCGAGGCCGATGCCGATCGCGCGCACCCCGACCGGAAACAGTTCCGCCTTCACGACCGCACTGACGGCGGTGTAGCCGCTGATCAGGGTCAGCGCGAACAGGTTCAGCCAGAACGCGATCCATGGCGAACCCGCATGCGCGAGCGCGGACAGGATCGGCACCGTGGCAAGCGTGCCGAACACCCCGAAGCAAAGCAGCAGCTTGCGCCTGCCGATGCGATCCGACAGCGCGCCGAACGCCGGCTGCATGAGCATGAACACGAACAGCGCCGCCGCCGACACCCAGGTCGCGGTCGCGCTGTCGAAGCCGGTGGTGTTGACCATGAACTTCTGCATGTAGGTCGTGTAGGTGTAGAACGCGAGCGTGCCGCCGAGGGTCAGGCCGAATACGGTGAAGAATGCGCGCGGACTCGCGAACAGCGTGCGCAGGCTGCCCATTTCCGGACGCATGCCGGTTGCCCTCTCACGCGTGAAGCTCTCGGTTTCGTCCATGCCGCGACGCAAACGCAACGCGAGCAGCGCGCAAACGGCGCCGATCGCGAACGCGACGCGCCAGCCCCAGGCATCGAGCGCCGCCGGCTTCAGCGAGGCCTGCAGCACGATCAGCAGGCCGAGCGCGACCAGCTGACCCATCACCAGGGTCACGTACTGGAAGCTCGACCAGAATCCGCGGTGTTCACGCGTCGCGATCTCGCTCAGGTAGGTCGCCGAGATGCCGTACTCGCCGCCGACGCTCAGGCCCTGCAGCAGCCGCGCGACGACCAGCAGCGCCGGCGCGGCCATGCCGATCCGCTCGAAGCCGGGGTTGACCGCGATCAGCAGCGAGCCGGCGCACATCAGCAGCACCGAGAACACCAGCGACGACCTGCGCCCATGCCGATCCGCATGGCGACCGAGCAACCATCCGCCGATCGGCCGCATCAGGAAGCCGACTGCGAAGATCGCCGCCGTGTTCAGCAGCTGCGCGGTGCGGTCGCCCTGCGGAAAGAACGTCTTCGCGAAATACAGCGAGAACGAACTGTAGACGTACCAGTCGTACCACTCGACGAGATTGCCGACCGATCCGCCGAAGATCGAACGCAGCCGTTGTGCCCCGCTCATTGCCTGCACGCATCTTCCCCGTCGCATCGTGCCGGCCATGTTACCGAAGCCGCCGCTGTGTCTGTGGGAGCGGCCTCCGGCCGCGATCGTGGCGGGACGCCCCTCCCACATGCAGGATGTGGGTGGTATCGCAGGATCCGGGTGGCATCCCGGAATCGTCCGGACATCGTGGGAGAATGACGGCGCATGTCCACCATCATCCCCGCCGACGACAGCGCCACGATCACCTGCGACGCGTGCCAGGCCTGCTGTTGCCAATTGCCGGTCTTGTTGTTGCCCGGCGACGATCCGCCCGAGCACTTCATCGACATCGACGAACACGGCTCGCCGATCATGGGCAAGGCCGATGACGGTTGGTGCGCGGCGCTGGATCGCGACACCCTGCGCTGCACGATCTACGCACGCCGACCATGGGTTTGCCGCGCGTTCGCCACGGATGGCGACGATTGCCGCGAGGTCCGCGCCGACTGGCGGCGGATTGCGCTCACGCTGTGCTGACCGGCACGGGAGGTCGCATGGGCTGGTTCGCCTACGTCATCGAATGCCGCGACGGCAGCCTGTATACCGGCATCGCCGTCGATGTCGCCAAGCGCTACGCCGAGCATGCCGCCGGCAAGGGCGCGCGTTACACCCGCTCGCATCCGCCCGCCCGACTGCTGGCCGCGTTCCCGCATCCGGACCGATCCAGCGCGTTGAAGGCGGAACATGCGATCAGGCAGTTGTCGCCCGCAGGCAAACGCGCGATGTGCACGCAGGCGGCGTCGGCGACCGATCCGCTGGCGCCTTGAACAGTCTCGCCGCCGCACGGCTGGCGCGATTGCAGTAGTGTCCCCATCGCCGCGACGTTAGGCTAGGCAGATGGGAAACGATCACCAGCACGATCACGACAGCCACGCGCACCACGTCGACCACGGCCATCACCACGATCATGGACACAGCCACGCGCCGGCCTCGTTCGGCAAGGCGTTCGCGATCGGGATTTCGCTGAACCTCGGTTTCGTGATCGTCGAGGCGATCTACGGCGCGATCGCGCATTCGCTCGCGCTGCTCGCCGATGCCGGCCACAACCTCAGCGACGTCCTCGGACTCGTGCTCGCGTGGGGGGCGAGCGTCCTCGTGCGCAGGCTGCCGACCCAGCGCCGCACCTACGGCCTGCGCCGCTCGTCGATCCTGGTGTCGCTGTTCAACGCGCTGATACTGCTGATCGCGATCGGCGCGATCGCGTGGGAAGCGATCGGCCGGCTCGGCCATCCGGCGCCGGTAGCGAACAACATCGTGATGGCGGTCGCGGCGATCGGCATCGCGATCAACGGCATCACAGCATGGCTGTTCGCATCGGGCAGCAAGGGCGACGTCAACATCCGCGGCGCCTTCCTGCACATGGCGGCCGATGCAGCGGTGTCGCTGGGCGTCGTGCTGGCCGCGATCGCGATGCGCTACACCGGCTGGCTGTGGCTCGACCCGGTCGTGAGCCTCGCGATCGTGGTGGTGATCGCGACCGGCACCTGGGGCCTGCTGCGCGAGTCGCTGGACCTCGCGCTGGACGCGGTGCCGGACCGCATCGATCCGCAACAGGTCGAGGCCTACCTTGCCGGCCTGCCGGGCGTGATCGCCGTGCACGACCTGCACATCTGGGGCATGAGCACGACCGAGGCCGCGTTGACCGTCCACCTCGTCAAGCCCGACGCCAGCATCGACGACGCCCTGCTCGCGCGCATCACCCGGGAATTGCATGCGACGTTCGGCATCGACCACGTCACCGTGCAGTTCGAACTCGGCGACGTGGCGCATCCCTGCGGACAGGCGCCGGTGTCGGCGGTCTGAGTCGCAGCGGCAGACCGCATGCGCAACAAGTCGACTCGCCTGCACGTGCGCGACCTGGACGGGCCCGCGGACGTGGCGCGCCACGCCTGCCGGGAGTAGGATTTTTCCCAGGCAAACGACCGGGGGAACGGCATGAAAATGCATGTGCGCCATCTCGCATTCGCGGCGATCGCGGGCGGCCTCGCCGCCTGCTCGCAAGGCCCGGCGGATTCCACTGCGACGGCCCCGCCAACCGCAGCCGCCACGCCAGCGGTGGCGACAACGGCAGCCGAGCCCGCTGCAGCAGCGTCCATCGCCGTCATCGCTGCAGTCAGCGCACCAGGCGGCACGATTGAACAGGCCGCGGCCGCGACCGTAGGCGCGTCGATCGACGGCGAAATCCTGAAGACCGACCAGAACGACTTTTACCGCTTCGACAATCCGCTCAAGCAACGCGACCTGGCGATCGTGCGCCTGCAGAACAGGTCGACCACCCTGAAGCCGGAGTTCAAGATCTTCAACGCCGACCGTTCGCAGGGTGCGGAGCCGTACGACGGCACGCCCGGCGCGAGCAAGGAGTTGACCATTCCGCTCGAACCCGGTGAGGCCTTCTACGTCGAGGTCGAGAACTACGGTTCGACCGGCAAGTACGCGCTTTCGGTCACCCCGCAGAAGGCCTTCGATGCGCACGAGCCGAACGACGATGTGCTGACCGCGAGTTCCGTCGCGATCGGCACCACGATCGAGGGCAGCATCATGGACGGCAAGGATACGGACTGGTATCGCATCTCCGGCGCGACCCAGGGCAAGATCCATGTCGCGTTCGACAACCAGTCGGCGACGCTCAGGCCGGACGTGAAGACGTATTCGGCGAGCAAGTCGCAGACCGGCGAAAAGGACGACAGCACGCCTGGCGCGAACCTCGACTACACGATCGATATCGAGGCCGGCAAGGATTTCTACCTGCAGGTCCTTCCCTACGGCAGCACCGGCAAGTACCGGATCACGGTGAAACCCGACGAGAGCCAGCCGCCACCGCCACCGCCTGCAGCGCCCCCGCCCCCGCCGCCGCCCATTGCGGAAACCAAGCCGGCGGAACCTGCTCCTGCACCGACGCCCGCCCCGGCCACTGCACCAGCCACGACTCCCGTCGATGCCGCCGCGATGACCAGCAATCTCGCCAGCACTGGTCAGGTAACCCTGTACGGCATCCTGTTCGATTTCGACAAGGCCGACATCAAGCCCGCATCGAAGACACAGATCGACGAGATCGCCAAGCTGCTAGCGACGAACGCGGATCTCAAGCTTCGCGTGATCGGCTATACCGACAACAAGGGCGCCGCCGAGCACAACCGGTGGCTGTCGCAGCGCCGCGCGGATGCGATCGTCGTGGTGCTGGTCAAGAACCATGGCATCGCCGCAAACCGTCTCAATGCTTCCGGCGCCGGCTCCACCGCGCCCATCGCAAGCAACGACACCGAGGAAGGTCGGGCGCGGAACCGGCGCGTGGAGCTGCTCAAGCTCTGACGCGGGAATGACAGGATCGATTCATCGCCGGATGCTCCATCGCTCGTCCGTCGCAACCCCGAGTCGTTCCGCCGGACTTGCCGGCGTGCTTCGTCGCCATGCATCTCAACCGCGACCGGCGGCGGCACAGGCTTGGCCGCGTGGGCAGAGGGCAGCCAATTGCCTGAATCAGCTAGCGAGTCGCCCCTCACCCCGGCCCTCTCCCCGCGAGCGGGGCGAGGGAGACGCCGACCCATCGCAAGCGTTTGACTGTCCGGGGATGCGGACCGCTAGATCGTCCGCGTGCCCTTGCAGCGGGGATACATGATGCAGCCCCAGTAGATCTGGCTCAGCTGCGGATTGAATCGCTTGAACATTGCGGCACTGCATCGGGGACATGTTGGCGTGGCCGCGCTTTTCGCCGGTACTGGCGCCTGTTCGACGTTGTCGCCCGGCTGCGGGATCCGGACGCCACGCACAAGCTCCAGCAGGCGTTCGCCATCGATCAGGTCGATCGCCTTCCCGTGGGCGAATTGCTCCGCATCGGTGGCGAACCTGCCCGCGCTGATGATCTTGACGGCGTCGGCATGGTGGTGCGCCACCAGGCCCCACAGTTCGCGAACGGTCACGACGGCGACCTGCTGCGTCTTCCATTGTTTGCACTGCACCAGCTCGGTTAGGCCGTCCTTGCGCAGGAAGATGTCGACGTCGCCTTCCAGGCCACCCTTGCCGGTTGGCTCGACCGAATAACCACGTTGGCGGAACGCTGCGCCGATCAGCGCCTCGAATGCAGGCCAAGCCATCGCCTTGAGCCCGTCGAGTGCGGCCTGCGTTTCTAATGGATGCTTGTTTTTTCGGCTGTTGAACCAGGACATTCCGCGTTCCCCCGCGCCCGTTTGCCGGTGACGATGCCAAACCGGCTGCCGATCGGGACGTTACCGGGACTGGGTGCGACGCGACACGTAGCGCGTGCCCAGCACGATGTCCCATAGCGGTGTGGTCACTCCGAAGTTGGTTTCGGGGTGGTGGTGGTGGATGTGGTGGTTCGCGGCCCAGCGCCTGCCGACCGGGTGGTGGAAGCGCCTGCTGTGGATGACGCTGTGGCTCAATCCGTAAACGGCGTAACCGAAAGCCATCGCGCCCGCCATCAACAGGGCGTAGCTGGTGGGCATCGCCAGGTCGAAGATGCCTGCCAGCCCCAGCAGGATCAGCGGAGGCAGGAAAAAAGGCATGGTGTCGTGGCCGAGCGGATCCTGGTGATGCTTGAGATGGCCCCGCTCCATGACCTGCAACGATCGCGATCCGTGGAACAGCCAGCGGTGGAAGCAGTATTCGACCAGGCTGAACAGCAACAGGCCTGCCGCAAAGATGAGCAGCGCCGGGCCGATGTGGACATCCTTGTGCAGCAGGCCTGCGGCGATCAGCACGACCGTGATCGAGATGTCAGCGACCAGGCTCGCACGGCTGTTGGCACGGCTGGCCGACATCTCGATCACGGTCGTGCTGATC
>JBBQHA010000085.1:0-13898 GCA_038323475.1 Lysobacterales bacterium
CGGCACGTACGCGGGCCAGGAGAACTCGGATGAGTGCGCCTGGATCGCAGCGGGTACGACCGGCGGCGCGGCGAACGTGACGTTCAGCACCGGCACCTTCGCCGAGCAGGCCAGCTACTCCAACGACACGGCTTCGTGCGCAATCTCGCATGCGGACGTGAGCGGCGGTGGCGGCCTGCTGGTCGCCAACTTCAGCTTCACGGTCAATGGGCTGGTCGCGACCTTCACCGACAGCTCCTCCGACGGCAACGGCACCATCGCTGCGCACGCGTGGAACTTCGGCGATGGCTCGACTTCGACCGCGACCAACCCGAGCCACACATACGCTGCGTCAGGTACGTACACCGTGTCGGAGACCGTGACCGACAACATCGGCGTGACCGCGACCAAGACCGCGACGGTCTCGACGAATCCCGGTCCCGGCAACGTGCTCCAGCCCAACGTCACCGTCACCGGCCTCGCCGCCACGACCGGCAGCGAGCTGAACTACACGATGACGGTTCCTGGCAATGCATCCGGCCTGAGCTTCGTGCAGTCCGGGGGCACTGGCGACTCGGACATGTACGTCAAGTTCGGATCGGCGCCGACCGATACGGTCTACGACTGCCGTCCGTACGCGAGCGGCAATGCCGAGACCTGCAACATCGCCACCCCGCAGGCAGGCACCTACTACGTCCGCCTGAAGGCCTACGCGAGCTTCACCGGCCTGTCGTTGCGGGGTGGCTATGCGGTCGTCGATGGTTGCGGCATCGTGTTGTGCAACGGCGTGGCGGTGACCCTGCCGGCAGTCGCGGCTGGCGGGGTGTCGGCGAACTACACGCTGACGGTTCCGGCCGGCAAGACCACGCTGACCTTCAACCTGTCCGGCGGTACCGGCGATGCCGATATGTACGTGCGCAGGGGTTCTGCCCCGACCGCGACGACCTACGACTGCCGTCCGTACGTGGCAGGCAACACCGAGACCTGCACGTTCTCTTCGCCGGTTGCGGCGACGTACTACGTGAATGTGCGTGCGTACTCGGCGTACTCGGGTGTCACCCTGAAGGGAACCTACTCGCCGTAAGCGTGGATCGATCCCGTCGCGCAGGCGGCGGGATCGGTCGGACGATACATCGAGTCACCCAGTCCCCCGACGCGCAAGCGCCGGGGGATTTTCTTGAACAGGGAACGGGGAACGGGGAACGGGGAAGGTCGGGACGGCGCGTTTGGAAAGAGCAGGCAGGCTCTACCTCCTGCGGATTCCATAGCGACGAACGGCGGGCGGTTCAAGGCTTGCCTTCGTTCCCCGTTCCCCGCTACCCAGCCATCCAGAAAAATACCGTCGCCATGCGCTTGTCCGCGAGCGTCGTGCCCCAGTAGCGCGTCGCGGTGTGCATCAGGTTGCTGCGATACACCAGCAAGCGGTTGTAACGATGCGGTACGCGGATGTCCTCGACGAAGGAATCCGGCGGCACGAAGCGCGTGCCCAGCGCATCGACGAGGTTGCGGTGCGGCGACAGCACGCTGTTGCCGCCGAGTTGGCCGTTCGGCATGCGCTGGCGATAGAAGCTCGTGCCGCATTCGTCGGGCACGTTCGGGTTGAGGTAGAGCACGCCGGCATACGTGCACAGCGCGAGCGAATCGGTGTGCGGGCGCGGACCGCATTCGCGTTCGCCGACGATCTGCACGCAGTTGTGGTTGAGCCGGGCGCCGTTTGGCGCGACTTCCTGCCAGAGTTTCGCAGCGCCGGTGACCTCGCGTACCCAGGCTTCGAGCGGCGCGAGTTCCTCTTCACTTAGCGCAGGAATCGCGCGCAGGCCCGGCCAGCTTTCCGGCTTGAACGGATAACCCTCGATCCAGTCGGTCTTGGCGAGGCACCGCGCGCGTACTGCATCGGCGTTGGGGAGCGCATCGTCCAGCAACCAGTAATCGCGCCCGAGCGTAGGCGCCTCGTAGGGAATCAAGGGCAGGACCGGGCGCCGTTGGAGTGGAGGAGGAAACATGTTCTGCGCCGAAGGCAATGGGAAGATGTCGGAGTGTGGCGGCTGCGCCGGAGGCGAGTTGCAGCGGATGAACGTCAGGCAAGCGCATCGTAGTTGAAGCCGCGCGTGCTGTCGTCTTCGGGGGCATCGCGCGATGCCGGCCTGCATGTGTGCGAACGAACGAAGACGATCGAAGACCTGCGCCGACAGCGATGCGTTCACCGATGCGCCGGTACTCTCGACGGGCAATCCCTCCCGCACAAGGACAGCGCGATGACCACGAAGATCCAGGACAAGAAAGCCAAACCCGACCTCAGCGAACGCGGTACCGGCTATCACACGAGCAACGACACCGCGATGCCGGACAAGACCGAGTCGGCAGCGACCGGCGTGCACCCCAACCTCGCCGAACCCGGCCCCGACGGGCAGGGCGGCGATGCGGGTGGCGTAGGCAGCAGCATCTGAGCGGGTAGCCGCGTGCGCGCTGGCCTACCTTGGCCGGCGCCCCGGCGATTGCTGAGGAGCGTGCCAGGTATGCTTGGTCGCGGGTTCAAACCGACCCGAAGGAGAGTCTCGGCATCGTCCGCTTTCCGCAGTCTCATTCGAACGGGTGAATGCCCGAAGTTGGCCGGTCAGCTACCAACGGCGGGCGGTGGTTGATTGGCCTATCGGCAGACGCTGGCCGATGGTTGCTGTCCGACCGACGCAAGCGTCAGCGATGCGGCCGTCCAATTGAGGGGGCGATGGGTCGCCGCTCGCTGTCGCCGCGATGCCCAGTGCGCTGCTGCTGGTCGCGCCGTCGATCTTCGCCCGCTCGGTCGGCGCGAGCCCGCGCCCGCGCCACGCTTGGTCGACGGTGGCGTTGCGGGACCTCGCCGGGGTCTCGATCCGCGACTGCCAGCAGGAAAGCAACCAGCCTCAGATGTCGAGACGCAAATCGGGTGGAAACATGTCTTTGGGGACTTCTGGCCTCACACCGCCGGCGGCATCGAGCCACATCTGGAAGGCTTCGTTGCTCATCGGCTTACCAACCAGATAGCCCTGAACAACGTCGCATTGGCGTTCCTGCAGCGCGCGCAACGTCGGTTCGTTCTCAACGCCCTCGGCGACGACGGACATGCCGAAGCGGTGCGCCATGTAGATAATCAGCTGCGTGATCTCGGCGCTGGCAGGATCCTCCAGCAAGCCCGTCACGAACGACTTGTCGATCTTCAACTCGTCTGCGGGAATGTTCTTGAAGTACGCCAGACACGAGTACCCCGTTCCGAAGTCGTCGATCGACACCTTGACGCCCATATCGCGGATGTGCGAGAGGACCTTGAAGCTCACCTCCGGCGCCACGACCAGCGAACGCTCGGTGATTTCGAGGGCCAACTGGACGCGGTCGCTGTGCCAGAGATTTAGGGCGTTCTGTACCAGTTCGGGGAGGTCGTGTGCGACCACCAGATCGGCGGGCACATTGACGGCCACAGACAACTTGCCGAACGCGTGCTTCCATTTGCCGGCCTGGCGTAAGGCGGTGTTCATCGCCCACAGGGTCAGGGCCTTGATCTGCCCAGTCCGTTCGGCTACCGGAATGAACAGGTCCGCAGGCACGAGGCCGCGGGAGCGGCTGTTCCAGCGCATCAAGGCTTCGGCTCCGATCGGCTTAAGCGTGGCGCAGTCGACCTTCGGCTGGTAGTGCATGGCCAATTCGCCACGCTGCTGGGCGCCGGCGAGCTCGATTTCCAGGTCCCAGAACTCCGTTCGATCCGCGTTCTGGTTGGCATCGGGAGCGAACAACAAATGCTCCCCGGCCTCCCGCGCGCTCACCAAGGCCTGTTCGGCCATACGTAACAGCGTGTCCCCGTGTGTCGCGTGGCTCGGGCACAACGCAACGCCGATCGTGACGCCGACCTTCACTCTTGCCTTGTTCGATTCGAACGGCAGGTGCAGCAGGCGCAAAAGCTTCTGCGCCGCCAGTTCCGCATGTCCCTTATTCATGATACCGGGAAGTATTATCGCAAACCGGTCGTCGCCGATGCGTGCCACGAAGTCGTGCGCGCGCGCCACCTGCTGAAGCTGCAAGGCGACGTGCTGCAGCACCTTGTCGCCGAACTCGAAACCATACGCGTTGTTCATCGCGGCCAGGCCATCGATGTCGGCGACGAGCAGGGCCAGGCTGCTCTTTTTTTCGTTCACATACGTGATCTGGCGACGCAGGGTCAGGAAGAGATTGCGACGATTGTGAAGCCCGGTCAGTTCGTCGTCGGTTGCGCTCATGTGCTCCGTCAGTCCACAAAAAGTTCGTGGGGGTCGATTCCATAAGCCCCGAGCGGCAAGCCACCCTTGATGCTGAGAGGATGACCCTGTTCGTCGTGCTCAACCAGGGTGAGATCGAGGCCCACGAACTGGCTCAGCGGCCGCTTGTCCTTGTCGAGAAGGACCATCACGGTGGGGCGCAACCGCTTGAGGGAGTGAATGGCGGTGATCACGCCGACCTGACCGTTGGTCAATTCGACGATGGAGCCGATCGGGTAGATGCCGCAGGCCTGGATGAATTGTTCGACCAAATCGGCCTGGAATAAACTACCGCGGTGTTCGTACAGTTCTCCCACGGCCTTGTGCGGTGAGCGGCTCGCCGAGTAGGGCCGGTTGGATGTCATCGCATCGTAGCTGTCCACCAATCCCATGATTCGCCCAAAGATGGGAATGTGATTGCCGGCCAGGCCGTGCGGGTAGCCACTACCGTCATTGCGCTCGTGGTGCGTTGCAATGATTTCGACGATCTCCGGGGTGATCTCGCTGGCATCCTTGATGAGTTCCAAACTGTGCTCGACGTGCCGCCGTGCGAGCGCCGTTTCGCGCTCATCGAGCGCGCCGGGCTTGACCAACAAATCGGCCGGCAACCGGATCTTGCCGACATCGGCGAGCAGGCCCGCGAGCGACAGCGTCTGCAGTTCATCCTTTTCCAGGCCTAGGTGTCGACCAAAGACGACCGACCAGATGGCGCAACCCATCGCGTGCTGGTAACTGTAGAAATTGCGGTGCTTCATCTCCTTGAGCCAGGCGAATGCGGACGGATTGCGCAGGATCGAGTCGACCATCGAATCGACTGCATCCTTGAGCTTGTGCACTTCCAGATGACGCCCCTCTGAGAGGTCCGTCACCACTTCCCGGACGCCCCGTTCGAGCATCCCATGCACGACGCGGGCGGTCTTGATCTCGTGGCTGAAGTCTGTCTGGACAGACCACTGGGTCTTGCGCAGTGCCGCGATCTCGTCGTGGCTGCTGGCCTTGGCGGACAAGCCCGCCTCTCCGAAAGTCACGTACCGAAGATCGGGAGAGAGGCCCCTCGTGGGATCGACGTATACGAATTGACAGATCTTCTTCAGCGTTTTGATGTCGTCGTCGTTCGAGAGCATCAGACCCTCGAGCAGGAAAGGCGTGCCTATCCAGGGTCGATCGAGCCGGCTGACGAACATGCCGACACCCAGTCCCTGGACGCTCACCTTCAATTCGTGCGGATTGTCCACTCCTGATGCCCCCCACTTGCTGATCCCGCAATTAGAGTAACTCACAGTGGTTGTCGGCGTTCCCGCAAGCGGCACGCGCAATCTCGACTACTACGATCTCGGCGAAACCTTGAATTGGCAATTGGCAACCCAATGGTCGGCAAGCGCGGGTATCACGTATGCGGATATCTCCGGCTCTAACAGCCATGCGGCGAGCTTGAAGGGTCCAGCCGATCCCCTTGATGTCATGGAACTCGGGAATTTTCCATGCTTCAAGCGACGTTTGGAACGGTGGAGGCGATGTCGACACATGTCGGTCATGGAGGTCACTGGGATGCCATGCCGAGACCCTCGCCGGAGTAGCCTGAGCATGCAAGGCGACGCGCTCCAGGAAGGCCGGCTCGCGATGTGGAGCGAATCGCTGCGCATCCAGCAGAAGGCCGCGCTGTCCCTGGTGGGCGCGTGGTGGATGCCGAAATCCTCACTTGCGAATCGAACGTCGCCCGCCACGTTGGCGCGCGATGCGTTCGCGATCCCCGGCAAGGGCGTCGCACCCTCGCGACGGCGCGAATGCGAAACGGCTCACCCGACCGAAACGGCGTTGAATCGGCGTCGGAATCCGACGCTTCGTCGGCGACGTGCGCGGTGCCGACGGTCGCCGAAACGCCGGCGCGCCGCAGCGATCACTTCGGCGTCTGGTGGACCTTGAAATCGCATCCGAAGTCGGCTTCCGACAACGCATCCACGGAGGCGACGAACAGCTCGAACAACTGCTTCAGCTGCTTTTCGTCCTTCACCAGCCCGGCGCACAGGAAATACAGCTCGTCGATGCCGTCGGGGTACTGCTTGGAAAACCAGCCGTCGTCCTTCTTGATCTTGAACAGGACGGACGCGAAGGAGGGTTGCGCCTCGATCACGTCCCTGATCTTCGCGTCCTGCAGGAATGCCACGATCGCTCGTTCCGGATTTCCCTGGACGACGAAGTGGTCGTCGAACAAGGCATCGCCGACGGTGATGTCCTGCATCCCCATCAGCTTGCCCAAGCCGGTGAAGATGCTTTTGCGGTAGATGTTCATCGCCATGTTCCGGGTATTGCGGAACGGCGATCGCATGCGCGTGTAGCTGGTGCTGCTCTTGCCCGTGCTCACCGTGTAGACGTCCAGGGTGATGATGTAATCGTCCTTGCGCAGGTCGATCCGGCCAGACTTCGCCCAGCCGCCCGGCGTGTAATCCGCACCGATCTGCTTCGCCAGTCCGCCCCAGACTTCGTCCTGGCCGGGCCCGAAGATGTCGCGCCAAAGTCCCATGGTATTGCTCCCTGCCGTGATGGATCGATCGGATCGGCCGCGAAGCGTTGCACTCAGTGAGCACTCCACGTCATCGATAGCGTAGCGGGTTCGGCCTGCGCGTGCTTCGCCGTCCAAGCCAGTGCCCGTACTTTCCAGAAAGGGCCAACAGGTAAGATGCCCCGGCGTTGATCCATGGCATATTCATCCGCCGCAGTGCCAACGCATTCTCAGGAATCTTCCAGCGCATGAAGAACCTCGATTCCATCAAGCAGCAAGGCGATGTCATCTGGAACATCGCCAACCTCCGGCGCGGCCCGTATACCAACGCCTGAAACAGTCGAAGGTTGATATTGCGATTTGACCATCGAAGCGAGCTGCATTGTCGTCAGTCATCTTCACGAAACGATGAAGCACGGATGCTTACTCTGTATGGGCGGCAGGACTTGCAATAGATGGCGGGCTGGAACCATGGCGGAACCCAGGATCAACGAACGCAAGCCGGTCGAGCAAGAACAGTGGAGCGTGCGCGCGCTGCGCGAGCCGACGCTGCTGCTGACCGCGACCTACATCGCGACGTCGGCGATCGGTTTGTGGGCGAGCTACTGCTTCTACAAGCCATTCGGGATCGCGGTGCTTGACTACATGCAGCCGGCGGATTTCCTGGTCGCGGCGCTGCACGACCCGATGTATTTCCTGGTCGTCCTGGCCGGCGCGTTCCTGAGCTGGCTGGGCTCGCGCATCGATGCGTTCCGCGAACGCAAGCCGCACCGCGTGGAAGCGATCCGCGAGAAGACGTGGTGGGGCCTGATCGTGTTCCCGCGCTGGCGCGACAAGCTCACCGACCGCGGCTTCACCGCCGAGTACGTGTTCGCCGCGATGTTGCTGGGCATCGCCGCGTGGCTGATCCACGGTTACACGGGCGTGCAGTCGCAGCGCGTGTTCGCGGAGCAGGGCACGCGGATCACCATCACCTACAACGGCCACGAAAAACCGGAAGCGAAGCAGCCGATCCTGCTCGGCACCACGACGGCGTGGATCTTCGTCTATTGGCCCGACGAACACACGTCCGAGGCGGTGCCGCAGGGCCAGGTGGCGCGGATCGACTATCGGCTGCCGCCGCATGCGGATGTAGCGAAGCGGTAGCATGGGGCATCGTCGCGCGTTCCATGACACGGCGTTCAGGCCGCACACGTCTCGTGGTCGTCGATCGTCCACCATCGCAGGAGTTGCACCATGCCTTGCCTGTACGCCGTTTTCGCCCTGCTCACGCCGCGCCTGCTGATCGTGCTGCTGTGCCTTTTCAGCCACTGGTTCAACGGCGTGTTCAGCACCGCGCTGCTACCCGTGCTCGGATTCATCTTCCTGCCGACGACCCTGCTCTGGTACGTCGCGGTGCTGCACTGGTACGGCGGCCACTGGACGCTCGTTCCGGCGATCGGACTGGTGATCGCGCTGATGATCGACGTATCGCCGGCGAGCGCGCGTCGGCGGCGTTTGCGTTCGGACTGAGCCGGCGCGCGGTGCAGCGACGTCTCCCTCTCTCCACGGGAGAGGGATTTCCGGCGATCTTAATCGATCGCGTAGCCGAAACGCTCGGCATGCGGCCGCAGCACGGGGAGGAATTCCTCGAGCGCGCCGCGGTGGTTCCTCCAGCGGCCGCCTGCGCGCTGTTCGACGGGCGTGGCCACGTCGTGCGAACTGCTGGTGATGATGTGGTGGGCACCCTTCGCATCTGCGTCGCCCGCGTCCGGCTCGCCATGCCAAGCCAGTTCGAGGAAGGCGCAGATTTCGCGCAGTGCGCCTTCGGGGTCGTCGCTGAGGTCCTCGTAGTGCACGGACGCTTCGCGCAGCGGCACCGTTTTCAGCGTTGCCTCCAGGACCCGCATCGCGCGGTCGTAGATGCGCACGGTTTCGGCGAGCGTGTGGAAATGCACCGACACCTCGTTCGCGGCGTGCTGCTGCATGTAGTTGGCCAGCACGACATCGCAGGGATGGCGCAGCGCGAGCAGCAGGCGTGCGCGCGGGAACAGGCGCTGGATGAAGGCCGCATGCACACTGCGGATCGGCATCCGGTCGATGATCCGCTTCGCGGCGCCTGCGCGATCGCCGAGCAGTTCCGCGACGATCTGCCGGTACTGCCTGCGCAGCGCGGTCCGGCCGGTCCGGTCCATTGTCGCGAGCGCTGCTGGATAGCCGCCTGGCATCGATGCGAGACCCTGTATCAGCCGCTCGATCGTGGGCTGCTCGGCGATCGATGCGATGTCGGGATGGCCGTCGAACAGGCTTTCGATCAAGGCCGTGCCGGAGCGCGGAAAGCCGAACAGGAAACACAGATCCTCGCCGTTGTCTTCGCCCGGTTCCGGGATCGTCGCGGGGGCGCCGTCGCGCAGCCATGCCTCGATCGCGTCGAGTTCGTGGTCGAAGGCGTGCATGTCGGTCGCCTGGGCACGCGGACTGCGCGCGGCGAGGGCATTGCCGCGTTCGAAAGCTGCGCGCGCCGCCGCGTAGTCGTTGGCCTGGTCCAGCGCGAGGGCGAACTCGTAGTGGTAGTGCTGGTGCAGGCGCGGGTGCAACGCCTGTGGATCGATCTCGCGCAGGCCGCGCAGGGCTGCATCGACGTCGCCCCTGCGGTGCGCGATCTTCGCCAGCTCGAAGCGCAGGCCGGGATCGCCGGGCACTGCCGCGAGCCCCGCGGCAACTGCGCGCGCCGATTCGTCGAGGCGCCCGGCATGCTGGTGGAGCATCGCGATTTCCGACCATGCTTCCGCGTCGCGTGGGTTCAGGTCGAGCGCCTTGCGGAACTGCAGCAGGGCGCCCTCGCTGTCCTGTATCTCATTGCCGAGACGGCCCAATTGTAGGTGCGCGCGCGGATTGTGCGGGTCGCGTGCGATCGCGTGTCCGTACGACTGGCGGGCTTCGTCGTAGCGGCGCAGCAGGTGTTCGCAAACGGCGAGGTTGAACCAGCCGTCCGCATTCCCGGGATCGATCGTGAGCAGTGCCCGGAAACTTTCCAGCGCATCGGCCGGGCGCCCGAGCGCCATCTGCACGATCCCGAGGTTGAGCCGCGCCGAGCGGTACGCCGGGCGCAGCTGCAGGGAGTGGCCGTACGCGCGTTCGGCCTGGGCCAATTCGCCCGCATCGCGCAGCGCGTGCGCGAGGTTGTGCCAGGCCTCGGCGTAGTTCGGGGCGATCCGCACCGCCTGCAGGAATGCGCCGCGCGCCTGCTCGGCGCGACGTGCGTTGAACAGCGCGCGACCCTGGTGGTTGTGCGCGGGCGCGTAGCCTCCATCAGACGTCAGTGCGAGCCGGCAATACTGCATCGCGCCGTCGAGGTCGCCGCGCAGGTGCGACGCGATCGCCTGGTCCACCAGGCCCGACGCGCTCGCATCGCTGCCGCGCCGCGCGAGCAGGCGTTGCGCATCGTCGTTCAGGCGCTCGCCGACGAAATACTCGCGCAGCAAGTCGCCGCAATCGCGATCGTCGGCGTGCAGTTGCAACAGTGCGACGGCTTCGTCCACGCGACCATCGCCGAGCTGCATTCCGGCCATCGCGAGCGCCGCCCGATGCTGCAGGGGATCGGCTTCGAGTTGCGCGCGCAAGCCTGCTTCGGCCGTCGCGGCTGACTGCGGTGGGTCGGCTGGGAAATGATCGGGCATCTGCAGGTACCGTTGGACGAGGACGCGATTCTGCGGCAAAACGCGCGCGGCGGAAGAGTTTCCGGATCGTGGCAGGCGCCGATGCGCCGCCATGCCGAGGACGCAAGCCGCATCGAACCGGTGTCACGGAGAACCGACGTCGGGTTTTCCCTTCAGCGGCTCAGCCCTTCCACCATTTCGACGATCACTTCGCGTTTGTGCATGCTGAGCCGGCGGATCGCGTTCAGCAGCCGGCTCTCGAGGATGTCGTGCGCGAATTCCGACATCACCGCCGCCGGTTCGACATGGAGGTTGCCGAGGCGCATGGCACCACGGCCGGTGGCGAGCCATTCGAAACGCACCTCGGTCAGGATCGCCAGCTGGGTGAGGTTGGTCATGGTCGGCGTGGTGCCGCTGACTTGCTCCCATTGGGCAACCGCAGTCCGGCGGAGGCCGAGTTTGGCCGCGAGCGCGGTCTGGGTGAGCTTCGCGAGCGTGCGTGCGCAACGGATCCGGGCAGAGAGGTTCATGCGGGAATACCGACCGTCTTGGATGCCCTGAGTGTACAGAATCGCTGACGCGTAAGCGATACTGTCGTCATCTTGAACAGTATTACTGACGCAAGCTCAGAGAGCTTGGCCTGGCAAGGGGTCAGAAATCAAGGGTCAGCGATACTGACCCTGAATCCTGGTTGTGCGTCTGGCGGAAAACAGGCATTGATGTTGTGATCGGAAGGGGCAATCTGTGACGTAATCGACACTTTTTCGACCGTGTCCGGACGGCCCGAAGCTCCAGAGTTGAGGTTATCCCAACTCCGGGTTTATTTCCGCAGCCGTGGGATGCCGTCGAGGAGTCGGATCGTTTGTCCCAATCCGTGCAGCGCCAGCACGCCATGCATCCGAAGGCTGTCTGGTTGAGCCGGACCCAGCTGGTGGGTGTGTTTTGCCTCGCCCTGGCCCTGCTTGGAGCGATCGCCGTCTATGCGCACATGGAAAGCCGCCGCTCCACGCAGACGCGGACCTGGGTGACGCACACGCTGCTGGTCATGCAGCGGGCGATGGAGTTGCAGAACGCAATCACGCTGATGGAAGCCGACCACCGCGCCTTTCTTGTGCGGAACGACCCGGCTTCCCTGGCATCGCGCGAGGACTACCGCCAGCAGGCGTCCCATATCCTCGCGGAGCTGCGCACGCTGACCAGCGACAACCCCAGCCAGCAGGCGCGGCTGGTCACGATCGCATCGTTGCTGGCGAACCGCGTCGCGCGGATGCACGACGCCACCGAATTGGCGCGGCGGGAGGGCATCGACGTCGCGCGGGCGCGGTTCGATCCGCAGGGTGCGAGTTCGATCGCTCCGCTGCGCAATGCCATCGACGGCCTCGACCGGGCGGAGTCAAGGCTGTACGAATCGCGCTCCCGCGACGCCAGCGTGCAGTCCGACCAGTCGGGTTGGCTGCTCATGCTCGGTCCGGGCCTTGGCATCGCGTTGCTCGGTGTCGGCCTGTATGTATTGCTGAGCCAACTCCAGCGCAGCGAACTGCTGGCGCAGGAACTCGCGCATGCGAATGCAGAGGCGCGGCACGCGCTGGATCTCGTGGATGCGACCCACGATGGCGTGTTCGTCTACGACGCCGAGACGCTGCGCCTGTCGTACGTCAACCAGGGCGCGGCCAGCCAGGTCGGCTATTCGCGTTCCGAATTGCTGGGCATGACCGCGCTCGATCTCAAGCGCGGCTTCGATGAGCCCGGTTTCCACCGCTTGCTCGCGCCGCTGCGGGCCGGCGAAGTCGCGACGCTCGCGTTCGAGACGCTGCACCGGCGCAAGGACGGCACCGACGTGCCGGTGGAGGTCAGCGTGCGCTACGCGACGTTCGGCGATGCGGCGCCGAGCCTGGTCACCATCGCGCGCGACATCAGCGCACGCAGGCAGGCGGAAGACGAACGCGACCGCTTCTTCACGTTGTCGCTGGACATGCTCTGCATCGCATCGCCCGATGGTTACTTCAAGCGATTGAGTCCGGCTTTCACCAAGACCCTGGGCTGGAGCGTGGAGGAGCTGTCGACCCGGCCCTTCCTCGATTTCGTGCATCCGGACGACCATGCCGCGACGCTGGCCGAAGTCGAGCGGCAGGTCGTCGCGGGCGAGCCTGTGCTGCAGTTCGAGAACCGCTACCTGCACAAGGACGGAAGCTGGCGGGTGCTGTCGTGGAAGTCGGCGCCCCAGGACGACGGGTGGATGTACGCCACCGCCCGCGACGTCACCGAGAACAAGCTGGCCGAGCAGCGCATCGTCAAACTCAACCGCGAATTGACCGAGCGCCAGGGCGCGCTGGAATCGGCGAACAAGGAGCTCGAGGCGTTTTCCTATTCCGTATCGCACGACCTGCGCGCGCCGCTCCGGCACATCGATGGCTATGCCCGCATGCTCGAGGAAGACGCCGCCGACCTGTTGCCGTCCGAAGCGCGGCGCTACCTGCAGACCATCATCGACAGCGCGAAGCGGATGGGATTGCTGATCGACGACCTGCTCGCGTTCTCGCGCCTGAGCCGAAAGCCACTGGCCTCGCAGCAAGTCGACATGCAGGACCTCGTGCGGCGCGCCGTCGGCGAATTGAACGCTGACGGCGACGCAGGCAACGCGCGCATCGCCATCGCGGCGGAGCTTCCTTCGATCCCCGGCGATCCGTCCCTGCTGCTGCAGGTCTGGGTCAACCTGCTCTCGAATGCGATCAAGTACAGCGCGCCCCGTGGCGAAGCGGCCCGCATCGACGTCGCCGGATCCCGCCAGGGCGACTTCATGCATTACACGGTGCGCGACAACGGCGTGGGTTTCGACATGCGCTACGCCGGCAAGCTGTTCGGCGTTTTCCAGCGGCTGCACGCGCAGGACCAGTTCGAGGGGACGGGCGTCGGCCTGGCCATCGTGCAACGCATCGTCAACCGCCATGGCGGTCGGGTTTCCGCGATCGGCGAAATGGATCGTGGCGCGTGTTTTTCCTTCGAATTGCCGATCAGCGAGGTTGCCGCATGAACAAATACCAGCAGGTCGAAATCCTCCTCGTCGAGGACTCCTCGCACGACGCGGAAATGACCATGCATGCCCTCAAGCGACGCGGCATCGTCAACGACATCGCCTGGGTCAGGGATGGCGTGGAGGCCCTCGAATACGTGTTCCGCGAAGGCGCCTACGCCGATCGCGACAACGTGTTGCCCAAGCTGATCCTGCTCGACCTGAAAATGCCGCGCATGGACGGGCTGCAGGTGCTCGAGCGCCTGAAGGGCTCCGAGGAAACGCGCGGCATCCCGATCGTGATGCTGACCTCGTCGGCCGAGGAAACCGACCTGGTCAGGAGTTATTCGCTCGGCGTGAACAGCTACATCGTCAAGCCGGTGGATTTCGCGCAATTCGCCGACATCGTGGCCCAGATCGGCTTGTACTGGGTGCTGGCCAATCACCTGCCAGGCTGACCTCGGCGGATCCGGCACCCGATCGAAACGCATTCCGGAGCAACAGGAGCA
>JBBQHA010000086.1:0-13865 GCA_038323475.1 Lysobacterales bacterium
GCGCTCTGCCGGCTCCGCGCCAGCCACCGGCGGCCAGATCGTGTAGTTCCCGATGGGATTCGCCGGGTTGCCCCAGTGCGAAAACTCGATGTCGATTTCGTTGGTGGCGTCCGGCCCGACGTCCGGAGTCGGATAGTCGAACAGGCCGAGCACGAGATTCCTGTCGAGTTGGTCGATCGGCCCGGTGATCTTGAACTCGTACGTGCCGAAGCCGAGGCGCTGGTCGAGGAACACCTCGGCGCATGTCCACACGCCGTTGCGCAACATGACCTTGAGGTGCAACGCGCCGGCAGTATCGACCCAGGCGTTGCTGGCGTTCCATCGATTCGGCCCCGGACCACCCTGGCCGGAACGCACTTCCCAGGTGTAACCGGAGAACGCGACCGTCTTGGCATGCACGGGAGCCAGGACGGCAACTGTCGCCAATGCGACGGCAACAACGAAGGCCAGCAAGGAATGGGAACGCATCGGCAATCTCCCGTGGTGTCGGCAGCATTATTGCCCGACAAGGCGTTGCCGGCGAGGTCGATTGACATGCCGTGCCGCGCGCACGACCATCCAGCGCACATCGCCGTCTCCAGACCCGACGAACATTGGATGCCAGACCCCATGCTGATCCAGCCAGCCGCCGTGTATGTCAAGGACACAGGAACACCCAGGGGCCGCGGCGTTTTCGCCGGCCGCGCGTTCAAGCAGGATGACGTCGTGGAAGCCTGTCCCGTCGTCACGTTCGTGCCGCTGCCCGGCCGGCGACTGCCGCAGGACCTCAAGCGGATCGTGTTCGGATGGGGCAAGCTCGTTGGCCTGCCATACCCGCGTCCGGCCATCGCGCTCGGCTACGGCAGCATGTACAACCACAGCAATCCCGCGGGCCTGCGTTGCGTGGCCGATCCGGCGAACAGCATTCTCCGGTTCGTCGCGATTCGCGATATCGACGCGGATGAGGAACTGACGATCAACTACAACTCCATTGCGACCGGCATGTCGACCGACGACGTCTGGTTCGAAAACAATGGCGTGCAACTGATCGCCGATCCGTAGCGCAGCGAGCGGCAGTGGCAGCCGTCTCCGGCAGCACTATCGGCTTTCCAGCAAAGGCTCACCGTGTCGAAAAACTCGAAAGCGAAGCGCGACGCCTGCAAGAAGAAACAACCCGGGTCGCGCGCAGTGACGCCGGCTCCGTCGGTCGAGCCGCATGGCGCCCTGTTCGACGCGGACGGCAACGTGCGCTGCGGCGTCGGGCGGCGCGGCAGCGAGTGGGTCTTCCTGCTCGATGGACGCATCGTGACCGCCACCGACAGCGCCGGCATGGGCATTGCGATGCTCCGGCATGCAGCAAGCATGCGCGAACGCGACGGCCTGCCCGTGCGGGTGACCTTGACGACCGCATTGAAAACAGCCGCGACCGGGGAAGCGGAGGCCGTGGGCAAGACGCTCGGTGCGTATCTTGAAATGCTGGAAACGGAACGGGCCGAACGCCTCGACAGCAGGAATCCGTCGAGCGATGACGAGCCCCGGCATTGACCGGGAAACCTCATAGGCCTCGCACAGGCCTATTGCACAGGTGGTTCGAAATGCGCGCGCGGACCATGCGCAGGTGCAGGATCGGATAGAGATTCAGGCACGCATGCAGTGCAAGACACAGGATCAACACGCCCCACCAGCCGTGCCATGCCGCGTACATCAGGTAGGGAATGGTGAAGACGGATCCCCAGAAATGGATCGCCTCGGCGGTTTCGAGATGGCCGCGAATGGATGACGGATCGCGCAGGAATTTCCGCAGATAGACCGCTGGCGACAGATGCCTGAGCGGGCTGTTGCGCAGCACCGCGCCAAAAGCGGCGACGCCGAACCGGCGGTATCGAACGCCCGACAACTCCCATGCGCGGATCCCGCGAAGCGGTGCCGGCGTCTCCAACGGTACGACTGCAAGGGCGAATGCGGTCCAGCCCAGTACGACAAACACATGGATCGCGGCGAAAGCCATCGAGCCTGTGCCCACTGCCTTGGCGAGCATCGTCGAGGACAGCGCGAATGCAGCCGTGACCAGTGCCAGCGTCAGCACATCGCGGAGAGCCTTGCCGCCGGTCGGCGCACGCCGTTGCCAGACGACGAAGCCGGCCACGGTTGCCGCAACGACCGCCACGATCGCGACTACTTCGGTCACATTCCGGCCGATGCCGACATCAACCATCAGGGGATCCTCTTGCCATGCAGTGGCGGCGAAACGTTCGCTGTCGCGTCGATCCTAGCGAATAGCCAAACGACCAGCATCACCCACGCCACGGTTGACAGCCGCAGGACGCGCGAGCGAGAACCCGGGCGGGAAGCACCCGGATCCGGGTCATCCGCAAGACGCTTGTGCGCAAGCGCGCGGGACAGGATGCGATGGGCGCGCAACGCAACGAAAACAGCTCGTGTTCCGGCACGACGACCATGCGGGTCCACAAAGGCTTCACTACGAGGCAGGACGAAACAGGCGGACAAGCCCGACCGCGGCCTGCCCCCTGCTTTCCAGTCCTAGTTGCCGGTCACGGTGACCGCAGCGAGGATCTGCGACGGCGAGGTGTGGCTCGGGTTCAACCAGATGGTCGATGTCCCGCCCTTCGGCACATAAGGCCAGACCTGCGAAAAAGTCGTACCGACCCCGCATGCCCACAACTGCGCCGCGCCGCCGTTGTTCGACACCCACACGCACATTGCCGGGTAGTTCGACCCGGACAGGTTGTAGGTGATCTTGGTGCTGCCGAAGGCCTGCCCCGCCGGAACCTTCACCACGACCGGCGATGCGAAGATCTTCGGTGCGATCCCTTCCACGCCCTTGACGACGACCGATGCCAGGACCGGCGTCGCCGACGTCGCGCTCGGACTGACCATGAAGGTCTGGCTCACGCCCGGAGCGACATACGGCCAGGTCTGGGTGCCGTCGTTGCCCGAGCACGCCCACAGCTGGTTGGTGGCGCCGCCGTCATTCACCCAGATGCAGACCGAGACCGGCGAGTACCAGCTGATCACGCTCGAACCGCTACTCTGGCCGTAGGGAATGTTCACCGTCTTCGGTAACGCCGAGATCACCGCGAATTGCGACAGTGATGGATAGCAAAGACTGTTGGCCTCGTTCGTGCAGACCACGTAGCGAATCGTGTAGGTATTGAACGGCAGGCTTTGCGTACTGTATTGCGCGCCGCACACCGACGGATTCCATTGCAGCGACGTCGGGACCCATCCCGACGGAACCGACGAGGAAAATGCGCAGATCGTCAGCGGCGTGCCGACCGGCAGGTTGTCGAATTCGTCGATCCACCAGACATTGCCCTGCGGCGTCGCCGGATTGCCGCAACTGCCGCGATTCCAGGTCTTGTTGACGATCACCCATCCGGACGGCACCGGATCGTTCTTGCAGATCGTCTTCTCGCGCACCGTTGTCGCGAAGACGCTGTTGCTCGCCGCACACAGCAGCAACGCGAGGAAGATCTTGACCAGGGTCGGCATGAGAGCCCTCTCAGTCGAATGAAACGAGCCGCATGTTGCGGAGGCGTCGGGCATCCTGCACAGCATCCGTGCGCGGTTGCGACAAGCGATTCGAGCGGACTATGCGCCGGCATGCACGCGCTTGCATGAACCGTATGCTGAACAGTTCAGCTGGCGGCGCATGGGAAACGGCGCGCGGATGAACCGTCCAATGGCTGGCATCTTCATCGTCGCCGACCCGAAGAGATGCCAGCTGCGCACAGCCATGCCGACCGGCTGCAGTCGAAGCATGTGCTTCGCGCCAAGAAGCGGACAATAGCCTTCACCATGCACCTGGAGACACGCATTGAGCTACGACCTCTGCATCTGGGACCCGTCCCGCCACGCGCCCTTGCCGACCAGCCGCAAGGAGGCCATCGCCACTGCGGAGCGGCTTGAAGCACTCAGCGACTCGGCCAATTCCAGGTTCAGTGAACTCGGCGCCCTGCTCGTCCAGCGCTACGACGACGATGCCGACGCCAAAAACGATGGGGCCACCCTGACCGCCTTCTGGGGCAGCGACCCGCGCCAGCGCGCGGCTGCCTGTAGCTCCGCGGTACTGCGACTTTCGATCCCGTCCGACCCATGCACGCGGCAGATCTCGCACGCCGTAGACGCAGCGGCCAGCCTGGGCCTGGTCGTCATGGACGACGAAATCGGGCTGTGCTTCCTGCCCGACGGCACGATCCTTCCGGAAGAAGACCGCGAGGCGTGGGAATCTGACCTCGCCGAGATGCGCGCCGGCCCCGAGGACCTTGTCGAGAGCAAGCCGGACGGCAGGACGTTCCTGGAAAAGCTCGGCGGGGAATTGTTCGACGCGATCGGGCGTGGGAACAAGCGGATTTGAAGCTTTCCGACGGACGTCGAACGGGTGGCGACGTACTCGTTGCCTGAAGTGGTCGAATGCACCACCCAACGTCACCCCGAGCGCAGCGAGGGATCTCGTTGCAGGCAACGGGCGAGCGACGGATTGCACCGGCAGCTCCCTCGCCGCGCTCGGGATGACAAGCCAGGGATCGAGCGAAGGCGCCGGGCTCCGGTCCGGAGGCTGCCTGCCACTTGATCAGCGCGTAGCCGTCGCAAGCAGACCGCGATCGCCTGATCATTCGGAACGTCCCGGGCGTCCGCCAATCACGTTCACCCGGGTGCTGGTAACTTACAGCACCCCGCGCGCACCGAGCACCACCGCATGCCCTCCCCGTTCAACCGCTCCATCCTGCTGATCGCACTCTCCTGCCTCGCCCTCGCCGCCTGCGGCAGGAAAGCCGATCCGGCGGCATCGGGAGCCGCGGCGGATACCACTTCCGCCGGCCTCGCCGTGACTCTCGCCCGCGCCGGGCAGCGGCCGATCGAGCGCAGCGTGATCGCTTCCGGGCCGGTGGCTGCGTGGGAGGAGATGCAACTCGGGGTCGAGCTCAGCGGGATGCGGGTGACCGCGTTGAACGTCGATGTCGGGCAGCACGTCCACAAGGGCGAGGTGTTGCTGGAGATCGACCACCGTACGCTCGACAGCGACCTGCGCCAGGCGCAGGCGACGGTCGCGGAGGCGCAGGCCGGGGTGAACCTGGCGAAATCGAACCTCGCCCGCGGGCAGATGATGGTGAAGGCGCAACTGATCAGCGCGAGCGCGTTCGATGAATTGCGCGCTGCGGAACTGCAGGCCGAGGCGCGTGCGAACACGGCTGCGGCGCAGCGCGACGGCGTGCAGATGCGTCGCGACTATGCATCGTTGCGTGCGCCGGACGACGGGGTGATTTCCAAACGCATGGTGCAGCCGGGCCAGGTCGTCATGGCGGGCGGCGAACTGCTGCGCATGATCCGCCAGGGTCGGCTGGAATGGCGCCCGGAATTGCCTGCCGCGGACCTCGCGAAGATCGCGGTCGGCGCGACGGTGGTCCTGCACGACGCGACCGGCAAACAGGTCGACGGCCGCGTGCGCGCGGTGTCGCCGGGCGTGGACACGGAAACGCGCACCGGCCTGATCCACGCCGACCTGCCCGCGCCCGGCGCGCTGAAGGCAGGCACGTTCGTCGAGGGCCGCATCATCACCAGCACTTCGACCGGATTGATGATCCCGGCTGCGGCGCTGGTCATGCGCGACGGCTACGGCTACGTGTACACCGTCGATGCGCAGGGCGTCGCCCATCGCGTCCGCGTGCACACCGGTGCGAGCGATGCCGGTCAGGTCGAAGTGACCGACGGGCTGCAGGACGGGCAGGCCGTGGTCGCGACCGGCGCCGGCTTCCTCGGCGATGGCGACCGGGTCCGCGTCGTGGATGCGCCCGCGTCGAACGCCGCCGCAGCCAAGCCGACGCAGCAGCCATGAATTTTTCCGCCTGGGCGATCCGGCGGCCATTGCCCGCCCTGATGATCTTCTTCGTGTTGTGCGTGGCCGGCCTGTGGGGTTTCCACAAGTTGCCGATCGCGCGCTTCCCCGACGTCAGCTTCCCGATGGTGACGGTGACGATCGGCCTGCCCGGCGCGTCGCCGAGCCAGCTCGAAACCCAGGTCACCCGCAAGGTCGAGGACTCGGTCGCGACGGTCAACGGCATCAAGCGGGTGATGTCGTCGGTCAACGAAGGCGTCAGCAGCACCTCGATCGAGTTCGTCCTCGACACCGACCTGCCGACCGCGCTCAACGAGGTCAAGGATGCGGTGACCCGAATCCGCGCCGACCTGCCGCAGGACATCCAGGAGCCGGTCGTCGCGAAGGTCAACATCGGCGGCTCGCTGATGACGTATGCGGTCGGTTCGAACCGGCGCAGCACGGCCGAACTGAGCTGGTTCGTCGATCGCGAAATCAACAAGGCGCTGTACGGCGTGCCCGGCGTGGCGCTGGTGACGCGCGCGGGCGGCATCGACCGCGAGATCCGCGTCGACCTCGATCCGCAGGCGCTGCAGGCCTACGGCATCACCGCCGGCGAAGTGTCGCAGCAACTCGCGCGCATGCAGGTCGAGCATCCTGGCGGCAAGGCCGAACTCGCCGGCGAGCAGCAGGTGATCCGCACCGTCGGCACACTCGAGGATGCGGCGCAGTTGCGCGACTTCTCGATCAGCCTCGCCGATGGGCGTTCGCTGCGGCTGTCGTCGCTGGCGACGATCACCGATGGCGCGGCCGACCCGAGCCAGGTCGCGCTGTTCGATGGCAAGCCGGTGGTCGCGTTCTCGCTGTCGCGCACGCGCGGATCGAGCGAGATCCAGGTCGCCAAGGACGTGCGCGCGGTGCTCGACCAGTTGCAGGCGAGCAACCAGGACCTGAGCTTCCAGCTCGTCACCTCGACGGTCGAGGAAGCGCAGCGCTCCTACGATTCCTCGATGACGATGCTGTGGGAAGGCGCGCTGCTCGCGCTGTTCGTGGTGTGGCTGTTCCTGCGCGACTGGCGGGCGACGTGGATCTCCGCGGTCGCGCTGCCGCTGTCGATCATCCCGACGTTCGCGGTGATGTGGGGCTTCGGCTTCAGCCTGAACCTGATCACGTTGCTCGCGTTGTCGGTCGTGGTCGGCATCCTCGTCGACGATGCGATCGTGGAGATCGAGAACATCGTGCGCCACCTGCGCATGGGCAAGTCGCCGCTCGACGCCGCGCGCGATGCGGCGCAGGAAATCGGGATGGCGGTGATCGCCACCTCGATGACGCTCGCGGCGGTGTTCGTGCCGGTCGCGTTCATGCCCGGCATCGCCGGCAAGTTCTTCCGCGAATTCGGCTGGACCGCGGCGACCGCAGTGCTGTTCTCGCTGCTGGTCGCGCGCCTGCTCACGCCGATGATGGCGGCGGACCAGCTCAAGGCGCACCCGCTGCGGGAAGGCGAAACGAAGCTGATGACCTGGTACCTGCGCTGGGTCGATGCGGCGCTTCGGCATCGCGCGCGCACGCTGTGGATCGCGTTCGCATTGTTCATCGGCTCGCTCGCGATCGTGCCCTTCATCCCGACCACCTTCATCCCGATCTCCGACCTCGGCCGCAGCAACCTGAGCCTGGAATTGCCGCCCGGAACGCGCCTCAACGACACTGTTGCGATCACCGAACTCGCGCGCGCGAAACTCTCCGGCATCAAGGAACTCCAGCACGTCTACACGACGGTCGGCAGCACGCTCGACATCGGCGATCCGACCAAGACCGGCGTCGGCGAAACGCGCAAGGCGACGCTCGTGCTCGACTGGGGCGTGAAAGGCGAGCGCAGCCGTTCGCAGCAGGACCTCGAACGCGACGCGCGCGCGCGCCTCGCCGACCTGCCCGGCACGCGCGTGAGCTACATCAGCACCGAGCCCGGCGCGCTGCTGCAACTCGTGCTGGCCAGCGACGACCCGAACCGCCTGGTCGATGCGTCGCACGCGGTCGAGGACGACCTGCGCAAGATCAAGGGACTCGGCAGCGTGACGTCGTCGGCCTCGCTGCTGCGGCCGGAACTGGTGATCGTGCCGAATCCCGCGCGGGCCGCGGACCTCGGCGTGGCGACCGCCGACATCGCCGAAGCTGCGCGCATCGCGACCTCCGGCGACTACGAGCAGCGCCTGGCGAAATTGAACCTTCCCGAACGCCAGGTGCCGATCCGGGTCGGCTTCAGCCAGGCCACGCTCGCCGATCCGGCGCTCATCGCGGCGTTGCGCGTGCGCGGCAAGAACGGCACCGTGCCGCTGGCGACGGTCGCCGACATCGTCACCACCAGCGGCCCCTCGCAGATCGCGCGCTACCAGCGCCAGCGCAACGTCACCCTCACCGCCGAACTCAACGGCCGACCGCTCGGCGAGGTGATGAAGGAAGTCGAGGCGCTGCCGAGCGTGAAGAAGCTGCCAGCCGGGGTGAGCTTCCTCAACACCGGCGATGCGGAAGTTTTCATCGAACTCTTCGTCGGTTTCGTGATGGCGATGGCGGCCGGGCTGATCTGCATCTACATGGTGCTGTTGCTGCTGTTCAACCACGCGCTGCAGCCGCTGACGATCCTCACCGCAGTGCCGCTCTGCGCGGGCGGTGCGTTCGGTGCATTGCTGATCACCCAGCAGGCGTTGTCGCTGCCCGCGCTGATCGGCCTGCTGATGCTGATCGGCATCGCGACCAAGAACTCGATCCTGCTCGTCGACTACGCGGTGATGGCCGAGGACGAACACGGACTGAGCCAGCACGACGCCCTGATCGACGCCTGCCGCAAACGCGTGCAGCCAGTGATCATGACCACGCTCGCGATGACCGCCGGCATGCTGCCGATCGCGCTCGGTTTCAGCGGCGACTCGAGCTTCCGCAGGCCGATGGCGATCTCGGTGATCGGCGGCCTGATGACCTCGACCCTGCTCAGCCTGATCGTGATCCCGGCCGCATTCACCGTGCTCGACGACCTCGGCGAATGGGTGAAGCGGCGCGGCAAGAAGTCCAAGGCTGCTCCTGTGGGAGTGGCCTCCGGCCACGATCGGGCCGCGGACGGCCCTCCCACGAGTCGAACGAGCGGCTAGCGCGTTTTCGATTTGGGAGCGCGGGGCTGCAACGTTTTCGTGCCGCGCGGAATCGCTTAGAGTCGCGTTGCCACCCGCGACGAGGACGATCGATGCCAGCTGCCGACAACGCAACTTCCGGCGCATTGCGAGCGATCCTGCTCGGCGGCTTCGTGGCCGGGACGATCGACATCGGCGCCGCGTCGGCGATTACCGGCTTCAGCCCGATCAGGATCATGAAGATCGTGGCGGGCGGACTGCTCGGGAGATCCGCCTTCGACGGCGACGCTTCCATCGCGGCGCTCGGCATGCTGCTGCAGTGGGGAATGTCGATCCTCATCGCTGCGATCTTCGTCGTCGCGGCGCGCCGGTTGCCCGGCCTGCTGCGGCACTGGATCGGGAGCGGCCTCGCCTACGGCGTGGTGATCTACTTGGTGATGAACTACGTCGTCGTGCCGCTGTCGGCGCTCGGCAACGGTAGGTTTCCGCGCTTCGTGCTCACGAGCTTCTGCGAGAACATGCTTGCGATGCTGCTGTTCGGACTGATCGTTGCGTTGTTCGCACGCAAGCTTCCAGCGACATCCAGCTAGCGCACAGCCCGGATACAGCGAGGCGCAATCCGGGATGCAAAAGGAAGGCCGCAGCGGATAATCAACGACCCCGGATTTCCATCCGGGCTACTCCGGCTCGCCCGCGTCCAGTCGCACGCCGCTTTCGGCGTCGAAGAAATGCAGGCTGCCGGCAGCGATCGTCAACGGCAGTGGCGAGCCGGCCGCGGGCAGGACCTGCGGTTGGCAACGCGCGACCAGGGCCTGGGCGCCGCAGCGCAGGTTGACGAACACCTCGTTGCCCAGCGGTTCGAGCAATTCGATTTCGGGCGCGAAACTGGCGGTTTCTCCGGCCATCGCGGGCAGCAGGTGCTCGGGGCGCACCCCGACCGCGACATCGCGATCCAGCCATGCAGGCGCGACATCCGCAGCGGCGCTGGCGAGGCCGACGCGCGATCCGTCGTCCAGTCGCAGCGCGAGGCCATCGTCGCGCACCAGCCTGCCACGCAGGATGTTCATCGCCGGGCTGCCGAGGAACGTGGCGACGAACAGGTTCGCCGGTTTCGCGTACAGCGCCATCGGCGTGTCGATCTGCTGGATGTGCCCGTCCTTGAGCACCACGATGCGCTGGCCGAGCGTCATCGCCTCGATCTGGTCGTGGGTGACGTAGATCATCGTCGCGCCGAGCTGGCGATGCAGGCGCGCGATCTCCACGCGCATGCCGGTGCGCAGCTGGGCATCGAGGTTCGACAGCGGCTCGTCCAGCAGGAAGACCTTCGGCTGGCGCACCAGCGCGCGACCGAGCGCGACGCGCTGGCGCTGCCCGCCGGACAGCACCGCCGGCTTGCGTTCGAGCAAGGCGTCGAGTTCGAGGATCTTCGCGGCTTCCTGCACGCGTTCGGCGATCTGCGCCCTGCTGGCGCCGCGCAGCTTGAGCGCGAAGCCGAGGTTCTCGGCGACGGTCATGTGCGGATACAGCGCATAGCTCTGGAACACCATCGCGATGTCGCGATCCTTCGGCGGCACCGCGTTGACCACGCGGTCGCCGATGCGCAGCTCGCCGCTGGAGATCGCCTCGAGTCCGGCGATCATCCGCAGCAGCGTCGACTTGCCGCAGCCCGACGGCCCGACCAGGACCAGAAGCTCGCCGTCGGCGACCTCGAAACTCGCATCGGCGACGCCGACGAAACCGTTCGGATACACCTTGCGCAACCGGTCGAGGGTGACCTTCGCCATGAACGCTCCTGTCGACCCGGCACGCCACAGTATGCGGGCGATGCAATTGTCGTTGTCGTGGGCTATTCTGCCATGTAATCGTTTTCATACGCGTGCCGAAACGCAGGAGCTCAATCGCGATGGACCAGTCACGCGTCTTCCCGCAAGGGTTCCTCTGGGGTGCGGCCACTGCCGCGCACCAGATCGAGGGTTCGCCGATGGCCGACGGCGCTGGTCCGAGCATCTGGACGCGTTTCGCCCATACGCCCGGCATGACCTTCAACGGCGACACCGGCGACGTGGCCTGCGACCACTACCATCGCTGGAAGGACGACGTCCGGCTGATGCGCGAACTCGGCCTGCAGGCCTACCGTTTCAGCGTGTCGTGGTCGCGGATCCTGCCCGATGGAACCGGCCGGGTGAACCAGCCCGGGCTCGACTTCTATTCGCGCCTGGTCGACGAGCTCCTGGCCAACGGCATCGAGCCGCTGCTGACGCTCTACCACTGGGACTTGCCCGCCGCGCTCGACGATCGCGGCGGCTGGCTCAACCGCGACTGCGCCGACTGGTTCGCCGACTACGGCCGCGTGCTGTATCGCGCGCTCGACGGCCGGGTGAAGAAGTGGGTCACCCTCAACGAACCGTGGGTGATCACCGATGGTGGTTACCTGCACGGCGCGCTGGCCCCGGGCCACCGCAGCCGCTACGAGGCGCCGATCGCCTCGCACAACCTGATGCGCGCGCATGGCGCCGCGGTGCTGGCCTACCGCGCGGAAGGCAAGCACGAGATCGGCCTGGTGGTGAACCTGGAACCGAAGCATCCCGCATCGGAATCGGCCGAGGACCTCGCCGCCGTCGCGCGCGCGGACGCCTACATGAACCGGCAATACCTCGATCCGGCATTGCTCGGAAGTTATCCCGCGGAAATGCGCGAGATCTTCGGCGACGCGTGGCCGGAATGGCCGGCCGAGGACTTCGCGCTGATCCGGCAGCCGCTCGACTTCATCGGGGTGAATTACTACACCCGCAACGTCACCGAAGAACGCCTCAGTTATCCGCTCAATGCCGGCGCGGTGAAACAGCCGCTCGGAACCTATACCGAAACGCACTGGGAGGTTTTTCCGCAGGGCCTCAGCGACATCCTGAAATGGGTGAAGGACCGCTACGGCGACATCCCGATGTACGTCACCGAGAACGGCGCGGCGTTCTTCGATCCGCCGGTCGCCGAAGGCGGCCGCATCCGCGATCCGTTGCGCATCGATTACCTGCAGAAGCACATCAGCGCGGTCCACGATGCGATCCAGGCCGGCTGCGACGTGCGCGGCTACATGGTGTGGTCGTTGCTGGACAACATGGAATGGTCGCTCGGCTATTCCAAGCGCTTCGGCGTGGTCCACGTGAACTACGCGACCCTGGAACGCACGCCGAAGGACAGCGCCCGCTGGTATTCGCAGGTCATCGCCAGCCACGGAAACCGGTTGAGCGAGCCCCTGCCCTACTAGGTCCGCAGCATGAAAGCGCATCGGCGGCGACGGCATCCGCATGCGCCGATGCACAATCGGGCAGGCCGGCGATCCCGGGCCGACGGCACCCATCGAACGACGCGCAGGTGATCCATGGACGATGCAGCGGTGCTGGTGGCGGATATCGGCGGCACCCATGCACGCTTCGCGCTCGCCGCGCGCAGTGAGCCACGGCTGCTGGTTGCGGACAGCATCCGCAAGTTCGCCGTCGTCGAATTCCCGTCGCTCGCCGATGCCGCCCGCCACTACCTCGACGCGACCGGCGCGGCATCCGCCACGGTGAAGCGCGCCGTGTTCGCGGTGGCCGGGCATATCGACGGCGACGAAGCGCGGATCACCAATCATCCATGGGTGATCTCGATCGCGCGCACGCGCCAGGCGCTCGGACTCGACCGGCTCGAACTGGTCAACGATTTCGCCGCGCAGGCGATGGCGATCGCGCAACTCGACAGGTCCGACGTGGTGTCGATCGGCGCCGCGCAATGGGCCGGTTCCGGCGGCGATACGGACCGCACCTATGCCGTGATCGGTCCCGGCACCGGCCTCGGCGTGGGCGCGCTGCTGCGGCGCGACGGGCGTTACCACGCGCTGCAGACCGAAGGCGGCCACGTCAGCTTCGCACCGGGCACGCCGGAGGAAATCCAGGTGCTGCAACGCCTGTCCGGGGAATTCGGACGCGTCTCCAACGAACGCATCGTCAGCGGCACCGGCCTGGTCAACCTGCATCGCGCATTGAGTGCGATTGCCGGCGCGGATCCCGGATCGCTGCGACCCGAGGACATCACCGCGCACGCACGCGCCGGGGACGCCCGCTGCATGCACAGCATCGACGTGTTCTGCGCGGTGTTCGGGGCGGCCGCAGGCGACCTCGTGCTGACCCTGGGCGCATGGGATGGCGTCTTCCTCACCGGCGGCGTGGTGCCGGAACTGTTGCCATGGCTTGCGCATTCGGGCTTTCGTCAGCGCTTCGAGCACAAGGGCCGGTTCGCCGCGGTGATGGCGCGCGTCGCGGCGCTCGTCGTGATGCATCCCGAGCCAGGCCTGCTGGGTGCGGCCGTGCTGGCGACTCGCGATGAACTGCATTCGCACATCTGATTGATGCCTGCGCCGAGCGGGGAGCGGCGCGTGCGGAGATGTTTGCGGATTTCGCGGCAATCGACTGCGGGCGTCCGTTGGATCTGACCCGTCGGCGTGCCGGGCTTGTCTCCTGTCGGTCGCGTGCAGACGCCCAGCACGAATCCGGATGAATTCGGACACAAGCCCGAGCTTGGCGTTCTCGATCGACGAGCGCGAAAGCGAGCGGCTGCTTGACAGCCGTGCCTATCTGTATATACTCGCTATATACAGTATTCGCGGTGCCCATCGATGAGCGAGTTTTTCCTCTCCACCAGCGAAAGCGCGCCCATGTACAGCCAGATCATGGAGCAGATCATGGCCAAGGTACTGGCCGGCGACTGGGGGCCGGGGTACGCGCTGCCGTCGATCCGCGAATTGGCCAGCGCCAGCAAGGTCAGCGTCATCACCGTGAAGCGCGCGTACCTGGAGCTCGAACGAGCCGGCGTCATCATCACCCGACAGGGCAAGGGCTCCTTCGTGGCGGAGACGCAGGAACTGCCGCGCCAACTGGCGCAGCAGGAGTTCGACG
>JBBQHA010000087.1:0-13770 GCA_038323475.1 Lysobacterales bacterium
CCCGGTGCAGCGGCTGGAGAACCTGCTGCAGAACTACAGCGAGACCGTCGGTTCGCTGCGCCTGATCGCACGTGGCGTCAGCCCGACGGTGGCAAAACCGCTGCGTATCGCGCATCGCGACCTGTCGACTCCGGAAAGCCGGCGCGGGCTCGCGCTGTCGTTCCTGCCCTACATGCTGATCCTCAGCGCCTTCCTCGGCGGTGCGTACCTGGTGATCGATGCGACCGCTGGCGAACGCGAGCGGCAATCGCTCGAACCGCTGCTGGCCACGCCCTCGGCGCGGGCGGCGATCATGAGCGGCAAGATCGCCGCAGCCTGCGTGTTCGGCATGTTCAGCCTGGTGCTCACCCTGGTCGCATTCAAGCTCAGCTTCCAGTTCGCGCCGCGGATCGGGGTCAAGCTCGACGTGTCGGTCGTGACCATGCTGAAGCTGCTGGTCGTGCTGGTGCCGATGGTGCTGCTCGGAACGACCCTGCTGACCCTGATCGCGGCCTCGGCCAAGAGCGTCAAGGAAGCGCAGAGTTACATGAGCGTGCTGGTGCTGTTGCCGATGGTGCCGACCATCCTGCTGATGGTGAACCCGGTCAAGACCCAGCTGTGGCAGTACGCGGTGCCGTTCCTCTCACAGAACCAGCTGATCATGAAGCTGTTGCGGATGGAGACGGTGACCTCGCAGGAATGGGGCGTCTACCTGCTGGTCGGTTTCTCGCTCGGCGCGGTGTTGTGGCTGATGGCCGCGCGCATGTACCACCGCGAGAAGCTCGCGATTTCAGCATAGGCTTCCTCGCGGTCGGCGTCCGCTGCGACTCCTTCGCACGGGAGACAGGCAGAAACGACGAAGCCGGCGCGATGCCGGCTTCGTCTTGATACTGCCGATGCGGACGGTTCGGGGCGATCAGTTGCCCGGATTGAACGCGAAGGTCCGCTTGCCCGTCACTGCCTCGCCGCTCGCCTCGAAGCGCCATTTCCGGATCGCCTCCAGCGCGGCCGAATCGAACACGTGGCGCGGATTCGCACTGACCACCGACGCGCCGCTCACGCTGCCGTCGGGGTTGACGGTGAACGAGACGGTGACTTCACCCGACACACCGTCGCGCAACGCGTCACGCGGGTAGCTCGGCTGCACGCTGCTGACGACATCGGGCAAGCCGGTGTGCGCGGGCTTCGGCGCAGGGGTTGGCGGCGGCGGTGGCGGCGTCTCGACCGGCGGCGGTGGTGGAGTCGAAGCCTGGGTCGGCGCCGGATGCGCGGGCTGGGCTGGGCCGGTGGTGGCCGGCGTGCTCGTCGGCGTGGTTGCGGGGGTTGTCGCGGGCTGGCCCGCGGCGGCCAGTTGCGCCGCCTTCGCGGCGGCGGCGGCCTTGTCCGCCTCGGTCTTCTTGGCCAGGTCGTCCTGCGTCTTCTTCGCCGCATCCTGCTGCAGCTTGAGTTCGTCGCCGGCTTCCTTCTGCATCATCGCGCGGTAGCGCGGCAACGACGGCGCATTTGCGTCGATCCGTTCGACCAACGCGAAAATACGCGCGGCCTCGATTCGCCCAGGCTCATCGCCCTTCTTGAGGTTCTGTTCGATGGCGGTTTCCGCATACAAGGTCATATCGTTGAGCGCGTTGCTCGCGCTCTCATCCTTGGGATTGCGCTGGCGCAATGCAAGGTAATATTCCATCGCGTTGTTGCCGGCTGGCGCATACAGGCGCCTTTCATTCTCGGCGGTCTTGGCCTTGGTCAACAGGTCGGCATCGGTTTCGATCGGCGCTGAAGGCGTTGCCGACGGTTCGGTCCCGGCTGCCGTCGTCTCGCCCCCGGCGGGCGCCGCTGGCGCTGCCTTCTTACCACAACCGGCGATGCCGAGTGCCGCGACAATCGCGGCCACCAGGGCCGCATGCCTCCAGCTTGCCGATATCGATTGCTGCATCATGGGCCACCCCCGAATTTGAGTCGTTGCCTTGAGTTTAACCAGATTTTTCCTGAATGGTGTGCGCACCGTCACTTGCCGATACAGAAGCTGGAAAAGATCGCCCCGAGCAGGTCGTCGCTGCCGGTTGCGCCGGTAATTTCGCCGAGGACGTCCTGCGCCAGCCGCAGTTCCTCGGCCGCCAATTCGCCCGCGCGGCCGATCCGCAGATGTTGTGCCGCAGCCTGCAGATGCACCCCAACCCTGCGCAGCGCATCGACATGTCTGGCCCGTGCGCTGAACGCGCCATCGGCTTCGCCGACGCCCGCCGCTTGGCGCAGGTGCAGGCGCAGCCCGTCCAGATGCAGTCCGCTGCGTGCCGACAACCACAGGTGGTCGGGTTGCGAAGCGGGCAGCTCAGCGATGTCGAGCAGGTCGGCCTTGTTGTACAGCCACAAAACGCGCGGCGCGGCGACGAGTTCGTCAGCCAGGGCGGCGCGTCCGGCATCCGGGGCGCACGCGTCCACGACCGCTAGCACCAGGTCGGCCCGCGCCAGTTCCTCGCGGGCGCGGCGCATGCCTTCGCGTTCGATCGCATCGCCCGACTCGCGCAGGCCGGCAGTATCGACCAGGGTCAGCTCGATGCCGTCCACCTGCACGCTTTCCCGCAGCAGGTCGCGGGTGGTGCCGGGGACCGCGGTGACGATCGCGCGTTCGTTGCCGGCCAGCGCATTGAGCAGGCTGGACTTGCCGACATTCGGCGCGCCGACGATGACCACGTGCAGGCCATCGCGCAGGCGCTGGCCCCGCGCCGCCTCGGCGAGCAGTGCGGCATGTTCGGCGATCACGCCATCGAGGCGCTGCTGCAGGCGGGCATCGGCAAGGAAGTCGATCTCTTCCTCGGGGAAGTCGATCGCGGCCTCTATGTGTACGCGCAGCGCCGTCAACGCGGCGAGCAGCAGGTCCACGCGCGCCGAGAACGCGCCGTCGAGCGAGCGGCGCGCGGCGCGCGCGGCGGCATCGCTGCCGGCGGCGATCAGGTCGGCGACCGCTTCGGCCTGGGCGAGGTCGAGCTTGTGGTTGAGGTAAGCGCGCTCGGTGAACTCGCCGGGCCAGGCCGTGCGTGCGCCAAGATCGAGGCAGCGCTGCAGCAGCTGCTGCAGCAGCACCGGGCTGCCGTGCGCCTGCAGTTCGACGACATCCTCGCCGGTGTAGGAGTGCGGTGCCGGAAAACCCAGTGCGATGCCATCGTCGATGATCCTGCCGTCGCCAGCATGGAACACCGCATGGTGGGCATGGCGCGGCCGCAGCATGCCGCCGCAGAGCGCCGCACCGATCGCGAGGGCGGCCGGGCCCGACAGCCGCACGATCCCGATCCCGCCCGCGCCCGTGGCGGTGGCGATCGCGGCGATCGTGTCGATCGTCTGCACGCGTGCGGTCGTCGGCTCGCGCGCGCCGGACCCGTCAGCGGGCCTTGACGACCGTACTGCCGGGCGCTCCGTGCTTGCGCATCAGCCACCACTGCTGCAACAGGCCGAGCGCGCCGTTGGTGACCCAGTACAGCACCAGACCGGCCGGGAAGAACGCGAACATCACGCCCATCACCAGCGGCATGAACTGCATCATCTTCTTCTGCATCGGGTCCATGCCCGGCGACGGGGTCAGCCGCTGGGTCACGAACATCACCAGCATGTTCAGCACGGGCAGGACGAAGAACGGATCCGGATCGCTAAGGCTGTGGATCCAGCCCATCCACGGCGCATGCCGCAGCTCGACGCTGAACAGGAGCACGCGGTAGAGCGCGAAAAAGATCGGGATCTGCACCAGCATCGGCAGGCAGCCGCCGGCCGGATTGATCTTCTCCTTCTTGTACAGCTCCATCATCGCCAGCTGGTATTGCTGCTTGTCGTCGCCGTAGCGTTCCTTGAGCGCCTCCAGCCGCGGCTGCACCGCACGCAACTTGGCGAAGCTCTTGTACTGGGCCTCCGACAGCTTGAACATCGCGAGCTTGATCAGCAGCACCAGGGCGATGATCGACCAGCCCCAGTTGCCGAGCAGCCGGTGCAGCTTGGACAGCAGCCAGTACAACGGGCCCGCGATGGTGGTGAACCAGCCGTAGTCCACGGTCAGTCCCAGCCCCGGGGCGACCGACGGCAGCACGTCCTGGAGTTGGGGGCCGACGTACAGTCGGGCGTCGGTACTGCGGCTGCCGCCCGCTGGCACCTGCAACGCAGGTCCCTTGGAAATGACCCGGTAAACCGGAGCGCCGCTTCCCGTGTCGGTGGTGGTCTGGAGCGTGGCGGGTTCCTTTGCGTCCGGAATCCACGCCGCGAGGAAGTGGTGCTGCACCATCGCCATCCAGCCGCCGACGACCGTCTTGTTGAGTTGCGGTTCGAACTTGGCAAGCGCGAGCGTTTCGTATTTGTCCTCGGGGCTGTACCACGCGGCGCCGACGAAACTGGAGGCCTCCGGATTGGTCAGGCCGCCGGTCTTCTTGATGATCGGCGGAACCCGCCGCAACTGGCGGTAGTCGTTGCCCGTCCAAGCCGTCGTTCCGCCGTTGCGGATCTCCTCGTGCATGCCGATCACGTAGCTGCCGCGCTTGAGGGTGTAAGTCTTGCGCACCTGCACGCCACTCGGATCGGTCCAGACGAAAGTTTGCGCGACGCTGTCCTGGCTTGGCGCGAGCTTCTTCTCGTCGACTCCGCCTTCCGGTTGGAACGCTGAAAAATGGCTGGGAGCAGCGTGGCCACCGGTACCGACAAGACCCGATTCGGCGACGAAGAAGTCCGCCGCGTCATTGTCGAGCAACTTCACCGGCGGGCTGTTGCGTGCACTGGTCTGGCCGTAGGCGAGCAGTTCGGCGCCGATCACGCTCGCGCCGCGGGGATCGATGCGCAACCGCAGCACGTCGTTGCCCAGGATGACCGGGGCAGCCGCCGCGACTGCAGCGCCGGCATCGGCTGGAATCGCGCCTGCCGGCGACGCCGCTGCCGCGGTTGCGGTGGGAACGGCCGCGGTCGGGCTGGGGATATCGGCGTTCGTGCTGGCGCCAGGCTTGGCGGCCGTGACCGGAGTGGTCGCGGCTGCGACTGCGGAGGGAGCGTGATCCTGATCCCAGGCCTGCCATATGAAGAAGGCCAGCATCAGCCATGCGATGGCCAGGAACGTACGGGTTTGATTCATCGGATTCGATTCTTCGCGTTGGGTTCTTGCTGGTGGCGTGAGGCGGACGGCCGCCATGGGCCGATGAGGACATCGATACGGTTGGAATCAGCCTGCCGGAATCAGTTCGAGCCCGCCGCCGTATCCGGCGCAGGGGGTGAGATTGTGGGGGCTGCAGGGGCCGGCTTCAACGCAAGGGCGCGTTGCCACAGCGTGGCCAGTGCCGCGCGCAATGCCGACGATGGTGCGCCGGCTGCATCTCGTTGCGCGAGCAGCACGTAGTCGGCTGGCGGCAGCTGCGTTCGCATGCGGCGGAAACTGTCCCGCGCGACCCGCTTGATGCGATTGCGCTCGACCGCATGCGCCGCGACGCGCTTGGACACGGAGATGCCCAGTCGCGCGTGAGGCGGCTCGGTGGCGATCGAGGTTGCATGGCCGGTTCGCACGTTGAGTGTGGAGACAGAAGCCTCCCGCCGAGCTGATGGATGCGCGGTGTCGGTCAACGCGGCTTCGGCTGGGCGCACATGCAAACGAAACAAGGCCGCGCTGATGCGGCGGCCCTGTGAGAACGTTGCCTGGAACTGCTTCGGCGTGCGCACACGCACGCTGCGCGGAAACGTTGCGACGTCGGTGCCTGCGATCACGTGATGGACACCAACGTACGGCTTGCGCCGCGCGTATCAGACGGCGAGGCGGACGCGGCCCTTGGCGCGGCGGCGTGCGAGGATCTTGCGGCCGTCGGCGGTCTTCATGCGCGCACGGAAACCGTGGTCGCGCTTGCGCTTGATGTTGCTGGGCTGGTATGTGCGCTTGGTGGCCATCACGGCACTCCGGGCAATGCTTGGGTAAGACCGCGAACTATAGCCGTGCGGCAGCACGCATGCAAGCAAAATGCGCTTGGCATGGTTGCTCCGCCGCGGTTAGACTGCAAACACTCCCGTTGTTCCCGGCTGCGACGCACGCGTCGCCCAGCGAGTCCTTCCCTGTCCCAGATGCTATCCGTGTGGCCCCGTTGTCTGGAACGCCTGGAGGCCGAGCTTCCGGCCGAGGACGTGCACACTTGGCTGAAACCGTTGCAAGCGGACGCCCGCGCGGACCGGCTCACGCTGTATGCGCCGAACGCCTACGTGGTCGATGAGGTGCGTTCGCGCCATCTCCCACGCATCCGCGAGTTGGCCGATCATTTTGCGGGGACGACGATCCAGGTCCAGGTCGAGGTCGGCGCGTTGCCGCGCGCTACTGTCCCGTCTGCCTCCATCGCCGCGCCTCGGCTGGCCGAGTCGAACCAGCCGTCCACCCTCGATCCGCACTACACCTTCGACAATTTCGTCGAGGGCCGATCCAACCAGCTTGGCCGTGCGGCGGCGTTGCAGGCCGCGCACCGCCCCGGCGACCGCGCCCACAATCCCCTGCTGCTGTATGGCGGAACCGGACTCGGCAAGACCCACCTGATGTTCGCAGCCGGCAACCTCATGCGCGCGCAGGATCCGACCTGCAGGGTGCTGTACCTGCGCTCGGAACAGTTCTTCAGCGCGATGATGAAAGCGTTGCAGGACAAGGCGATGGACCAGTTCAAGGCGCAGTTCCGGACGGTGTCCGCGCTGTTGCTGGACGACATCCAGTTCTTCGCCGGCAAGGACCGTACCCAGGAAGAATTCTTCCACACGTTCAACGCCCTGTTCGACGGCAAGCAGCAGATCATCCTGACCTGCGACCGCTACCCGCGCGAAGTCGAGAACCTCGAGCCCAGGCTCAAGGGCAGACTGTCCTGGGGTCTTTCGGTCGCGATCGATCCGCCAGACTTCGAGACGCGCGCCGCCATCGTGCTTTCCAAGGCCGCAGAGCGCGGTTTGCAGATCCCCGAGGACGTCGCGCTGCTGATGGCGCGCAAGATGCGCTCGAACGTGCGCGACCTCGAGGGCGCCCTCAACACGCTGGCGGCACGGGCGAATTTCACCGGCCGCTCGATCACGGTCGAGTTCGCCCAGGAGACACTGCGCGACCTGCTGCGCGCCCAGCAGCAGGCGATTTCGATCGGCAACATCCAGAAGACCGTGGCAGACTACTATCAGCTGCGGCTGGCCGATCTGAGCTCGAAGAGGCGTACGCGATCGCTCGCGCGGCCGCGGCAGATGGCGATGGCGTTGGCCAAGGAATTGACCGAGCACAGCCTGCCGGAAATAGGCGACGCGTTCGGCGGCCGCGACCACACCACGGTGCTGCATGCATGCCGCAAGGTGCGCGAACTGATGGATGCCGACAGCAAGCTGCGCGAGGACTGGGAGAAGCTGATCCGCAAGCTCACCGAATAAACCTGTGGATAAGCTGGGGACCATCTGCCGGACGAAAACTTATCCACAGACTTTCCCAACCAATCAACAACTCCGCGCACAGCCTTTCATCGTCCATAAAATACAATAAAATCAACAAGATAATAGAGTTATACGGTAACTGGCGAAACACCACCACCACCAGTTCTTTCATTTAATACATTAAATCTTGGGGCCGCACATGCGTTTCAGTCTTCAGCGCGAAGTTCTGCTCAAGCCACTGCAACAGGTCGTCAACGTGGTCGAACGCAGGCACACGTTGCCGGTGCTGGCCAACCTGCTGGCGGTGGTGAAAAACGGACATTTGTCGCTGACTGGAACCGATCTCGAAGTCGAGATGATTGCGCGCACTGCTGTCGAGGATGCCCGCGATGGCGAGACCACGATTCCCGCCCGCAAGCTGTTCGAAATTGTTCGCGCACTGCCCGACGGCAGCCGGATCACCCTGACCCAGACCGACGACAAGGTGACCCTGCAGGCAGGCCGCAGCCGCTTCACCCTGGTCGCCCTGTCGCCGAACGAGTTTCCGGCGATCGAGGACATCGAACTGGTCGAGCGGATCCGGGTTCCGGAGGCCGCGCTGAAGGAGCTCATCGAGCGCACTGCATTCGCAATGGCACAGCAGGACGTTCGCTACTACCTCAACGGGCTGTTGCTGGACCTGCGCGAAAACGCCCTGCGTTGCGTAGCGACCGACGGCCACCGGCTGGCGATGTGCGAGGCACCGTTGACGACCGGTGTGCAGACCCGCAAACAGATCATCGTGCCGCGCAAGGGCGTGCTGGAACTGCAGCGCTTGCTGGAAGGTGGTGATCGTGAGGTCGAGCTTGAAGTCGGACGCAACCATCTGCGCCTGCGCCGTGAAGACGTGACATTCACGTCCAAGCTGATCGACGGCCGGTTCCCCGATTACGATGCGGTGATCCCGATCGGTGCGGACAAGGAAGTGCGCGTCGACCGCGAGGCCCTGCGTGCCGCATTGCAGCGTGCTGCGATCCTGTCCAACGAGAAATACCGCGGCGTGAAGGTCGAGGTCAGCCCCGGCCAGTTGCGTCTGATTGCGCATAATCCTGAGCAGGAAGAGGCGCAGGAAGAAGTCGAGGCCGATACCAAGGTGGACGGCTTGGCGGTTGGTTTCAATGTGACCTACCTGCTCGACGCGCTCGCTGCCTTGCGCGAGGACACCGTGCTGATCGCCTTGCGCGACGCCAATTCCAGCGCACTGCTGCGCGAGGCAGGCAATGACCGCTGCCGCCACGTGGTGATGCCGCTACGGCTGTGACCAGGCAGCTTTGACCAGCAGCCAGACATGCTGCTCGAGCGGCTGAGCCTAGCCCGCTTCCGCGGGTTTGAAGCCGTGGAGTTGCGCCCCGCGCCAGGAATCAACCTGATTACTGGTAGCAATGGCGCCGGCAAGACTACCCTGCTTGAAGCGGCCCATCTGCTGGCCAATGGACGCTCGTTCCGTGGCCGCGTGCGGGACGGGCTTGTGCGGCAAGGACGTCCTGATCTGGAGGTGTTTGCCGAGTGGCGCGAGGACAACGGCCGCAGCCGGCGCGCCGGCCTGCGCCATTCCGGACGCGACTGGCAAGCGCGCCTGGATTCCGAGCCTGTCGGTAGCCTCGCCGAGCTGTGCGCCGCGCTCGCAGTCCTCACCTTTGAGCCCGGCAGCCACGACCTCATCGCGGGAGGATCTGAGCAACGCCGTCAATTCCTCGATTGGGCCCTGTTCCACGTGGAACCAGACTTTCTGCTCGTGTGGCGGCGCTATGCGCGGGCGCTCAAGCAGCGCAACGCCCTACTCAAGAGTCGGCCGCGCCCGGATCTGTTGGCGCCTTGGGATCACGAACTCGAGGAAGCCGGCGAACCGGTCACCCGGATGCGTGCGTTGTACCTTGGCCAGTTCGAACCATTGCTCGCAAGGACCGCTGCGTTGTATCTCCCAGAACTCGGTGCGCTTCGGCTGGATTTCCTGCCCGGTTGGCGCCGGAACGAGCAGTCGTTGGGAGATGCGTTGGCGCAGTCTCGCGATCGCGACCTGATGCTTGGCTATAGCGGGACCGGACCGCACCGCGCCGACTGGCGGTTCGAGTTCGAACACCTGCCCGGACGTAACGCCCTGTCGCGCGGGCAGGAAAAGCTCGTCGCGCTTTCATGCGTCCTTGCCCAGGGCCGTTCATATGCCGATGCTCGAGGAGAATGGCCGATCATCGCGCTGGACGACCTGGCATCCGAACTCGATCAGATCCACCAGCAACGCGTCCTTGGCGACCTCGTGTCCTGCGGGGCGCAAATCCTGCTCACGGGTACCGAAGTTCCAGCTGGTCTTGCAGCATTGGGCCTGCAACCGTCCCTGTTCCACGTGGAACAGGGCGAGGTCCGCACACTGCTATAATTGGACGTCTCTCCGCACTGCCAATAGCGACGCCGCAACGGCGTCGTACTGGCGTATTCCCAAGGCCCCAGCTCAGCATGACCGACGACAAGACACCCGCCGACAGCAAGCCGAACAACACCTACGACTCCACCCGGATTACCGTCCTGCGCGGCCTTGAGGCCGTCCGCAAGCGCCCGGGCATGTACATCGGCGACGTCCACGATGGCACCGGCTTGCACCATATGGTGTTTGAGGTCGTCGACAACGCGATCGACGAAGCCTTGGCTGGCTACTGCGATCGCGTCGAAGTCGTGCTGCACGCTGACGGATCGGTTTCGGTGTCCGACAACGGCCGCGGCATTCCGACCGACATCCACAAGGAAGAGGGTGTTTCGGCAGCCGAAGTCATCATGACCGTGCTGCATGCGGGCGGTAAGTTCGACGACAACAGCTACAAGGTTTCAGGCGGCCTGCACGGCGTCGGCGTGTCGGTGGTCAATGCATTGTCCGAGCACCTGTGGATGGATATCTGGCGCGACGGCCAGCACCACCAGCAGGAATATGCCCTCGGCGAGCCATTGTATTTGTTGAAGAATGTCGGCAATTCGGCCAGGCGCGGCACGCAGATCCGCTTCAAGCCAGCGACCGCGATCTTCACCGACACCGAGTTCCACTACGACATACTGGCCAAGCGCCTACGCGAACTGTCGTTCCTGAATTCCGGGGTCAAGATCGAACTCGTGGACGAGCGCGGCGAAGGCCGGCGCGACCTGTTCGAGTACGAAGGCGGCATCCGCAGCTTCGTCGAGCATCTGGCCCAACTCAAGACCCCGCTGCACCCGTCGGTGATTTCCGCATCGGGCGAGCTGGCGGGCATCACGGTCGACATCGCCCTGCAGTGGACCGATGCGTACCAGGAAACGATGTTCTGCTTCACCAACAACATTCCGCAGAAGGACGGTGGCACCCATCTGGCAGGTTTCCGCGCAGCGCTCACGCGCACGCTGAATGCCTACATCGACCAGTCCGGGATCGCGAAGCAGGCCAAGATCGCGCTCGCTGGCGATGACATGCGCGAAGGCATGATCGCGGTGCTCTCGGTCAAGGTGCCGGATCCCAGCTTCTCGTCGCAGACCAAGGAAAAGCTCGTATCTTCCGAGGTAAAGCCGGTAGTTGAAGCGATCGTCGCCGAAAAGATAGGTAACTTCCTGCAAGAGCATCCATCGGAAGCACGCGCCATTGCCGAAAAGGTTGTCGATGCAGCGCGTGCTCGCGAGGCCGCGCGCAAGGCGCGCGAGCTGACCCGTCGCAAGAGCGCGCTCGACATCGCCGGCCTCCCCGGCAAGCTCGCCGACTGCCAGGAAAAGGATCCAGCGCTGTCCGAACTGTTCATCGTCGAGGGCGACTCCGCAGGCGGCTCGGCCAAACAGGGCCGCAACCGCAAGACCCAGGCGATCCTTCCGCTGAAGGGCAAGATCCTCAACGTCGAGCGCGCGCGCTTCGACAAGATGCTCGGCAGCGCCGAGGTCGGCACCCTGATCACCGCGCTCGGCTGCGGCATCGGCAAGGACGAGTACAACCCCGACAAGCTGCGCTACCACCGCATCATCCTGATGACCGACGCCGACGTGGACGGTTCGCACATCCGCACATTGCTGCTGACGTTTTTCTACCGGCAGATGCCCGAGCTCATCGAACGCGGCCACATCTACATCGGCTTGCCGCCGCTGTACAAGATCAAGCAGGGCAAGACCGAGCTGTACCTCAAGGACGACGCGGCGCTGAACCAGTACCTCGTGAACAACGCGGTCGAGGGTGCCGAACTGCGTCCCAGCGATGCCGCGCCGCCGATCGGTGGACCCGTGCTGGAGAAGCTGCTGCTGGACCTGGTCGCGGCGCAGGAAGCGATCGTGCGCAATGCGTACCGGTTCGACAGCACCGTCCTGCATGCGATGCTGGAGCTGCCGCCGCCGAGCACTGTGCTGTTCGAACAGACCGACGCCCGTGACGCCTGGCTTGCTTTATTGCAGCAGCGGCTCGGCGCAGTCGGGCTTGGGCGCCCGCAGTACGCGCTGCGTGTGTTGCCTGCTGGCGATGCGCATCCGGCCGCGCTGGTGGTCGAACGCCGCCAGCATGGACTGTCGGTCACCCAGACGTTGCCAATCACGCTGTTCGATGCCGGCGAGTTGCGCCCGCTCGGCGACTTCGCACGCGCGCTTGACGGCTTGCTGCAGGCAGGCGCCAGCGTCAGCCGCGCCGGCAAGACCCAACCGGTCGCAAGCTTCGCCGAAGCCCAGGCGTGGCTGCTCGACGAGGCCAAGAAAGGCCGCACGATCCAGCGATTCAAGGGCCTCGGCGAGATGAATCCCGAGCAGCTCTGGGACACCACGGTGAACCCGGAAACCCGTCGCCTGCTCAAGGTACGGATCGAGGATGCGGTCGCTGCCGACCAGATCTTCGCGACGTTGATGGGGGATGTGGTCGAGCCGCGTCGCAATTTCATCGAGGAAAATGCTTTGCGGGTCAGCAACCTCGACGTTTGATGGTTTGCGCGCTGGGCGCGCATCCTTGCAGGGCGCGTTTCCGTGCGGTTTCGCGCGCGAGGTGGTGGCGAGCCAAGGGCGGCCGTTGCCAGGTTCGACGATCCCGGCGCTCGCCATGCCATCGGGCGCGGACACCTGTCCGCGGCGCTCGGTCCCGCACAAGCCGATGGCTTGTACAACGCGGGGCTATTGCCGGGCTCGACCATCGCGGTCTCGCCAGCCAATCCGGCCGCGAGCTCCTGCCCGCGGCGCTCGGTCCCGCACAAGCCAATGGCTTGCTGATCGCGGGGCCTCGCCCGCGCGACTTGAGTAAAAGCACCAATACCGATTAGTCTGTCCGGCCAGGCGCTAGAGCGCCACCCGGCGCAGAGGCTCCCATGCGATTCCCGCACATGTTGAAGACAGCGACACTAGCGATCGCGATCATGGCCTGTGTTGCGCCGATGGCGATGGCGCAGGACGACGGTCCCGACCCGTCCCAGAATCCGACCACCAAGAAACACGTCAACGCCGCCCCACTGTTCCCGAGTGCTACCCGCACCGAACCCGGCCTCGGCGTTTCCGCGGATATGGACAAGCCGATCACGAAGTTGCTCGAGCTCGTCAATACGACCAAGAACAACGACGAGGCGATCGCCACTGGCCAGAAACTCGCGGCGGACAATTCGGCCAACAAGTACGATCGTGCGGTCGCTTATCAGGCCGTGGGGTACGCGTATCTGAACAAGGGTGACAGCGCCAAGGGCGTCGAGTACCTGCAGAAGGCGCTAGCCGAGAATTCGCTGTCCAACAACGAATACTTCCTCATGATGCTGCAGCTGGCGAAGTCGCAGATCGCCGCCGGCCAGCCCGATGCCGGTCTCGCCACCCTTGATCGCGTGATCGCCGAGACCAAGCAGGACAAGCCCGAATACAACGCGATCCGGGGTCGGGTGTACTACGCCAAGGGCGATTTCGCGGCCGCTGCCCAAGCCTTCCAGAAGACCCTCGATGCATCGCCCCAGAAGCCGGACCCGAACGTGCAGCAGATGCTGCTGGCGAGCTACGTCGAGCTCAAGCAGCCCGAGCGTGCGGTGAAGATCGCCGAAGACATCGCGCACGCACATCCCGACGACAAGGCCGCGGCCATGAACCTGGCCACGATCTACCAGCAGACCGGGCACCCGGACAAAGCGGCCGCGCAACTCGACGACGCCCGCAAGCGCGGTCTGCTCACGGATGCGAAGGACTACCGCAAGCTTTACGTGCTCTACTCGAACATCCAGGGCCGCGAGAACGACAGCATCGCGGTGATCAATGAAGGACAGCAGAAGGGTATCCTGCAATCCAATGCCGAGATCTACACCACCCTGGGCGACGACTACTATTTCACCAAGCAGTATCCACAGGCGATCGCGGCATACCAGAAGGCCGACGCTGCCTCGACCAATGGCGAGGCTGTATTGAACCTTGCCAAGATGTACAACA
>JBBQHA010000088.1:0-13595 GCA_038323475.1 Lysobacterales bacterium
TTCAGGCGCATCGCGCGCAGCGCCGGCAGGAGACCGACTGCCACGCCAATCGCCACCATCAGCACCAGCCCCACCACCCATGTTTCCGGCGGTACTGCGGGCAGCTGGATCCTCCCTTTGCTCGCCTCGGTAATCGCTGGATTGACCACGGAAGCCAGGCCCAGTCCGGCCGCGCCGCCGATCAGGACGAGCGACACCGATTCGGCAAGCACCAGCCACAGCAGGCTGAGGTTGCTGAAGCCGATGGTCTTGAGCACGGCGAGTTCGGGGATGCGCTCGCGCACCGCCTGCGCCATGGTGTTGCCGGTCAGCAGCAGCAGCGTGAAGAACACGGCCGCCATGATCGCGGTGACGATCATGCCGACGTCGGCGAGCTGCTTGATGAACGCCTGCTGGAACGCGGCTTCGCTCTGGGTCTTGGTTTCGTGGTCCGAATTCTCCGACAACGCGTCGATCGCCTTGGCCACGGCGACCGCGTGGTTGATGTCGTTGACGCGCACGATGAACCAGCCGACTTTTCCTTTGACGAGGTCGTTGCCCTCGTCGAAGTACTTCCAGTGGAAGAACAACTGGCCTTCCTGGCCGCGCAACTTCGGATCGGCGACATGGAAGATGCCGTCGAGCTTGAAGGTCCAGGCGTTGCTGCCCTTGGTCGGGAAAATCGTCGCCTGCAGCGGGATGGTGTCGCCGAGCTTCCAGCCGTTCTTCTTCGCCAGCGACTCACCGACGATCGCGCCGATGCGGTCGTTCTCCCATGCGTTCTTCTGGGACTTGGGCATCTCGAACTCGGGGTACATGTCGAGGTAGCCCGGCCCGACCGAGAAATTCGGGAAGAAATCCTTCGGGTCCTTGTAGATGCCGCCAAACCAGGCCGCGTAGACCGACTGCTTGACGCCCGTGGTGGTCTCGATCTGCGGCACCAGGCTGTAGGGCAGCATCTGCGTGATCGACAGCTTGGACCCGACGACCAGGCGGTCGACACCGTTCACGCTGTCGGTAGCCGAGAAAGCGACGCGCACCGAGTCGAGCATGCCGAACAGCAGGAAAGCAGCGACCACCGACAACAGCGTCAGCAGCGTGCGCGTCACGCTGCGGAACATCGCGGCCCAGATCAGGTGCAGGTATTTCATGGTTCTACGCCCCGTGGATTCGGTGGGTCAGCGACGCAATGGCGTCACGCGTGCTCGCTCTGTTCGACGAGGGTTCCCTTGTCGAGATGCAGCGTGTGCGTGGCGTATTCGGCCGCCTTCGGGTCGTGGGTGACCATCACGATGGTCTTGCCGTGGTCGCGGTTGAGTTGCTGCAGCAGGCCCAGGATGTCTTCGGCGGACTGGCGGTCGAGGTCACCGGTGGGTTCGTCGCAGATCAGCAGTTGCGGGTCGGACACGATCGCGCGCGCGATCGCCACGCGCTGCTGCTGCCCGCCCGAGAGCTCGGACGGCCGGTGCGAGGCGCGATCGGCCAGCCCGACCAGTTGCAACGCGATACCCGCGTTGCGCTTGCGCTGCGCGCCCGACAGCCGGGTCAGCAGCAACGGCAATTCGACGTTGCGCTGCGCGGTCAGGGTCGGCATCAGGTTGTAGAACTGGAACACGAAACCGACGTTGTTGCTGCGCCACGTGGACAGCTGGCCCGAGCTCATCGTGTCGATGCGCTCGCCGCCGACGTCGATCGTCCCCGAACTCGGCGAATCGAGCCCGCCGATGAGGTTGAGCAAGGTCGTCTTGCCGGAGCCCGAAGGGCCCATCAGCGCCGCGAAATCGCCCTGCTGGATATCGAGGTCGACGCCGTGCAGGACTTCGATCCTCTCCGGGCCGCGTTGATAGGTCTTGGTCAGGTTGCGGAGCGAAACCAGGGTTGCCATCGCGTCTTCCTCGACATTGAGCGGATCAGGGTTTGTCGGAACTGCCGGATGCATCGGGTGCGTCGGCCACCACGCTGACGCGGGCGCCGTCGGCCAGTTTCTGCGGCGGGTCGAGCACCACGGTATCGCCGCCTGCCAGGCCTGCGAGCACTTCGCGATCGTCGCCGAGGGTGCGTCCGGGCTTGATCGTGCGTTGTTGCACCTTGTCGCCGACCAGCACGAAAACGACATCCGCGCCGTTGCGCGACGCGATCGACGATGCCGGAACAAGCACACCAGGTTTCGTGTCGTTCGCCTTCGCGGGCTGGACCTGCTCGAGGAAGCTCACGCGCACGCCCATGTCCGGCACGATGCGTGAGTCCTTCGACTTGAATGCGATGCGCACCTTCACGGTGGCCTTGCTGCGATCGGCGGTGGGGATGATCGTGATCACCTCGGCCGGGATCTTCCAGTCCGGATACGCGTTGAGCACGGCCTCGACCGGCATCTTCGGCTGCACGCGGCCGATGTAGGCCTCGTTGACGTCGACCTCGATCTCGAGCGAATCCATGTCCACGATCGTGCCGATGCCGGTGCGGGTGAAGCCGCCGCCGGCGGAGAACGGCGAGACGATCTCGCCGACCTGGGCGGCCTTGGCGATCACCACGCCGGCGAATGGCGCGCGCACGATCGTGTTGTCGACGCCGAGGTCGGCGATGCGGGCGTTGTCGCTTGCGACCTGCACGTTGTGCTGGGCGGCCTCCATCTGGGCGTGCAGGTTGTCGCGCAGGCCGACGGCCTGGTCGAGCTGCGAGCGCGAGACCAGCTTCCGCGAAGCCATCTCCTGCATGCGCGCGGCGTCGGCCTGGGCCGACCTGAGTTGCGCCTGCATGCTGTCGACCTGGCTGCGCGCGGCCGCCACCTGCGACAGCGACAGGCTGCGTTGCGCATTCGCATCGATCGGGTCGAGCGTGGCCATCACGTAGCCCGCGTCGACGTGCTGACCTTCCTCGATGAACACTTCCTTGACCTTGCCGGTGATCTTCGAAGACACCGTCGCCTGCCGATGCGCGGTCACATAGCCGGTCGCGTCGAGTACGGAGGTATTGCCGTTCGTTCCGCCGATCGCGGTCGCGGTTGCGGTGTGGACGTCGATCGGCCTGTCGCCGCGCAGCATCCACGCCCCACCCACGACGGCCAGCAGCACGAGCAGGGCGAGCGCGATCCACAGCCATCGCCATGAACGCGGCGGCGGCGGCGCGTTGCGTTCGATGCGCAGTTCCTTCAGCAATTCCTGTGCACGATCCATGCGAGGTTTTCATCCGGTCGAGCGGGGTTGCGGAAGCATAGCCGCAGCCGAAGCCACGGTGCGGCGGCCAGACGACGATCGGCCGGTCCGCGGCGCGTTGCATTGTTCGCGATCGCAATGCCGCGCGGTAGTGACGGTCGTCACCTCGTGCGCCGCTATGACGTCATTAGGCCGCGACCGCTACCGGCTTGCTACGGCGTCCATGGCTACCCAAATGGCGCGGGACGAAGGAAGCCGGGAGCGACTCTCATGCGCCAGTGAAGCGTCCCTGTGCGGCACGCGCCTTGAGCAACGCATACGCCGCGCGCAGTCCCTGCGCTTCCCCGCCGGCGGGATGGCCCGGGCGATCGGCATCGTTCCACGCGTACGCGTCCACGTGCGCCCACGCCACGGTTTCAGGCACGAAGCGCTGCAGGTACAGGGCGGCGGTGATCGCACCGCCCATCCGCGATCCACCCGAGTTGACCATGTCGGCGACGTTGCTTTTCAGGTAGGTCAGGTACGGCTTCCACAGCGGCAACCGCCACAACGGATCGCGGGTCTGCTCCGCGGCCTTCAGGTATTCGGCGGCGAGCGCTTCGTCGTTGCAGAACAGCGCCGGCAGTTCCGGACCGAGCGCGACGCGCGCCGCGCCGGTCAGCGTCGCGAAATCGATCAGCAGCGCCGGCGATTGCTCAACCGCGTAAGTCAGCGCATCGCAGAGCACGAGCCGGCCCTCGGCATCGGTATTGTCGATCTCGACGCTGATGCCGGCGCGCGTGCGGATCACGTCGCCCGGGCGGAACGCGTCGCCAGCGATCGCATTCTCGACCGCCGGTACGAGCACGGTCAGCCGTACGGGCAGATTGGTGGCCATCACCAGTTGCGCCAGGCCGAGCGCATGCGCCGCTCCGCCCATGTCCTTCTTCATGTTGCGCATGCCGTCGATCGTCTTGATGCTCAGGCCGCCGGTGTCGAAACACACGCCCTTGCCAGCGATCACCACGTGCGGATGGGCGTCGTCGCCCCAGCGCAACGCGATCAGGCGCGGCGCGCGGTGCGAGGCGCGGCCGACCGCGTGGATCGTCGGGAAATTCGCGGCGAGCAAGGCGTCGCCGACGATCGTCTCGACCACGCCGCCATAAGCCTTGGCCAGCCGGCGTGCGACCGCGTCGAGCTCGTCCGGTCCCATGTCCTCGGTCGGCGTGTTGACCAGGTCGCGCACCAGCGTGCTCGCCTTGAGGATCGCGAACGCTTCGGAACTCGCCGCCTTCGCGTCCTCGAGCAGCAGGCGCGCCGGAGCGCGCGCGGGCTTGCGATAGCGCTCGTAACGGTAAGCGCCCAACCCCCATCCAAGGATCGCATTGGCCAGCTCGATGCGCAGGCCGTCGTTGTTCAAACCCAGCTTGTTCAGTGCGTAGGTGCCTGGCGGCAGCGCGAACGGGCAGGCGGCGAGTGCGAATGGATCGTTCGCATCGGCCACGCCGACCAATGCCGCCAATGGCGCGCCGTCCTCGGCCGGCACCAGCAGGACCGCGTTCGGATCGGCGACGAATCCCTGCGCGGCGATCCAGCGGCCGACGCGCTCGGGTTGCTTCGCGAGGTAGCGCGCCAGCGTCGTGGCGTCGAGCGCAATCAGCGGAATCGCATGCGCGACTTCCCCCATGGCTGCGTTGGCGAAACACGAAGGCAAGCTCATGCGGTGCTCCGGATCGGGCTGGTTGTGCGTTCGAGGTGGCGATCATCGAGCCAGTCTGCCAGCGCGCCGAGGTGGTCGAAGACCAGGTCCGGACGCACGTCCGCATGCGTCCAGGTTTCGCCGCGGCGGTTGATCCAGCACGTGCGCAGGCCCGCACGCGCGGCGCCGACGACATCGAGCTCGGCATCGTCGCCGACGTGCAGCGTTTCGTGCGGTGCGACGCCGAGCCGCAGGCAGGCCGCGTGGAAGATGCCTGCCTCTGGCTTCGCGCTGCCGTGCTCGCGTGCGCCGAGCGCGAACACGAAGCGGTGCTGCAGGCCGATCCGGGCGAGGTCGGCGTTGCCGTTGGTCAGTGCGGCGAGCGGCGCGCGCACAGCGAGCCGGCCCAGCGCGTGCTCGACATCCGGATACAGGTCGACCCGGTTGCGCGCCGCATGGAAGGCCGCGAACGCGGCGTCGACGAGTTCCGGGTCGTGCCCGCTGTCCGCCAGCGCATGCGCGAGCGAGAGTTTCCGCTGCGCGGTGAAATCGTGCGACAGGTGCGGGTTCGCCAGCGCGACCGCGTCGCGCAGCGCGCGCATCGCGACGACCGGATAACGCGCGGCCGCATTCGGCGCGTGGACCAGCATCCAGTCGTGCAGCGCAGTCTCGGCGCGCTCGATCACTGGCGCGATCGGCCAGAGCGTGTCGTCGAGGTCCAGGGTGATGGCGCGCGGAACCAACTGCATCCGCCTATGTTACCGCGAGCGTCATTCCAGCAGGGTGGCCCAGTCGGTGAGGCCGTCGGGCTTCCACGGGACAAGCCTCTCGCAAAGCAGGCCATCCCGCGTCATTCCAGCAGGGTGGCCCAGTCCGTCAGGCCGTCGATCTTGGAGAGGACGATCTTCACGCAGACCATCAGCGGTACCGCGAGCAGCAGCCCGGCGATGCCCCAGATCCAGCCGCAGACCATCAGCGCGAGGATCAGGATCAGCGGCGAGATCGCCATGCGCTTGCCGAGGATGATCGGGGTGACGATCTCGCCTTCGAGGACGTGCAACCCGAGGTACGCCATCGCCGGCAGCAGCGACGCGAACAGGCCGTGGAAGGTCACGAAACCCATCAGCAGCATCACCCCGACGCCGATCATCGGACCGACATAGGGAATGTAGTTCAGGATGGCCGCGAGCGTGCCCCACAGCAGCGCCTGCTGCAGCGGCAACCCGATCGCGAGCAGGATGCCGGCGAGCAGCGCGCCGACGATGCAGTTGATGATGCTGATGGTAAGCACGTAGCGCGACATCTCGACCTCGATCGCCATCAGGATCTCGGCGGTCACGCGCTTGCGGTGGCGGCCGGGCAGCATCGCGATCGCCTTCTTCTGGAAGCTCTCGCCGAACACCATGAAGAAGTAGGTCAGCAGGATCACCGCGAGCGCCGCGGCGATGCGCTTGGGCGTGTCCGTGAAGTCGCTCCAGGGGTCGTTGACCTCGGTCCTGACGACCTGCACCGGCTTGGAACTGCCCGAACTCGCAACCTGCGCGATCGATTGCGCGGCCGTGTTGGCGTCCTGCATCGGCTTCACCAGCGCGCGCAGCTTGGGAGCGAGCGTGCGCAATTCGGACGGCGCGCGGTGGATCCAGGTGGTGGCTGGCTCGACCAGTTGGCCGACCAGCAGGCCGGCGCCCGCAATGCCCGCACCCAGCACCAGCAGGGCGCCAAGGAAGCGCGGCAGGTACAGGCGCTTGAGCGCGCGGATGATCGGATTGCCGATCAGCGCGAAGAACATCGCCAGCAGCAGCGGGATCAGCACGTCGCGCGTCGCCCACAACGTGAACAGGCAGGCCAGCGTCGCGAGCACGACCTGGGCGGCGGACGCACGTGGCCGCTGGTCGTTCGCGGGTGGAGACGCCTCGGCGGACACCGCGTTGGAATCGGATTTGGCGACGGGCGCCTCCGCCGGAACCGGTGCGTCGACGATGTCGGGCGACTGCTGCATCGATCAGCCGCGATCCGTAGCCGGATGCGAGTCCGCGGCGGCGGCGCCGTCCTCGACGTCGGCGGCGGCAGCGCCAGCCGCCATCGCCGCGGTGAAACTCGCAAACACGGTTTCCAGCAACATGCCGATCAGCTTGCCGCCGATGGCCGAACCGGATCCATGCGAACCCGACCCACGCAGCCCGCTGATGAAGCCTGTTGCCAGGCCCGCGCCCAGCACGCGGCCCGGTGTCGCGGCGCGTTCGGCTTCCTGCTTGAGTCCACGCCATGAGGCGGTAACGGTGGCCCGCCGCAACGCACAATCGGCCTCCGCGAGGCTGACCACGGCGAGCTTGGTACGGATGCTCATGGTCCGGGATCCATCGTTGGGTTGTCCGACGCGGCCGCCGGCGCGCCTGCGTGCAAGCTGCCCGGAGGCGCCTGCTTGGCCTCCTCGACTTCATCCTGGGTGCCAAACCACAACGTGAGCTGGCGACGCGACGCATCCAGGTCGGCCAGTCGCAGCGCCCTGGACGCATACAGGAAAGCGATGACGCCCAACGCCGCGCTGAGCAGCAACGGCCCCGCGAGTGCCAGGCCCCAGCCGACCCCGGCCTTGTACAAGGCCCAGACCGCGAGCGCCGTCAGCAGCGCCCACGTCGTCCCGAACATGATCGTCGCAAGGAACAACAGCACGAGCCCATGGATCAGGGCGGCGCGCGCGAGCGCCAGGTCGGCCACGAGCAGCCGACGCAATGCGGCGAACGTGCCGCCCCAAGCCCCGGCGACATTGCGCGCCGCGTCGTAGACCGAGCGTGCGGACTCCGCCAGCGGCGGAGCCTGTTCGGGCTCGGCCACGCCTAGCTGCGGCGGGTGAGCTTGGCGATCAGGTAGCCGGCGGCGAACGCGGCGCCGAAGGTGACCCAGGGACGGCTGCGGATCAGGTCTTCGGCCTGGCCGAGCATGTCCTTGCCCTGGTCGAGCAGCTTCTCGAGCTTGTCGTCGAGTTCGGCCTTGGCTTCGCGCGCGGCGTCCTTGCTGGCGCCGAATGCATCGGCCACGCCGACGGTGAGGTGGTCGCGCGCGAGGCCGAGGTGTTCGCCGGCATTGCGCAGGTGGGCGGTGGAAGCTGCAGCGGCTTCGGCGGCGCGTGCTTCGGATTCGGCTGGCATCGACATGGTTCGTGCTCCCTGCGGGTGGATCGGTTGGAGGTGGATACGCTACACCACTCGCGCGCCCGCGACGATTGCAGGATTCGCGGGAGCGTCAGCCGTTCAGCGTGACGCCGCTGTGCGCGCGGTCATTGCAACGACAGCGTGCCGACCAGTTGCCCGCGCAGCAGGGTGAACTGCAGTCGCGTCGGCTTCGCTTCGAGTGCCGCCTGCAGCGCGGCCAGGTCGGGTACGTCAGTGCCGTTGATCTGCGCCACCAGGTCGCCGCGCTGCAGGTTGTTGGCGAATGCGCGGCTGCCGGGCGCGACCTGTGCTACGACGACGCCGGCGAGTCCTTTCTGTTTCAGGTTCAGCGGCAGGTCGCCGAATGTCGCGCCCTGCAGGCGCGGATCGAGCATGGCCCCGGCCAGCTTGTCCGCCTGCACCTTCAGCGCTGCCGACAGCACCAGGCTCTGACCGTCGCGCACGACATTCACGGTCACCGGCTTGCCGACCGGCAACAGGCCTTCCTGGTTGTGCAGCGCCTGGCTGTTGGCGATCTGCTGGCTGTTCATCGCGGTGATGACGTCGCCGACCTGCACCCCGGCGGCCTGCGCGGCCGATCCCGGGTACACGCGCGCAACCAGCGTCCCGTGGCTCGACGCCAGTTTCATCGCGCGCACGATCCTGTCGCTGAGGTCCTGCGCCTCCACCCCCAGCGAGCCGCGCGCGACCTTGCCGGTCGCAAGCAACTGGCGCATCACGTCGCCGGCCATCGAGGACGGAATCGCGAACCCGATGCCGATGTTGCCGTTGTTGCTGTCGGAGGGATTGAAGTTCGCGGTGTTGATTCCGACCAGTTCGCCGCGGAGGTTGACCAGGGCGCCGCCCGAATTGCCCGGGTTGATCGAGGCATCGGTCTGGATGAAGTTCTGGTAGCCAAGTCCCTGGAAGCCGCTGCGGCCGAGCGCGGAAACGATGCCCGAGGTCACCGTCTGGCCGAGGCCGAACGGATTGCCGACCGCCACCACGAAATCGCCGACCTGCAGCTGGGTCGAATCGGCGAGCTTCAACGCGGTCAGGTGATCGGCCGGGATCCGCACCAGCGCCACATCGGAGTCGGGGTCGGCCCCGACCACCTGGCCTTCCAGCGTGCGGCCGTCGGCCAGGGTCACGGTGATGCCGTCCGCGTCCGCGATCACATGGTTGTTGGTCAATACCAGGCCGCGCGCGGCGTCCACGACCACGCCGGAGCCCAGCGACTGGCGGAAGTCGGGAATCCCGAAGGCCTGCCGGAACAGGGGGTCGTTCGCGAGGGGGTTGTTCGTGCGCACGATCTGCTTGCTCTGGATGTTCACCACCGCCGGGGTCACGTTGCGCAGCATCGGCGCGAGCGACGGCAGCGGCTGGCCGCCGGCCTCGGCGGGCAGCGCGGCGCGGGCCTGCGGCAACGCGACATCGATCGGCGCGACGGACGCCGGTGTCCGGGCTGGCTCGAAATGGCTGACGGCTGCGCCACCGAAAGCGGCGGCGAGCAGGAGCGAGAGGGTCGTGGGAAGTGGGCGCATGGGTATTCGATCTGGGGAGCAGAACCGAAGTTCCAAGTATCACACCGCGGATTGAATCGGAACTGAGCGCCGGCCTTCCCCAGACGCAGCGATGCCGACCTGTGCCGGCCATGGCGCTGCACATCGTACATTACGGATCTGTCATCTGCGATGAAGCACGCAGAAGCAGCCTGTTCTAGTAATCCATGCTTGCACCAAGGGTGCTCGCCGCCCCGAGTCGCCCCTTCGCAGGCGATTGGCCCCCCGAACAAATCCGGTGATCGTGTCTGCCCGCTTTCTGCGCGTCAGGAAGTGGAGGCATCCGTTTGTCGCCGGTCGACAACCCTCGTGACGAGGCTTGCATTGTTGACCCAACACCAAGGCCTTCCGGCCAGAAGAGGTTACCCATGAAAAATTCCCAGAAACGCCTGTTGACACTGTGCATTCTGTTCGCGATGACCGGCGGCAATGCGGCGATCGCGGGCACGACCGACTGCCCGCCAGCGGGCGGCTCGACGGCAACGGGTACCAAGGCCGTCGCCTGCGGCTACGGCGATGTGGCGAGCGGCCTCCACAGCAGCGCCTTCGGCTACAAGAGTACGGCTTCGGGCGCGTACAGCACGGCACTGGGTTACGACAACTCCGCGACCAACTACGACAGCGTCGCACTCGGTAATCGCAACTTGGCAAGCGGTCAGGAAGCCAGTGCGGTCGGTAGCGGGAACACCGCCCATGGCGACTCCAGCATGGCGATCGGCTCGGGCAACTACGCCGGAGGCGTTTCCGACAGCGCGATCGGCGCCGCAAACAGGACGACGGGCACTAGCAGCAGTGCGGTCGGTTTTTATAACCACGCGTACGGCAATGCCGCAAGCGCATTTGGCTACAAGAACGTCGCATCTGGCGTTCAAAGCAGCGCATTCGGCGAATTCAATGAGGCGCAAAGCGCCAAGGCGACCGCCTTCGGCTACCGGAACGTGGCGAAGGGTACGAAGAGCGCTGCCATCGGCTATGGGAACTACGCGACCATGTCACGCGACAGCACGATCGGCGACGGCAACTATGCTTCCGGCACGGTCTTCGGAGGGGCGAGCGCTTTCGGATTGGGGAACCGCGCCACTGGCGACTACAGCAGCGCAATTGGCTTCGACAATGTCGCCGGCGGGACTCGCAGCAATGCGATTGGCGACTACAACAATGCGTCTGGCGTGAACGCCAGCGCCATGGGCTATCGCAACACCGCGTCCGGCAGGAGCAGCAGCGCAATCGGAAAGTACAACACCGCCAAGGGCGTCTACAGCAGTGCCATCGGGTACAACAACACGGCGTCCGGCATTCGCGGCAGCGCGATCGGCGGCGGCAACGACGCGTCGGGAAATTTCGGCAGCGCCATTGGATTCGGCAACCACGCCACGTTCCTCGCAAGCAGCGCGATTGGCATGGGCAACATTGCATCCGCCTGGGAAAGCAACGCCATCGGCTACAACAACGCCAGTACGGGCGGGCAGAGTAGCGCCATCGGCTTCCGCAACGCCGCAGCCGGGTACCGGAGTAGCGCAGTCGGATACGTCAACACCGCGTCGGCCGCATATGCCAGCGCATTCGGCGTCGAGAACACGGCCGATGGCCTCAATTCGGCGGCCTTCGGTTACATGAATTCAGCATCGAAGCAGGGCGCCACCGCGATCGGCCATACGAACACCGCTTCGGGCCTTCACAGCAATGCAGTCGGCTACAAGAACCTCGCATCGGGAACCGACAGTTCGGCGTTTGGTTACTTCAACCACGCCACCGGCACCGGCGGGACCGCGATCGGATACGGCAACCTCGCATCGACGTTTGCCGGAGCGATCGGCATCGACAACAGCGCATCTTCGACCGGCAGCAGCGCGCTCGGCTATGCGAATACGTCGTCCGCAGTGCAAAGCAGTGCGGTTGGCTTCAGCAACAAGGCTTCGGCAGCGCACGCGAGTTCGGTTGGCTATTACAACAATGCGTCCGGCGCCGACAGTAGCGCGATCGGCGACAGGAACGTCGCATCGGGACCCAGCAGCACCGCGCTCGGTTCCTATAACACCGCCACCGTGTCGCAGAGCAGCGCCATTGGCATGGGCAACACCGCGACGGGAAGCTTGGGCAGCGCCATCGGCGCGGGAAACCTGGCATCCGGCGTCGACGGCAATGCGTTCGGCTATTCCAATACCGCATCCGGCCCGCATGGCTCTGCCTTCGGCTCGCAGAACGTTGCGTACGGCCAGTACAGTGACGCATTCGGCTTTGCGAACACGGCGGACGGGTTCCGCAGCTCCGCGTTTGGCATGAACAACCATGCGTCGGACAACGACGCGGTTGCATTCGGTTTCGGCAACGCGGCGTCCGGCACCTACAGCTCGGCTGTCGGCTACAAGAACACCGCCTCAGGCCAGTCGAGTTCGGCGGTTGGCGCGAAGAACACCGCGTCGAACCTGGAGTCCAGCGCATTCGGATTCGGCAACAACGTGACGACCGGTTCCAGCAGCGCGTTCGGCGACCGCAACACGGTCTCAGGCTTCCGCTCTACAGCGGTCGGTTCGGTCAACGCAAGCTCGGGAGCGAAGAGCAGCGCGTTCGGTGTCTACAACACCGCCTCGGGCGGCAGCAGCGTGGCGATCGGCGTTTCGAACTACGCCACCGGATACGACAGCGTCGCGATCGGCGTGCGCAGCAGCAGCGCCGGCGGAGACGCCGTCGCGATGGGTTTTAACAGCCACGCGGTGGGCGGCTCGAGCATCGCGGTCGGCACCTCGACTTTCGCCTACGGGGCCCAAAGTGTCGCGATCGGTACGTTTGCTTCGGCTAGCGGCGCGTACAGCTCCGCCCTCGGCAACAGCGCGAGGGCGTCCGGCAAGGGCGCTTCGGCGATGGGCGATGTGGCGCATGCCTACGGCGACTTCAGTGTTGCCTCCGGCTATTTCAGCGTCGCCACCGGCGACAAGAGCGTCGCGACCGGTTTCCGTGCAATCGCCGCGGGCTACGGCGCGACCGCGACGGGCGGATTCGCCAGCGCAACCGGCAAGTTCAGCACCGCGGACGGATACAAGGCCTCGGCATCCGGCGCCTACGGCGACGCGTTTGGCTTCGGCAACACCGCGTCCGGCAACTTCAGCAGCGCGGTCGGCGTCAGCAACGTGGCGTCCGGGAACAAGAGCAGCGCGTTCGGCAATGCCAATGCCGCATCCGGTTCGAACAGCACGGCAGTTGGCGGCCAGAACGTGGCATCCGGCGTCAATGGCGATGCGGTCGGCTTCAAGAACACCGCTTCAGGCGGCAACAGCAACGCGTTCGGCAATGGCAACACGGCGAGCGCGGCATCCAGCAGCGCGTTCGGCTTCGGCAACGCGGCGAGCGGGATCCGCAGCAGTTCCTTCGGCGTGCAGAACGCGGCGAGCGGGCTGGACAGCAGCGCGTTCGGCTTCGGCAACACCGCGAGCGGCGCGATGAGCCTGGCGGCGGGTGCGAAGTCGACGGCGAGCGGCGCTCGCGGCGTCGCGATCGGCGGCTGGATCGACCGCAACCACGACGGCATCGTCGATCCGGGCGAAGTGACCGTCGCGGCGGGGGTGGACAGCATCGCGATCGGCACCGGCGCCAACGCGGCCGGCCGCGACGACATCGCGCTCGGCGACGGCAGTTCCACGACCGGCGTGAGCGAGGTGGCGATCGGCAAGGGCGCGAGTGCGACGGCGAACAATGCGGTCGCCCTGGGCGCGGGTTCGATCGCCGACCGCATCAACACGGTGTCGGTGGGCAGCGTCGGCGCCGAGCGGCAGATCACCAATGTCGCGGCCGGCACCCACGATACCGATGCGGTCAACGTCGGCCAGCTGAACGCGGCGACCACAGCGATCGCGCAGGTGCAGACGACGGCGGCCACGGCCCTGACCACCGCGAGCACCGCCCTGACCACGGCGAACAACGCCCTCGCCGAAAGCAATGCGCAGATCGGAATGCTCGCGAACTCGGCCGGCCCGAACGCGATCGATGCGGGCGACGCCGAAACCTTGGTCGCGGCGAATGCGCATGCCGATGCGGGCAATGCGACCACGCTGTCCTCGGCGAACGCGCATGCGGA
>JBBQHA010000089.1:0-13476 GCA_038323475.1 Lysobacterales bacterium
GACGTTGCCTGCGCGGAGGCATCGCCTGCCGGGGTCTGGACTGCGGCCGATGTCGCCGTCTTGCTCGCTGCACCGGCAGCGACCGGCGGCGGCGTCACCGCAGGCGGCGACGGAATGGATGCCGTGGCAGGCGCCGTCACAGCCGGAACCGAAGGAGTATGCGCGACAGCCTGCACCCCGGCGCCGCCGGTGGCGCCGAGGCCAATGGCGAACGCGGACGGAATCGCCAGGCTGGCCATCAGGGCCAGCGCGAGCGGGCGCGTGAATCGAATCCGGTTGAAGACGTTGGTGTTGAAAACAGTCATGGAAAGACTCCTCATGGATGGCCCAGAGATCAGGGACAGGTCGAGGGTGCGGATTTGGCGCTGTATTGAAACTGAGCGGGAAGTCCTTGTTTAACAAGGTATTCATGAAGCCGGTCAAGATGGCTTGTGCGCGGCTGCAGGGAATGTCCGGGCGTCCGATCATCATTGCAATGCGGGTCTTGGCACTGCATCAGAGAAGGGCGGCATCGGGAGTGCGGAAACAAGAAGACCGTCGCTGAGGGCGACGGCCTGGTGCGGGGGCTTGCCACGCGCGGGTCGTGCGGGTGTGTCGCCGATCTACTTGCGGTGATGCTGCAGGATGATCTTGCTGTCGTTGGATCCCTTGCCGCTCTGGCCCGCTGGCTGCGATGGCTTGCCGCCGCCCGAGCCGTCGGTGGCAGGTGCCTGTTCCTGCGTCTTGGTCTTGCCGTGATGCTGCAGGATGATCTGGCGGCCGCTCGATCCCTTGTCCTGGGCCGGCGGCGCCGCCGCGAAGGCCTGAGGCGCAAGCGCGAATGCGGACACAACCAGTGCGGCGATGGTCGCGCGCGCAAGCGGGGAGCGTCTGGCGGGAGTCGACGTGGTGTTGTCGCGTAAGTTCATGGTGAATCCTCTGCGAGAGATGCTTGGGTGGGATTGCAGGCGACCGTGGACGCGGTTGCTCCACGATCGAGGGCGCTGCGATGCGACCGGCGACGCTGAGCGGCCTGCCGCCGCGCATCGACATCACTCTCGTCCTGTCCAACGCGATCCTGTGCGGGTGCCGGTCATGCGGCTGCCGGAGGCGCGGGTATTCGCAGATTTCCGCTGGATGAGCAGCCCGTCGCGGCAGCGATGCCGTGGCGGCAGCGGCAAGCCGTGGCTCCGGAACGCCAGGAAGCCGCTCGGGGAGCGGCTTCCTGGGTGGCGCGTGGAGCAGGCGATGCGCCGCGCATCGACGCGCGACGATTGCAGCATCGCGTCAGTGGTGACCGTGCCCGTGTCCGTGTCCGTGTCCATTGCCATGATCGTGGCCGTTGTCGTGGTCACGGTCGCGACCTTCGCCGCCGTGCCTGCCGTGGCCGCGTCCATGATCGCCATGGTCGCCGTGGCCGTAGGCGTGCCCATGCTGGTAGTGGCCGTAGGCATTGCCGTTCGTGTACCTCACGTCACGCACGCTGCGGACGTTCCTGCTCTCCCAGCGCACGTGCACATCGCGATCGATCACGATGGGGTGGCCCCAGCGACCGTAGCTCGCGACGAAACCGCGGCGGAAGGAAACGTATTGCGCTGAGCCGAGGTTGATGTTGTACGACTGTACGACCATGCCCCAGCCGCCTGCGCGGTTGTGCTCGTAGCGCTCGGCCACTTCGGAGCATGGACGTCCGATCGAATGCGCGAAATTGCATGCGTAATACACATCGCCAGGGGTCCAGTGGCGCGGGCCGAGCAACTCGACCACGTACGGGCGCGGCGCGCCGTAGTAGGTCACCATTTCATTGACGAACGGCTCTTGGTAACGCACGCCGTAATCGTTGATCTCGACGATGCGGGAGTTGACCCAGCCATCGTCGGCGCACGCGCCAGCCGCGCCGGTCAGTGTGAGTGCAAGGGCAGCCGCGAGGGCGAGCAGGGAAGGGCGCATGGTCTGACTCCAGTAAGGTGCCGCGAGTGTGGACTTGGTGGATGAACCCGCCAGCAACCCTCACGCGATGGCGCCGGTCGCGTTCAGGTTCACCCGCTTTCTTCGCAGAGCGCGCATGTCCGTTTGTGCGGGAAATCGCCAAGGACCTTCGCCCGCCGCATCCATCCGGCTCGAAACAGCCTGGACACCATGGATTCGACAGCAGCGGCCGAGCCCGAATTCGGGGCGGGTTTTCCCGGCATCCCGTCGATCTTCCCGGCTGCTTTCGTTCTTGTTACCGTGCCATGGCACCCAGTCCGCGGTGCACCGTCAACAGGGGCCAGACCGATGAAGAATTCTTCGTTCTTTGCGCGCATGCTTTTTGCCGTAGCCGTCCTATTCGCCGTTGCCTTGATGCCAATGGCGATGGCAGGCGATCAGGACTTCACGGTGGTCAACAAGACCGGCGTCGAAATCCATGAGCTGTACGTCACTCCGCACAACTCCGACGACTGGGAAGACGACATCCTCGGCGAGGACACCCTGGCCAACGGCGAGGAAGTCGATATCAAGTTCAGCCGCAAGGAAAAGGCGAAGTCGTGGGATCTCAAGGTCGTGGATGCCGACGGCAATTCCATCGAATGGGAAAGTCTGAACCTGCTGGACATTTCCAAGGTGACGCTGCACTACAAGAACGGAAAGTCGTGGGCCGACGTGGAATAGCACCGCGGTAGCAGGGCTTCATGGGAAACAGTCGGTGAATCAGCGGGGACAGGGTGGATCACCCTGTCCCCTTTGTTTTTTGGATCCATTGTCGACAAGCGCTGTGGCGCCCGGTCAGGCGGCACTCCTGGCGCAAGCTGGGATCGGTCGCCTACTCGGGCCGCTTCGACGGACCTTTGCGATGCGGCTTTTTTTCCTTCGGCGAATAGCGCGGCTTGTCGTCGCGCGGTTTCGGCGGATGCGGACGCGGCGCGAAATTAGTGCGCGGCTCGCCGCTGCCGGCGATGTCGTTCGGGCCGGCGCGCTGGATGCGCATGGGTTGTCCGGCGATGCGCACGCGCTTGAGGTGTTCCAGCAACGGCTTGGACATGCCGACCGGCAGGTCGACCAGGCTGTAGGCGTCGCGGATGTCGATGCGGCCGATGTACCGGCTCTCGATGTCGGCTTCGTTCGCGATCGCGCCGACGATGTTGCCCGGCTGCACGCCATGGGCCTGGCCGAGTTCGATGCGGAAGGTTTCCATGCCCGGTTCCGGACCGTCTTTCGTGCGGCGTTCGGGTTTGCGCGCAGACCTGCTCGATGCGGGTGCGTCGAACGTCGTTTCGTTCGCATGCGCCGGAGCGCCGTACTGGTTCGGCTGGCGCTTGGGCGGACCATCCGCTGCGGATGCATGCGCGGTGGGTCGTTCCGCGAGGCCTTCGCGCGGCTTGTACGGCTTGTGCGAAGCGCCGGGTTTCTCGCGCGACGCGACGGGCTCGCCGCGCTCGCGCGATGGATCGAACTTGCGCGGCGCATCGCGGCCCGGCTCGTTCGCATGCGCGGCGTGCGGACGCGGCGCATGCGGACGCGCCGGTGGATAGGCGGCCTTGTCGTACGCCGCACGCGGGCGTTCGACCGGCACGTCGAGCAGCAACGGCGCATCGCCCTGGGTCATCTTCGCGAGCGCGGCCGCGATCTCGATCGCGGGGACGTTGTGTTCGTTCTCGTAGCGTTCGACGAGGCCGCGGAACAGGCCGAGGTCGGCGCTGCCGAGGGCCTCGGTGATGCGGCCGAGGAATTTGCCGATGCGCTGGTCGTTGACGGTCTCGACGCTCGGCAATTCCATGCGCTCGATCGGCTGGCGCGTCGCGCGCTCGATCGCGCGCAGCATGCCGGTTTCGCGCGGGGCGACGAACAGGATCGCCTCGCCCTTGCGTCCGGCGCGGCCGGTGCGGCCGATGCGGTGCACGTAGCTTTCGGTGTCGGTCGGGATGTCGTAGTTCAGCACGTGGCTGATGCGGTCGACGTCGAGTCCGCGTGCGGCGACATCGGTCGCGACGAGGATGTCGAGTTTGCCATCCTTGAGGTTCTGGATCAGGCGTTCGCGCTGCGCCTGCTGCACGTCGCCGTTGATCGCCGCCGCCGACAGCCCGCGCGCGGCGAGCTTGCCCGCGAGTTCGTCGGTGCCGAGCTTGGTGCGCGCGAATACCAGCATCGCCTCGAACGGTTCGGCTTCGAGGATGCGGGTCAGCGCGTCGAGTTTGTTGACGCCGCTGACCGACCAGTAGCGCTGGCGGATGTTCGGCGCGGTGCTGGTGCTGGACTTGATCGCGATCTCGACCGGATCGCGCAGGTAGGTTTGCGCGATGCGCTTGATCTGGCTCGGCATCGTCGCAGAGAACAGCACGACCTGGCGCTGTTCCGGGACTTTCTTGAGCACCGCCTCGACGTCGTCGATGAAGCCCATCCGCAACATCTCGTCGGCTTCGTCGAGTACGAGGCACTTCAGTCCGGAAAGATCGAGGGTGCCGCGATCGAGATGGTCGATCACCCGGCCCGGGGTGCCCACCACGACCTGCACGCCGCGCCGCAGCGCCGACAGTTGCGGTTCGTAACCCTGTCCGCCATAGATCGGCAGCACGTGGAAATTCGACAGGTGCGCGGCGTAGCGCTGGAATGCTTCGGAGACCTGGATCGCGAGTTCGCGGGTCGGCGCCAGCACCAGCGCCTGCGGTTTCTTCAGCGCCGGGTCGATGCGCGCGAGGATCGGCAGCGCGAACGCGGCGGTCTTGCCGGTGCCGGTCTGCGCCTGGCCGATCATGTCGCGGCCTTCCAGCAGCGGCGGAATCGTCGCGGTCTGGATCGGCGAGGGCGATTCGTAGCCCACGTCGGCGAGCGCGCGCAGCAGCGCGTCGGGCAGGCCGAGGTCGGTGAAGCGAAGCAGGGTTGCGGTGGGTTCGGTGCTCATGACGTTCCGGTAGGCGCCGGTGCGGCGACCGGGGGCGACCAGTTTACCCGGGTGGCGGGACCGATCCGTGCGGCGGGCGACAATCCCTGCCCGCAATACGCGACGCCCATCCCGGTCGGGGCAGTGCGGTCAGGTAGAATCCACGCGCCGGTGGGCCCAGTTGCTCCCGCCTTTCTTCTTTCTTTCGGGGTTCATCCATGTCGCTTCGCCATCGCCTGCCGGTCGGGCTGCTCGCCCTCGGCCTGAACGTTTCCGCGGTCGCCGCTCCCCAGACCCTGCCGATGCCGATCGCGCAGGATCTTCCGGTCGAAATCGTCGTGACCCAACAGGAACTCGCGGTCGACGTGTCCGACGTCGCTGGCGCGGTCGGCGTCCAGTTCGGCCTGATCGGCGCCTTGATCGGTTCGGCCATCGAGAACGAGCAGGCCAAGAAAGCCGAGGCTGCCGTGGTGCCGCTGCGCGACATGCTCGTGGAATACCGTTTCGACGAAAAGCTCGAACAGGCGTTGCGCAGCAAGCTCGTGTCGGACGGCATTTCGAGGAATCCGAGCTTCACCGTCCTGAAATCTCCGTGGGAAGCGGTCGATGCGCAGAATTCCCAGCACGTGCCGATGCAGGCGCTGGTGATCGTTCCGCGCTACGCGATCGATTCGGGGATGAACCAGCTGTCGGTGCAGCTGAGCGTGTCGTTCGTGGATCGCGAGATCAAGTCCAATGGCAAGATCAAGGCCAAGGCGACGTTCTCCCGCACCTACATGTTCCACCTGCCGCTGGAGAAGGAAGCGGGCGTGGCAAACATCGCGCGCTGGCAGGCCTTCGGCAAGGACCGTTTCGCGGCGCTGCTGGATGAGGGCATCGCCCAGACGACCGACATGCTGGTCTACGACATGTCGGCGCAGGGCCGGGCCGAGTGGCCGATGCATGCGAAGAGCCAGAGCGTGGCCGTCAAGGACCAGAACTTTGCGGGCGTCATGGTCCTGCAGCAGCCGAATTGGGTGTGGCTGCGCACCGGCTGGAGCCGTATGCAGAGCATGCAGGGCTACGAGCCGGTGGATGAGCACGACGCGCTGATCGCTGTCGTCGTCGCAGGCGCTCCCGCATCGGCGGTCGCGGCACCGACCTTGGCTGCGACTGCGATGCCACCGGCGACTGTCGCGACGACGGGCGCACCCATGTCGCCGGCCGCAGCGACTGCGCCGACGACCCAGCCAGTCGCGGCGATGCAGCCTGCGTCCATGGTTCCCGCATCTGCGTCGAAGGATCCGCAGCCGGCAGCCAGCGGCACGCAGGCCGGTGCGGCCAGCAATCCGCAGCCTGCCGATGCGAACGGCCACTGACATGCGCAGGCAGTCGATCGCGTGCTGCTCCATCGCGCTTGCTCTCGCGGGTTGCAGTCGTAACGTCGAACACATCGCGATGGACACGAGCCGCATCGCGGCTCCCGCCGCCGCGATCGCCAGGCTCGCCTGTCCGTATGGGTTGCGCGACGTCGTCGACGCACGCACAGCGGGCGAACGCGCCGGCGGGATCGGCTACAAGATGTTCCGGTTCGACGATGCGCCAAAGCTCGTGCGCGAACAGTTGGCGTCCGCGGGATTCGCGACCGCGGACACGGCTCGCGATGCGGTGACCGTGCGCATCCTGAAGCTCTACCTGGCCCAGAACAACGTCACCAAGGTTCCGGTCGTCGTGTACGACGTGCAGGTCGACCGGCAACCGTCCTTCCTGGTCCGCTCGCAGTTGCCGACGATGAACTGGGCCAACACCAGCGACGAGGCGTACAACGCCTATGCGCGCGCGTTCCAGGACGCCAACGCAAAGCTCGTCGCGAAGCTCAACGCGCAGTGCGCGAGCCGGAAGTAGGCTGCAGCGCACGCCACTGCAACCGATCGCCGATCCAGCGCCTGCCCGTGCAAACGGGTCGATTCAGGCCGGGAACCCGGCGTTGCCCGCGGTGATCCCGGCCAGCAGGATCGCGAGCGCGTCGGGATCGATCGGCTTTACCATGTGGTGATTGAAGCCGGCCATCTGCGACCGCCTGCGATCGGCGTCCTGGCCCCAGCCGGTGATGGCGACGATCACCACGGATGCCGCCTCCGGCCGTTCGCGGATGCGCATGCAGGCTTCGTAGCCGTTGAGTTTCGGCAGGCCGATATCCATCAGGATCGCATCGGGGCGGAAGTCCGTCGCCAACGCCACTCCCTCCAGTCCGTCGTACGCCGTGCGCGTGTCGTGCCCCATCAACTGGAGCACCATCGCCAGGCTGTCCGCGCTGTCCCGGTTGTCGTCGACGATCAGGATGCGCAGCCCCTGGTTGGGCGCCTCCACCGCGGGTCTGGCATCCGCGGATCGGGACACCGGATCGATCGCGATCGGCAGGCGCACGACGATGGTCGAGCCCATTCCTGATCCTTCGCTGCGCGCGACGACCGTGCCGCCGTGCATTTCCACGAGGCGTCGCACCAGGGTGAGGCCGATGCCGAGGCCGCCCTGCGATTTTTCCAGCGAATGGTCCACCTGGGTGAACATCTCGAAGATGGCGTCCAGCTTGTTGGCGGGAATACCGATGCCGTTGTCCGCTACCGACACCTCCACAGCGTCTCCCTGATGCGCGACGGCCAGCCGGATGCTGCCGCCGGCGTCGGTATATTTCGCGGCATTGTTCAGCAGGTTCGAGAACACCTGCGCGAGCCGGGTCAGGTCCGCGTCCACGACGATCGGGTGATCGGGAAGCTCGAGGCTGAGCGCATGGCCCATCTTCTCGATCAGCGAACGGCTGGTCTCCACTGCGCTGTTGACGATCGCGAGGATCTCGACGGGTTGCTTGCGCAACTCGATCTTGCCGCGGCTGATGCGGCTGACGTCCATGAGGTCGTCGACCAGCCGGACCAGATGGGTCAGCTGCCGGTCCATCACGGACTGGGCCTGCTCGAGCTGTTCGCGATCGGCGCCCGCGCTGCGGATCAGGTTGAGGCCGTTGCGGATCGGGGCGAGCGGATTGCGCAACTCGTGCGCCAACGTCGCGAGGAACTCGTCCTTGCGCGCATCGGCTTCCGACAGCTCGGCGGCGAGCCTGCGCAGTTCGTTCGCGGTCTGCCGTTCCTCATGGATGTCGCTGTTGGAGCCGACCCAGAGGATCACGTTTCCGGCAGCGTCCTTCAACGCGACGGCGATGGTGCTGTGCCATCGGTAAGCGCCGTCGGCGCGCCTGAAGCGATGCTCGAAACGGAACGGTTCTCCGGATGCGAGCGACGCTTTCCAGGCGGCGAGGTTTTGCTCGAGGTCGTCCGGATGGATGAATTGCGCCCAGCCCCAATCCTTGATCGCGTCCAACTGCAGGCCGGTGTAACTGATCCATTCCGGGTTGAAGTAATCGACCTCCCCGTTCGGCCGCGCCGTGAAGATCTTCTGCGGCATCGAGGACATCACGAACCGCAAGCGGCTTTCGCTCTCGCGCAACGCGTTCTCTGCTTGCTTCAGCGATGTCACGTCCAGCACGGTCGCGCCGACGCCGAGCATTTCCCCGCCGGTGTCGCGCACGGGGTAGTAGTTGACGAACCAGTGCTGTTGCTGCGAGGTGCCGTCGTCGGATTGCACGACGACTTCCTTCTGGAGGATCGGTTCGCCCGCACGCAGGACGCGGCGCAGATCCGCGAGCACCTCTCCGGGAAAATCCGTGCCCGCGCGAGCGGGCCCGGCGGGCAGGGCATTGATCCGCGCCAGTGCATCGTTGACCCGGACCGGGCGCAGGTCGTTGTCGAAAAGGCCGATGCCGACCGGTGCATTCATCACGATCGCATCGAGCGTGGCCATCGTCTGCGCGTTCGCGCGGTTGGCCGCAGCCAGTTCCGCAGCCGCCTGGTGGCGCGCGGTGATGTCGCGGAACACGAGCACCGCGCCGGTGACCAGTCCGGCATCCGTGCGGATCGGGACGGCGCTGTCGTCGATCGGCCGTTCGGTGCCGTCCTTCGCGATGAGGACGGTATGGTTCGCCAGGCCCACGATCGTTCCTTCCAGCAGTGCACGCAGCGCAGGATTGTCGACTGGTTCGCGGGTCACTTCATTGACGATCCGGAACACGTCCTTCAGGTGCTTGCCGGCCGCATCTTCCGGCGTCCAGCCGGTCAACTCACGCGCGATGGGGTTGACGAAGGTGACGCGGCCGGACGCATCGGTCGCGATCACGCCGTCGCCGATGCTGAGCAGGGTGGAGTGCAGCAACTGCCGCTGCACCTGGATCTGTGCGGCCGCCCGAGCGTCGTTGCGCACGGCCCGTTCGAGCAGCCGGACGAAAGCGATCATCATGCACAGGCCAAGGACGGTGACCGCCAGGTTGACTGCGATGGCGAACCAACGGGTGTCGTCCCTTCGTTCGTTGCGTTCTTGCAGCAATTTTTCCTCGGCAGCCCTGATTTCGCCGATCCGCGCCTTGACTGCTTCGATCCGGTGCTGGCCCTCGCCAATGGCGACAAACGCACGCGTCGCCGGAACTCCGCGCTCGCGGATCATGACCACGCCCAACTCGATGTGCTCGATGAAAGCGGCGACGGCAATCTTCAGCCTGTCGATGCGTCGCTTCTGGTCCGCATTGTCCGAGGTCAGGCCCTGCAAACCGGTCATCTGCCTGGAGACGTCGCCGACCGCAGCGTTGTACGGCTTGAGGAACTGCTCCGACCCGGTCGCGACATAGCCGCGATAGGCGTCCTGCGCTTCGACCAGCGACAGCAGCACATTGTCGATCTGCCGCATCACTTCGCGCGTATCGCCGACCCGCCGCGCATCGTCGTAAAGCCGCTGCGTGTTGCGATAGGACAGCGCGGAATTGACGAGCAGCAGGACGATGAGGGTCGCGATTCCGAATACGTGGAGCTTGCTGATGGTCATGCGGTTCACGGCTTGATCGCTCCCGCGTCCTTGTACGGATCGCCAGTGTCGAAGGATGGGCTTGCCGCGCACCTTACATGGGCGAAGCGGCATTGTATTGGAGGAGGCGTGAATTGCAGTTCGCATGTCGATCCGGTCCGGCGTGTGGCGGCATCGCATCAGGCCACCGGATCCTGCGGATTCGCGGCCCCATGCTTGCGCGCGAATCCGGCGCCCGGCCGCGTCACCGTTCGTGCGCGCCATTGCCATGTCCATCAGGACGATGTCGGGGCGGATTCTTCCTGCGGCTTCGATCGCTCCGACGCCGTCGTGCGCGACGCGCGCATGGCTGCCCTGGAGACTCGATGCCCTGGCCATGGAGCGGGCCGCATCCTGGTTGATGGCGCCCAGGCTGATGGCGGCTTGCGCAAATCCATCGTGTTCTGGCCGATCCGCGGTCGGCAGGAAAATTTTTCATTGATGTGTAGGAACTGCTCGACATGTCGCTGCGGCCTGCACGATTTGATGCGCTGCTTGGGTTGGCACGGTACTTGCTCGTATCCATCTGCAAGGAGAACACCGGCCACGGATGGCCAAGATTTCAGGACGACAGGTTGCCCGATGGCGCAGGAGCGCCGGCAGACATGGATGGCTGCACCGCAGGGAATCCCGACGAAGATGTCGGGTTGGCATTGGTGTCGGGAATACGGAGCGGGCTATCCCGCTCCGTATGTCTTTGACGGATCGCCTGGGCGCGTCGCCGCAGCCTGCAGTCCCGATGCAGTCCGCTGATCGACCGGATCGTCGATCGCCCGGTTTCCGGCACGTGCCTGCAGTCGGCGACCTCGGAGACGACGCGATGCGCGTGCTGCTGGTGGACGACGACAAGGACGGTGCCGACACCATGGCCATGCTGCTGCGCATGCTCGGCCATACCACCAGGACCGCATGCGACGGCGAGGAATGCCTCGATGCGATGGATGCGTTCCTCCCCGACATCGTCCTGCTCGATATCGGATTGCCGGGCCAGAGCGGATATGAGGTGTGCCGATGCATCAAGGGGCGACCTGATGGCCGCAAGCCCATGATGGTGGCGCTCACTGGTTGGGGCGGGGACGACGACAAACGGAGGGCGAGCGAGGCGGGCTTCGATCGGCATTTGACCAAGCCGGTCGATGTCGCAGTCCTGCAGGCGCTGCTGCTGGCGGCGATGCCGCGCGCTGATGGCCTTGCCGGCGCGCAAGTCGCCGCATGATCCGCGGCTCAGCGCGGCATCGTCCCCAGCAATCGCATGCAGCGTTCGCATCCCTCCTCGATCTGCTTCATCAGCATGTCGATTTCCTGGTAGTTCCGCTCCGCGATCGCGCCCCTGACAGTGCTCGCGGCGATGGTCGTATTGCCGAGCGCATTGCGGAAGTCGTGTACCCAGTGATCGCGTTCCGCGCGGGCTTCGCCGATGGGCGAAGCCGGCTGATCATGCGGACGCGATTCGGATCCGGGACTATGGGATTGCGTACTCACAGTGTCGCTCCTTTGGGTGCCGGGTTGCGACCAACTGCGGTCGCGCTGCGGATTGTTGCGTCCGCCTCCATCCTAACCACGGTTGCTCCAGACCGTCCATCGAACCGGCCTCGCAAGCGACGCGCCACATCCGGCAACGCCGGCGCTGAAAGAAGGCGGATCGCCCGGAAAAGAGTGCTCGCGTTTTTCGTGGGGCATGCGCCCACCGTCTTCCACCCCGGAACGCTGCTTCCACTGGTCGAGTCCGAGTTGGGCGAGGATGTGCATGGGTCCTCCGTTGGGCTCCGCGTGGCGCCCCCGCAGGTGCAGGCGGCGATCACGGTTCGGCGTATGGCCAAGTTTGCGACGCAGAATCCGTGCCATCAGGAATCGTTCTTGCAGGAAGCCGGGCGAGCGTGGCTCTTTTCGATGGTGGACCAGGCGGTGTGCCGTAGCCCCGTATTGGCGAAATGATGCACACTCAGCCGACTCCACGGGCCCGTCCAGGAACGCGATGACTTCTTCAACGCCGATGCCAGCGCCATCGCGGCACACGTTGCTGATCGTGGACGACGATGTCGGCTTCGTTCACGCGGCCGCCGAGATCGCTCGCCAGCAGGGCTTCGACATCACCATCGCGGGCAGCATGGCCCAGGCGATCGGCTGCCTGGATGGCGGGCATTTCGACCTTGCATTGATCGACCTGTCCTTGCCCGACGGCAGCGGCATGCAGTTGCTCGACCACGTGGATCTCGCAGGTACGCAGACCGTGCTGATCAGCGGGCAGCCGACGCTCGAATCCGCGCTCCAGGCGGTCCGGCTGCCGGTCGTCGATTACATCATCAAGCCGCTGCACATCGGCCGTTACGAGGAATTGCTCGCGAACGCGAAGCGGCGCAATGCGAAGGCCGCTCCTGGCGTGCTCTGGCGCGGCATGGCAGGCGGCGCGGCGCTCGAGCCGCTCAAGGATGCGATTCGCCGGGTCGCGCCGACCGATGCGTCGGTGCTGATCGTCGGCGAAAGCGGAACCGGCAAGGAGCTCGTGGCGCGGGCGATCCATGAAGAGAGCCGGCGATCCGGCGCGCTCGTCGCCGTCAACAGCGGGGCGGTTCCTTCGGAATTGCTCGCCAGCCAGTTGTTCGGGCATGAAAAGGGCAGTTTCACTGGAGCGAACGCGCGCCATGCCGGTTTCTTCGAACAGGCCGATGGCGGCACCTTGTTCCTGGACGAGATCACCGAGATGCCATTGCACCTGCAGGTGCATCTGCTGCGGGTGCTTGAGTCGAAGATGGTGCGCCGGGTCGGCGGGCAGACCGACATCCCGGTCGACGTGCGCGTGATTTCTGCGACGAACCGCCTGCCGCGCCAGGCGATCGCCGATGGCCGGCTGCGCGAAGACCTGTTCTATCGCCTCAGCGAGTTTCCGTTGTCGTTGCCGCCATTGCGCGACCGCCCGGAGGACATCGCCGTGCTGGCGCAGACGTTCCTCGACCGCCTCAACGCGCGCTACGCGACGCATCGCGTCTTCCGCGCCGCGGTGGTCGAACGGCTCAAGCGCCACGACTGGCCCGGCAACGTGCGCGAATTGCGCAACGTCGTGCAGCACGCCTACATCCTCGCCGAGGGAAACGCAGTCGATGTGGCGATCGAAGCCCAACGTGTGCGCGCAGTGATCGCCGAGGACATGCATTCGATCACCTTCAGCATCGGCACCACCCTGGACGAAATGGAGCGGCGGATGATGCTCAAGACGCTGGCGTACTACGACAACAACAAGCTCAAGGCTGCCGAAGTGCTCGGCATCAGCGCCAAGACCATCTACAACCGCCTTTCCCGCTACCAGGAAGGCGGCGATCCGCAGGTGGAAAAGCCGGACTCCGGAGCGTGACCCAGATGGAAAGCGAACCCGCCACGCCTCCCGAGCGAGATGAAATCGCACATGCGATCCATGAACTGCGCAACGGCATGAACGCGCTGCTGATGAACGCGGCCGTGCTCGCCGGTCGGTCCGGTGATTTCCCCGAATCCCTGCGACCGTTCGTGGAACGGATCAAGCATGCCGGGCCGGTGTGCAGCGAGGAACTCGCACGCCTGTTCGACTTGATCGACGCGCGCAAGCGCTGATCGAAATCCGGACGCAGCGACCTCCATTCCGCCGTGCAGGTTCCGGTGAGCTGGCAGACGGGGTGACGCTGTGTCGTTGCGGCGCATGCGCGCCATGGACGATTGCGCGGATGCCGGAAAATATTTCTGCG
>JBBQHA010000090.1:0-13200 GCA_038323475.1 Lysobacterales bacterium
AGATCAATGCGAAGCCGGCGACGCTGACACCGAGCCCGGTGAGGCCCTTCATCGACAACGACACCACCACGTCGCCGAAGCGCCACGCCGCGGTATCGATCACGTTCTTGCCCTTGTAGCGCGTCTCGCGCTCGGCGCGCGCGTAGAGGCTGTCCGATGCGGGCTTGCCGATCCCGTACGTGCTGCCGCGCGTGATCACCAGCATCGGGATCACCATCGGCGCACCGATCACGACCGTGGCGAGCAAGGCGGCTCCCTTGACCGCGCCATCGGCGATCAAGGCAGCGACCACGCCATAGCGCGACATCAGAAAACGCGTCACGCCGACTTGCAGGATCAACTGCAATCCATTGGTCGCAAGATCGATGTGCGCATACATGGTCTTGCGCGCTTCGTCCGTCGCCGCATGCGCCTTGACCGCATCAGCGGTCAGCGCATACGCGACCGTGCCGATCGCATCGCCGAGCAGCATCAGCGCGACCATGCTGCGCAGGAAGGGCGAGGACACCAGCTGCACCAGGCCGGCCCAGACACCGCCGCCGATGACGTCGCCACCTGCCGATTCTTTCCCGTGCTCCGGCTTCGGATGCCTGCGCGCCCATGCAGACAGGCGCCAGATGCACATCATCGCGATCGCGAGCAGCGCGATCGCCAGCAGCAACAACGCATGGATCGGCAGCAGGCCGGCAACGCCCGGACCCACGATCGCCCCCATGGTGCCGCCGATCGCGATCACCGGAAACAGCCGCCGCGCCTGCGCGCTGTCGAACAGGTCCGCCATGAAACTCCAGAACACCGACACCACGCACAGGCTGAACACGCTGAGCCAGATGTAGAACACGATGCCGAGCACGCGCACGCCGATCCGGTCCCGCGCCTCGAACGCGGGCACGAACGCGGCCAGGCAGAGGATGAAGAACAGGTACACCGCCGGGATGAACTTCTCGCGCGGATAGCGCGCGACGAGCGTGCCGAATACCGGCACCAGCAGCAGGGTGACCGCGAAGGTGCCGGTCCAGAACTGCCACAGGTTCGTCGATCCCACCGCGGCGCTGAACTGGTCGCGCACCGGCCGCAACAGGTAATACGCGGCGAGTACGCAGAAGAAATAGGCGAAGGACAACAGCAATGCCGGACGCTCGTGCGGACGCGCGCCCGTGGCCAGCGCCAGCAGCGCGCCCGACCCGGACTGCCCGTCAGGATTGTTCATCGGCCGGGAGCTTCGGGCTGTGGTGTCTGGCGCATGCGCACGGAGCTTAGCCGACGGCCGGCTTCGCGGGGAACCGATGCGCCGCATGCGATCGGCCATCGGTCTGGAATGTTTGCTCTAAGCTCCGGGCCTAGCCTCGCCCGATCGCCTGGATGGATGAATCCGTGTCCTACGCTTCCGTATTCGACTACATCATCGTGGGCGCCGGTTCGGCCGGCTGCGTGCTTGCCAACCGACTCAGTGAAGATCCGACCATCAAGGTGCTGCTGCTCGAAGCGGGTCCGCGCGACTGGCATCCCTTCATCCACATGCCCGCCGGCCTTGCGAAACTCGTCGGCAAGAAGGGCGTGAACTGGGACTACAACACCGCGCCGCAGCCGCAACTCGGCGGCCGCAAGCTGTGGTGGCCGCGCGGCAAGGTGCTCGGCGGATCGAGTTCGATCAACGCGATGTGCTACATCCGCGGCGTAGCGCGCGACTACGACGAATGGGCCGAACTCGGCGCGGAAGGCTGGAGCTGGGACGACGTGCTGCCCTGGTTCAAGCGCTCCGAAGGCAACGAGCGCGGCGCCGATGCACTGCATGGCGCCGACGGGCCGCTGAAGGTCGCGAACCTGCGCTACACGAACGAACTCTCGCGCGCCTTCGTCGAGGCCGCTGCGCAGGCCGGGCATGCGCGCAACGACGACTTCAACGGCGCGACGCAGGACGGCTTCGGCCTGTACCAGGTGACCCAGACCAATGGCGCGCGCTGTTCGTCGGCGGTCGCCTATCTCGATCCGGCGAAACCGCGCGCGAACCTGACCGTCGCGACCGGCGCGCTCGCGCATCGGGTGATGTTCGACCAGCCTGGATCAACGCATCCGCGTGCAACCGGCGTCGCCTACATGCATCGCGGCCAGGCCATCGTCGCGACCGCGAAACGCGAAGTGCTGCTCAGCGGCGGCGCGATCAATTCGCCGCAACTGCTGATGCTGTCGGGCATCGGTCCGGCCGCGCACCTGCGCGAATACGGCATCGACGTGCGCGTCGACCTGGCCGGCGTCGGCGGCAACCTGCAGGACCACCTCGACGCGTGCACCCTGCAGCGCAGCACGCGCAAGATCACCTACGACCACATCAGCGACATCACCACCGCGTGGAACTACTACCTGCACCGGCAGGGCGTCGGCACCAGCAATGTCGCCGAGGCGGGCGGTTTCCTGCGCTCGAAGCTCGCACCCGACGAACGCGACGACGTGCAGTTCCACTTCGTCCCGGCGATGCTCGACGACCACGGGCGCCATCGCCTCAAGGGCTGGGGCTACACCGTGCACGCCTGCAACCTGCGCCCGCGCAGCCGCGGCCGCATCCTGCTGGACTCGGCGGATCCGGCCGCCAAGGCGCGCATCGAACCCGGCTACCTCACCGACGAAGGCGGCGGCGATCTCAAGCACATGATCGAGTGCGTCCGCCTCGCCCGCGAACTGCTCGCCCAGCCCGCGTTCTCGCCGTATCGCGGCGAGGAAATTCTCCCGGGCGCCAACGCGCAGGACGACATCGCGATCGAAGCCTTCATCCGCGCGAAAGCCGAAACCATCTACCACCCGGTCGGCAGTTGCCGCATGGGCAAGGACGACGATGCCGTCGTCGATCCGCAACTGCGCGTGCGCGGCGTGGAAGGATTGCGCGTGATCGATGCATCGGTGATGCCGCGGCTGATCGGCGGCAACACGAATGCGCCCACGATCATGATCGCGGAGCGGGCGGCGGATTTGATCCGGGCTTCGATCGCTTGATTTTGCGCGCGTCACTCGTGAAACCGTTCGTGGTGAGCCTGGCCTGCGCTGAGCCGGTCGAAGGAAACCATGAACGGCTTCGGAGCGAGCTCCGACCAAGCGCAAAGCTTTCACCCGCTGCGCGCGCGAGTCACATTTCTTTCGACCCATGGGTCCGGTCCAAACAGACAAGGAAAGAAAGCTGACCCGGTCGCTTTGCGGATGGGAAGCTTTGCTCTTGCAGGACACGTAGCAGCAGATCCCTCACTGTGCTCGGGATGAAAAGAACTAACAGCACCTTCTCCCGATGTGCGAAGGGAAAGCCGAGCGCAGCGGATCAACCCCGCTCCAGCATCGGCGGCAACGGGCAATGCAGGACCGCGCAGACCGTGCGCAACAACTCCGATTCGGAGACGGTGATCTTTCCATCCAGGCTCACCGCCGCGACCAGGCCCTCGATCAATACCGACTTGCCCATCGGATCGAGCGCGTCGAGCACCGTCCATATCCTGTCGAGGATGCGCACGTCGTCGGTCGGCGGCGCGTAGGCGATGCTGGTGTCGGGCAGCACGCTGTTCATGCCGGCAGCATAGGCGCGCTGCGCCTCGACCGGCGTGTCCTGCCCGTAGTGCGCGATCACCGCGAGCAGCATCGCGATCTCGTTGCGCGCGTCGGGCAGTTTGCGGCGGCCGGCGCTCCAGTGTTTCGACGGATCCAGCGATTCGGTCAACTGGCGGCGCAGCAGGACGGCCAGGCAGTACTCGAACAGGCTGACCTGTCCGTCGGCCTGCGCCAGCGCATCCACGGTGCCGATGAAGGTGTCGAGTTCGGGGCGCGGGCGCCGCCGCAAGAGCGGGAATGCGAGCGCCGCGAGCGGCAGGCGCAGCATCGGGTGCAGGGTCGCGGTGCGTTGCGACAGCGCGTTCGCCGCGGCCAGCGTTGCATTGCCGTGGCGGACGCTGATGGCGGCCTCCTGGCACGCGCGCACGTCCGCATCCGAATCCAGCAGCAGCGCGAACACCAGCGGCAGGACCTGATCCAGCGATCGCGCCGCCGCCTGCACGTCGTCGGGCATCGCTTCGTTGATCGCCCCGGCGTTCTGGTAGTGGTCGTCCTGCGCCTTGCCGACCTGCGCGACGACCGCGCTCCCGCGGATCGGCATCTCGCTGCCGGCGGCGGGAAGGTGCCTGCGCGCGCCATCGAAACCCAACTGGCGGTCTTCTTCCATGCCATCGGGCGGCGACTGCGCCCAGCCAGCGCCGAGCCGATCCAGCGCCTCGGGCCGGAAGGACGGATCGAGCGCCTGGATGCGCTTGATCAGCGGCGGATGCGTCGCGAACAGCGCGCCGTAGCCGACGCCATCGCCGAAGAACATGTGCGCGGCTTCCTCGCCATCGGTGGAGACGAGTTTGGAACCGTCGCTGAGGCCGCCGATCTTCTTCAGCGCGCCGGCGATGCCGTCGGTCTGGCGGGTGAACTGGACCGCCGACGCATCCGCCAGGTATTCGCGCTGGCGGCTCAGTCCGGCCTTGATCAGGCGCCCGAAGAACAGGCCCACGTAGCCCGCCAGCAACAGCACGAGCGCAATCAGCAGGATCGGCCCGGTGCCCTTGGAATCGCGGCCGCCGCGCACGTTCAGCAGCACTTTGCGGCCGATGATCGCGAGCACGAGGATCCCGAACAGGATGCCGACCAGGCGGATGTTCAGGCGCATGTCGCCGTTGAGGATGTGGCTGTATTCGTGCGCGATCACGCCCTGCAGTTCGTCGCGGTTGAGGCGGTCGAGCGCACCGCGGGTGACCGTGACCGCCGCATCGGTCGGCGCCCACCCGGAGGCGAACGCATTGATGCCGGCTTCCTGTTCGAGCACGTAGATCTCCGGCACCGGCACGCCGGAGGCGATCGCGATTTCCTCGATCACGTTGCGCAGGCGGCGGTACTGCGGATCGTTGGTGTCTTCGGAAACCTGGGTCGCGCCGAGTTCGAGCGCGACCTTGCCGCCGCCCGAACGCAAGCCCGCGGTGCGCACGAGCGATGCGATGCCGATCACCGCGAGCGTGCCGATCGTGGACAGCAGCAGGATCCCGGCGACGCTGCCCTGCGCGTTGTGGGTGAAGCCGAGCCCGAACAGCACGCCCATGTCGACCGCGACGACGATGCCGACCACGGCCATCGCGAACAGCACGATCAGTCGCTTGGACGTGCGCCGCGCGGCGTCCTGGCGTTCGAAGAAGTTCATCATCGCGACAGCCTTGTCAGCGCGCGATGCGGGGTCAGGTGAAAGACACCTTGACCGCCTCGCGCTTCGCCGGCTCGGTGATCTCGAGCAATGCCGCCGGCTGGAACCCGGCGCTGCCGGCGATGATGCTGGCCGGGAACACTTCGCGACGGTTGTTGTAGCTCATCACCGAGTCGTTGTAGGCCTGCCGCGCGAACGCGACCTTGTTCTCGGTCGAGGTCAGTTCCTCGGAGAGCTGCATCATGTTCTGGTTGGCTTTCAGGTCCGGATACGCCTCGGACACCGCCATCAGGCGACCGAGTGCGCCGGTGAGCTGGCCTTCGGCCGCGCCGAGTTGCTGCATCGCTGCGACGTCGCCGGGATTCGCCTTGGCCGCGGACAGGCCCGACATCGCGGCGCCGCGCGCGGCGGTCACCGCTTCGAGCGTCCCGGCCTCGTGCTTCATGTAACCCTTGGCGACCTCGACGAGGTTCGGGATCAGGTCGTAGCGGCGATTGAGCTGCACGTCGATCTGCGCGAACGCGTTCTTGTAGCCGTTGCGGGCGGTGACCAGGCCGTTGTAGATGGCGACGCCCCACAGCGCCAGCATTATCGCGAAACCGACCAGGCCGACGATCAACATCACCAATACCGTCACCATCTGCCGCTCTCCTTCGAACATCCGTACATGGGGACGACGCGTCGCGGATACCGGCCGGTTTGCGATCCCGCCGCAGAACGCACGACCGCATCACAAGGACTCGCGGCCGCGTCGCGCTAGAATGCGCTCTGTCCAGCAGCATACGCATCCGATGCCAGCAACGAAAGTGACGACCATCCTCCTGCGCAGCGCCATCTGCGCGCTGCTGTGCCTCTCGGCGGCAGCCGTCGCGCAGCCGAATGCGCCTGCCGCCACGCCCGCGACATCGGCGCACGAACCCAGCTTCATGGGCGACGCCCGCGCGATCGATGCGATGGCGCAGGAAGTCGTCGATCGCACCCATATCCCCGGCATGGCGATGGCGATCGTGCAGGACGGCAAGATCCTGGTGGTGCGCGGCTACGGCACCACCGACTCGCGCGGCAGCGAGCCGGTCACCACCGATACCGTGTTCCGGCTCGCGTCGCTGTCGAAAGGTTTTGCCGGCACGCTCGCCGGACTACTGGTGGAGGATGGTTCGCTGCGCTGGGACATCCGCATCGCCAGCCAGTTGCCCGCGTTCAAGCTCGCCAACCTGCAGGACACCCAAAGCCTGACCGTGCGCGACATTCTCAGCCAGCGCGCCGGTCTGACCCGCAACACCTACGACCGCGACCTCGAATCAGACGTGCCGTTCGAATTGCTGGTGCAGAAACTCGCCGATGCGCCGCTGGCGTGCTCACCGGGCGACTGCTACGCCTACCAGAACGTCGCCTTCAGCCTGATCGGCGACATCGTGTTCGCGGTGACCGGCGATTTCTATTCGCACCAGGTCGAGAAGCGGATCTTCCAGCCGCTCGGCATGTACAACTCCAGCTACGGACGCGATGCGCTGGAAGCCAGCCCGAGCTGGGCGCGCCCGCACGTGCGTGGCGGCGGCGGCTGGGTCGCGATCCGTCCGCGCGAGGCGTATTACCGGATTCCGCCGGCAGCCGGCGTCAACACCAGCATCCACGACATGGCGCAATGGCTGATCGCGCAGATGGGGCATCGACCCGACGTGCTGTCGCCCGCGGTGCTCGCCGACATCCACACGCCGCAGGTGCCGACGATCGACCAGCTGCACGGTTCACCCTGGCGGCGCGAGCGCCTGACCGACGCGCGCTACGCGACCGGCTGGCGGATCTTCACCTATGCCGGGCACACCCTCGTCTTCCACGGCGGCGCCGTGCAGGGCTACCGCAGCGAGATCGCCTTCCTGCCCGACCGCGACATCGGCGCGGTGCTGTTGTGGAATTCGGAGAGCGCGATACCGAGCGGACTGATGCCGACGATCCTCGATCGCGCGCTCGGATTGCCGGATCGCGACTGGCTCGAGCTCGACCAGATCGGCCATGAAGCGGCCGCTCCCCGCCATGCCAGCGGCAAGGCGTCGCACAAGGCGTCCAAGGCGTCAGGCAAGGCCGGCAAGGCGAGCACTCCGGCCAAGTCGAAAGCGGCGAAGAAACCCGCCAAGCGCCACCGCTGAAACGCGAACGCTGCTGAGACCCCGCGATCAGTCCAGGCTGAGCAAGGGCCGCAGTCCGCCGAAGTAATAGCCCTGGCAGTAGTCCACGCCGATCGCGCGGATACGCTCGTAGACCGCCTCTGTCTCGACCAGCTCGGCGATGGTCTGCAATCCCATGACCTTGCCGATCCGGTGGATCGCCTCGACCATCGCGAGGTTGACCGGATCGGTCGCGACATCGCGCACGAACTGCCCGTCGATCTTCACGAAATCCAGCGGCAGCTGCTTGAGGTACGCGAACGAGGACAGGCCGCTGCCGAAATCGTCGAGCGCGAACAGGCAGCCATGGCTTTTCATGCGGGTGATGAAACTGCCGACCTCGTCGAAGTCGACGATCGCCTCGCCCTCGGTGATCTCGAAGCAGAACGTGCCTCCGGGCGGGAGGTCGCGCGCCTGTTGCTCGGCGAAATCGCGGAACTCCGGATCGCTGAGCGACGAACCCGACAGGTTGATCGTCACCAGCTCGGGCAACGAGCGCCCGCTGCCGGCGCGCCAGCGCAACCACTCGGCGACCTGCGCAGTCACCCAGCGATCGATGCGCCCCATCAGTCCGTAGCGCCGCGCGGCCGGCAGGAATTGGCCGGGCGGAACCAGTTTTCCGCTCGCGTCCGGCAGGCAGATCAGCACTTCGAGATGGCGCCCGCTCGCACGGCCCTGCGCGGTCGGCACGATGTCCTGGAACATCAGCTGGAAGTCGCCGACCTCCAGCGCGGTCTGCAGCCGTGGCACCCAGTGCATCTCTCCCTGCCGGCGCGCGACTTCGACGTCGGTGGGTTCGAACAGGTGCACGCGGTTGCGGCCATGTTCCTTCGCGACCGCGCACGCCGCTTCGGCGGAGATAAGCACATCGTCGATCGTGCGCGCGTCGGGCGGGATCGCAGCGACCCCGACCGATCCGCTGATACCGAACTGGCGGTCGCCCCAGGCGAAACGCTGGCTGTCCAAGGCGGCGACCGCCTGCTGCGCGACCTGCATCGCGCGGCTGCTGGTCATCTGCGGCAGCAGCAGGCCGAACGCATCGTCGCCCACGCGCGCGAGCAGGTCGTTCTCGCCGGCGAGCGCCTGCAACGTGATGGCGGTCTCCTTGAGCAGTGTGTCGCCGGCCGCATGCCCGCAGGTATCGTTGACCAGCATGAACTGGTCGAGGTCGATGAAGCACAGCGCGTGCGGGCCGCCACCGGTCTGCGCGTCGGCGAGCAGGCGCCGGAGCCGGCGTTCGAATTCCTCGCGGTTGTAGAGGCCGGTCAGCGGGTCGTGGCTCGCGCGATGCGCGAGTTCGCGCGTCAGCATCGTGGTCTGCGACGTATCGCGGAAGATCAGTACGAGCCCCTGCGGCTCGCCCTGCCCGCCCATCAGCACCGACACCGACAGCTGGATCGGACGTTCGCTGCCGTCGCGCGTGCGCAGGGTCGCGATCGATTCGGCGGCGCTGTGGAACCAGGCCGACAACGCCGCCACGTCCGGATGCGGCGGCGGCTCGCGCATGCCGATCAGCGGCAACACTTCGACGACCTGCATGCCGACGGCCGCGTCGCGCATCCAGCCGGTGATGCGTTCGGCGGCGGGGTTGAGATAGTCGATCGCGCCGCCGGCATCGAGGCTGATCACGCCGTCGCCGATCGCGCCGAGGATCAACTGCGTCCAGCCTGGTTCGACGGCGTGGAGGTGCGGCATGCGCGGCTTCCCGGATGGATTCAGCATCGGTTCCACGCGTTGCGGCGTGCCTGCCTACCGACGGTTCCTGGCCTGCGATGTGCCGACGTGCGTACGGACGCGTGCGGCGCGTTGCGGATGCGCATGATGACTCCCCCGATGCGATGCCTATCCTACAACCAGGCGCGCGCAATGCGACAGCGCAGAGCCCGTCGCATGACGGAGTGGTGGTCGTTGGGATCTTGGGGATGCGGGGCGATGCAGAGGGCCGCCGCAGGGTGCAGCGCAGACGACGCGGCGTGGCGTCCCTGAAAGTCTCTCTCCCTGCCTGGGCAGTACAGGGAGAGAGTGACGCGTATTACCTGACTTGCTGACTACGACAGTCGGGGCTGTCTTACATCGGAGCCACTGGAGACGCCGGCATTGCCGGAGCCATCGGGGCCTTCTTCTTAGATGCGGGCTTCTTTGCGGGCTTCTTTGCAGCCTTCTTGGCTTTCTTGGCAGCCGGCTTCTTGGCGGCAGCTTTCTTCGCAGTCTTCTTGGCAGCTGGTTTCTTGGCTGCTTTCTTGGCTGTTTTCTTCGCCGCTTTCTTGGCTGCTGGTTTCTTGGCCGCTTTCTTGGCGGCTGGTTTCTTGGCCGCTTTCTTGGCGACTTTCTTGGCAGCCTTCTTCACTGCCTTCTTGGCCGCCGGCTTCTTGGCGACTTTCTTCGCCGCTTTCTTGGCGGCGGGCTTTTTCTTTGCAGCTGCTTTCTTCATAGCCATGATTGACTCCTCGTCTGTTGGCTGTGGGTATTGCCCAGTTTCAACGCAACGGTGCGGGATGCAGCTCCGCGACCGACCGCCGTCACGCCAGCGGCGATGACGGGCGGATGGGTTGTGCGCGCCACGGGGACGCGCGTTGTCTCGCTTGCGAAAACGCCCGCGTCAGTGACGACGCGGGCGTTCGATGACGGCATTCGGGGCGAAGAGGCGAGCTTTTTTTTGAGGGATAGATGCCCTGTGTCCACCAGGATGACGCTCTGGGCGGAGACCGTGTTCGTTCGAATCACTGGCAGTTCTATCGTTCTCACTCTCTTCCGCAGTTCGTGTCTGCTGCGCGAAACCTAATCACGTGTCAGCAGAGTGTCAACATGTTTGCGAAAAAAAAAACGTCGCGGTTCACCGGCGACCGATGCGCGCGCAGTCGCGAATGCAATCACGCGCGTATTCGTGCACGCGCGCGAATTGCGCGATGCATCGCGATAGCAAGCAATGGCGCGGGTTGCGTGCGCGATGCGCGTTTCGACGATGCGTTCCGGAAGCGATCGCATGCACGTCGAATGCGTCGCACGCGCCGCGCATGCACGCGAAAAAAAAATTTGCGGGCGAGCGATCGGATTCGCGTTTTGCGCGTCGCACAAGCAAAAATGCGCGAGCCCGCGACGTCGCCATCGCGGGCCCGAACGATCTTCAACGGAAATTTTTCAGCCGACGGCGGCGGAAATCGCGGCGGCGAATCGATCAAGGTCGTCGGCGGATTTCGTTTCGGTCACGCACACGAGCAGCGCGTCGCCGAGTTCCGGATAGTCCTCGCCGAGCGCGTAGCCCGCGAGCATGCGTTGCCCGGCGAGGTCCTCGACGACTTCCGCCGCGGGCTTCGGCAGCACGAACGCCTGTTCGTGGAAGTGGGTGCGATCCGGAAACGCGGCGCGCACGCCAGGAATGCGCAGCAGCCGTTCGGCGAGCGCGCGGGAGTTCGCGACGCTGTTCGCGGCGACGCGACGCAGCCCTTCCGGACCGAGCAACGCCATGTGGATTGTCGCGGCGGTGACGAGCAATCCCTGGTTCGTGCAGATGTTCGAGGTCGCCTTTGCACGGCGGATGTGCTGTTCGCGCGCCTGCAGGGTCAACGCGTATCCCATGCGCCCGTCGAGATCGGTGGTACGGCCGACGATGCGACCGGGCATGTTGCGCACGAGTTCCTTCTTGCAGCACAGGAAACCGAAGTACGGTCCGCCCGACGACAGCGGCACGCCGAGCGGCTGGCCGTCGCCGCAGACGATGTCGGCGCCGCTGCCGCCCCACGCGCCGGGCGCCTTGAGCACCGCGAGCGACATCGGATTGACCACCGCGATCACCAGCATGCCGCGCGCGTGCGCCCAGTCGGTCAGCGCATCGACCTCCTCGAGCGCGCCGAAGAAGTTCGGCTGCGGGATGACGAGCGCGCTGAACTCGCCTTCCACCGCGTCGAGGCTGGACGGATCGAGATGGCCGCCCGGGCACGGCAGTTCGACGAGCTCGATGTTCTGCGCGGCGACGATGGTGTGCACGGTCTTGCGGTAGGCCGGATGCACCGAGGTCGGAACGAGTACGCGCTGTGCGCTCTTCTTGCGGCAGCGTTCGGCCATCAGCACCGCCTCGGCCAGCGCGGTCGCGCCGTCGTACATGGACGCGTTGCTGACGTCCATGCCGGTCAGCCGGGTCATCATCGTCTGGTATTCGTAGATCAGCTGCAGCGTGCCCTGGCTCGCCTCGGCCTGGTACGGCGTGTAGGCCGAATAGAACTCGCCGCGCCCGACGATCTGCCAGACCGCCGCCGGGATGTGGTGCTCGTAGGCGCCCGCGCCGGCGAAGTTGAGTTCGATCGCGTCCATCGCCGCGCGTTCGCGCAGCACCCGGTTCGTGTCCATCTCCGACAGCCCGGTGGGCACGCCGGCGAGCGCGTGGATCTTCAGGCTCTCCGGGATCTCATCGAACAGATCCTCGATGCTGCCCACGCCGATCGCGGCAAGCATGGTGGCGATATCGGTTTCGGTGTGCGGGATAAAGGGCATCGGATGGCCAGGGATGGGGAACGAGGAACGGGGAACGGGGAACGGGGAACGGCAGCAGAGCACGCGTCACACAAGGCAGGTTGCGAGGAACTCATTCGGACGAGGAAAGTTGAAGCAGCTGGCTTCGACTGTTCCCCGTTTCCTGTTCCCCGTTCCCCAGCTTTCAGTGATCCTCGTCCTCGATCATCGAAGCGTAATCGTCCGGATCGAGCATCTCGTCGAGTTCGGCCGCATCGTCCGGCTTGACCGCGAAGATCCAGCCCTCGCCGTACGCGTCCTCGTTGATCGTCTCGGGCTTGTCGGACAGCGCGTCGTTGACCGCGACGACCGTCCCGGTGACGGGACTGTAGACGTCGGAAGCGGCCTTGACCGATTCGACGACGGCGCATGCGGTGCCCTGCTTGACGGTGTCGCCGACGCTGGGAAGCTCGACGTACACGAGGTCGCCGAGCAGGCCTTGTGCGTGTTCGGAAATGCCGATGGTGACGCGTCCGCTGTCCTCCATGCGCGCCCATTCGTGGGACTTGAGGAACTTGAGGTCGCCTGGAATCTCGTTCATGTCAGCTCCGGGGGGAAATCGGTCGGAAGGAATCGCGCGCCGTGCAGGCCGCGTCATTGTAACGGTGGGCAGCGCGGGTTTCAGCAAACCGCGTCGCGGCGTGGATCACATGCCGGCTTGCTCGTTCCAGGTTCGGCATCCTTGCCTCACCAAGAACTCCTGCCTTCGCTCCTGCTCCGGCGGCCATCCTCGTGCGAAGTGACACTGTCACTTCGCAGGCACGAGGCTGGCCCCATCCCGGACAAAAGGGAACTTGACGACGCGCACGGCGACTTCCTTGCCGCGGATGTCGACGCGCACATCCCCGAGGTCGCCTGCCGGAACCCGCGCGAATGCGATCGCCTTGCCGAGCGTCGGCGAGAACGTGCCGGACAGGATCTCGCCATCGCCGTTCGCGGTCAGGACTTTCTGGCCGTGGCGAAGCACGCCCTTCTCGTCCATCACCAGGCCGACCATCTGTCGCGGCGCGCCTTCGGCTTTCTGTTTCTCGAGGACCGGCCGGCCGATGAAGTCGCGGCCTGCATCGAGCGCGACCGTCCACGCGAGCGCGGCCTCGTAGGGCGACACGTCTTCGTCCATGTCCTGGCCGTACAGGTTCATGCCGGCTTCGAGCCGCAAGGTATCGCGCGCGCCGAGCCCTGCCGGCTTCACGCCCGCATCGAGCAGGCGGTTCCAGAACGCGACCGCCTGCGCTTCGGGCAGCATGATCTCGAAACCGTCCTCGCCGGTGTAGCCGGTGCGTGCGACGAACATGCCATCCACCTCCGCGGCGGCGAACTTCC
>JBBQHA010000091.1:0-13109 GCA_038323475.1 Lysobacterales bacterium
GGTGATCGCGTGGCGGGTGCCCTTGAGTTTCGGGCGCAGCGACTTGAGGGTTTCCTCGATGTACTCGGCAATGGCGACCTCGCGGATGTCGTCGGAGGACTGGTCGACGGCGACCTGCTTGAAGCTGCGGATCAGGCCGCTTGCGCTCTGGGTGTTGCTGGTCAGGATCCGCAGGATCTCCTCGGCCGAGGTGAAATACGCCCGCAGGTCGCGTTCGGTGAGGTGTTTGTCGGCCAGGCGCGTGCGGATCTGTTGCGTCTCCTCGGCGAGGTGGCTCACCGCGGTCACGCAGATGCCGAGCGGGGTGTTGACCTCGTGCGCGATGCCGGCGACGAGCGCGCCCAGCGAAGCGAGTTTTTCCTGCCGCATCAGCTCGCTCTGGGCGACGCCGAGATCCGTGAGGGTACGTTCGAGCTCCCGGTTCTTCGCCTGCAGCGCGACGCTGCCTGTCGCCAGATGCGCATGCGCGGCGCGCAGCGCGTCGTCGGACTGCTTGCGCGACAGCGCCGCCGCGAAGTGGTCGGCGACGAAGGTCAGCAACCTGAGATCCGCATCGTCGTAACCGATCGCGGGGTCGTAGCTCTGCAGGATGATCGCGCCGAGCGCCTTGTCCTGGTAGATCATCGGCGCGCCGAGCCAGACGTTGAAATCGGTGCTGCCGATCACGTTGCGGATCTGGTTCGCGTCGATCAGGGCCTGGTAGCGCTGCTGATCGATGCGCTGCGGCGTCCGCGTCTTCAGCACGAAACCGGTCAACCCGTCGCCCGCAGGACGCCGGAAATCCGCCGGCGGCAGCCCGTCCTTTTCATCGGCGTAGTAGGGGAACCAGGCCTGGTCGCTGCCCTCGATGCAGAGCATGATCGCGAGGTTCTTCGCGTACATCAGCCCGCCCAGGATCCGGTGCACCTCGGTGTAGAACGTGTCGAGGTCGATGTCCCTGACCGACTGCGCGGAGATCTCGTACAGCGCGCGCTGCAGTTTCTCGGCGTTGCGCCGCTCGGCGATTTCGCGCTCGAGGCTGCGGGTCCGTTCGGCGATGGCCTGTTCGAGCCGCGCCGCGAACTGCACCTGTTCGACCGCATCGGCGACGTGCTCGGTCATCAAGCCGAACAGCGCGATGTCCTCGCTGGTGTAGCGGAAGCCGGGGACGTAGCTCTGGATCACGATCGCGCCGAAGGTGATGCCGTCGTTGCCGATCAGCGGCATCCCGACCCAATGCTCGGCCGGTGCGCCCGCGCCCCAGCGCTGTCCCTGCGTGTTGCGAGCCGCGATCTCCTCACGGGCGATGCACAGCGACTCGCCCGTGCGGATCACCATCGCCGTCGGCGAGACGGTGCTGGGCTGCAATGGGAACAGCGTGTCCGGATCGGGGACCTCGTCCTTCTCGTCGACGCGGTAGACGAACAGGATCCCGTTCGCCGCGGCGTCGTACAGCGCGATGTAGAAGCTGCGCGCGGACATGATGCGGGCGATCGCCGCATGCACTGCCCGGTAGAAGATCCGCAGGTCCTTGCAATGGGCCGAACGCCGGCTGATGTCGAGGACGACCGACTGCACCGCCTCGAGGCGCGCGAGCCGCTGCGCCATCTGGCTTTCGGTCATCGCGGCATTCATCACGGACGCTCCTGCCAACGGCTGGGAACTGCGCCATCCGATTCTATGCGATTGGGCGCGCCGTGACCGGGTTTCCGGCGAACGGGCGCTGGCGGCCGATCGACGACTAGAATGGGGGCGAACCCTGGGGAGCCGCAGATGCCGTCCAACAAACCGAAATCCATCGCGCTGGTCGGCGCGCCCACCGATGTCGGCGCCGGCGACCGTGGCGCGTCGATGGGCCCCGAGGCCATGCGCGTCGCGGGACTCGTCGAGGCGCTGCGCGAGCGCGGCCTCAACGTGCTCGATCGCGGCAACCTGGTCGGCCCGTCGAATCCATGGCAACCGCCGACCGACGGCTACCGCCACCTCGATGAAGTGGTCGCGTGGAACCGGCTGGTGATGGGCGCGATGTACGACGAACTCGAAGGCGGGCACCTGCCGATCCTCCTGGGCGGCGACCATTGCCTCGGCCTCGGTTCGATCACCGCAGTCGCACGCTGGTGCCGCGAACGCGACAAGACCCTGCGCGTGTTGTGGCTGGATGCGCACGCGGACTTCAACACCGACGAGGTCACGCCCTCGGGCAACATCCATGGCATGCCGGTCGCCTGCCTGTGCGGGATCGGCCCGCACGCGCTGACCCATCTCGGCGGCCAAGCCCCGGCGATCACCCCCGACGTGCTGCGCCAGATCGGCATCCGTTCGGTGGACGCGGGCGAGAAGCGGCTCGTGCAGAAATACAACGTCGACATCTACGACATGCGCTACATCGACGAGATCGGCATGAAGCGCGCGATGGAGGAAGCGCTCGAAGGCATGGACGAGAACACCCACCTGCACGTCAGCTTCGACGTGGACTTCCTCGATCCCGCGATCGCGCCGGGCGTCGGCACCACCGTGCCCGGCGGCCCGAACTACCGCGAGGCGCAACTCGTGATGGAGATGATCGCGGACACCGGCCGCATGGGTTCGCTGGACATCATGGAGCTCAACCCCGCCTTCGACGACCACAACCGCACCGCGAAACTCGCGGTCGACCTCGTCGAAAGCCTGTTCGGTAAGTCCACCCTCATGCGCGCCTGATTCCGCGTGCATCGTCGCTGATTGACCTGGAATCCAATCGCTGATCCGAAGGAGTCGTGCCCATGAAGCGCCTGGTTGCCCTTGCGATGCTGTCCCTGCTCGCTGCCGCCCTGCTGGCCGGCTGCCATCGCCACGGCGTCAAGCCCGTACGCACGACGGCCGTGGTGCAAGCGGTGGAGTTCCGAGCGTCCTGAGCCGCCACGGCCGCTGAAAAAGAACGGGCCGGCAAGAACCGGCCCGTCGCGCCATCCGATCCTCGTTCGGATGTTCACCATGAAGGGTCTGGCACGAAGCCGGTCGGGAACGCTTCCGGCGCGTCGTCGCGCGGCCAGCGGCGGGCGTAGTAGCGCGGCATGATCCCGCGCGCAACCAACTGCTGCGGCGTGTCGTAGAACAGCTGGCTGACCTGCTGCGGCGACGAACTCAGGCGCACGAAGTCGGTCTGCGATGTTGGCGAATATTCGCGGTCGCCATGGCCGGTGCCGATTTCCTGCGCAACGCTGTCGGATTCCTGACGATCCATCGCTCGTGACGCCTTCGCCGCAGACGCGTATCCAGAGGTGCCCGCGGCCTGCGCCGACGGTGCCGGCGAGGACGCGGGGGCATTCGAGTGCGCCTCGTAGCGACGATCGTACGAACCGCCTTCATCCTTGCGCTCCGCGACCTGGGGTGCATACATCGGCTGCACGTACACCGGCTCCGGCACGCGCTCGCGGAACACCGCCATGCCGATCACGCCGACGTTGTCGGGACGGCCGGTGCGCGCCGCGTAGCTGTCGTCGATCGCGGTGAACACGAACTGCGCGATGTCGCTGTAGTTCTTGCGCCAGCCGGCGATCTCGGTGGTCTGCCACGGATCGAGCACGTAGCCGGGCTGGTTGGTGCCGGCAGTCTGGCCGGTCACCGCATTGACGCCGTCGACGCTCAGCACCACCAGCACGCGCTGGCCGGTGTGGTTGGACAGGCGCAGCGCATAACGATGGCCGGGCTCGCCGGGGACATAGCTGCGGCCGTGGTTCGCGTAGGTCGGCAAGGTTGAGCCGGTGTCGCGATCGACCACCGACAGATCCACCAGCGGCCGCGCGCACGCGGTCGCGGACAGTGCGCACATCGATGCCAGCAGCAGGTTCATCAGCGTTTTCATGGGACACCTCGTGGTTGGGTAGGCTGTGGAACGCAGGCTTCCGAAAAACGGGGTTAGCCATCGCGCTACAATTTGCGGCGCCCACGCGCCCCCTTTTTTTGAAACCGAGCCCATGCCCCGCATCCTTACCGGCATCACCACGTCCGGCACGCCGCACCTCGGCAACTACGTGGGCGCGATCCGCCCGGCGATCGCCGCGAGCCATGCGCCCGGCGTGGAGAGCTTCTATTTCCTCGCCGACTACCACGCGCTGATCAAGGTGTCCGATCCAGCGCGCGTGCAACGCTCCACCCTGGAAATTGCGGCTGCATGGCTGGCTTGCGGGCTCGATCCGGACAAGGTCTGGTTCTACCGCCAGTCCGACATCCCCGAGATTCCAGAGCTCACCTGGCTGCTGACCTGCGTCGCCGCGAAAGGCCTGCTCAACCGCGCGCATGCATACAAGGCGGCGGTGGATCGCAACCTGGCGGACGCGAACGATCCGGATGCGGGCATCACCGCGGGCCTGTTCATGTATCCGGTGCTGATGGCCGCCGACATCCTGCTGTTCAACGCCGACAAGGTGCCGGTCGGGCGCGACCAGGTCCAGCACATCGAAATGGCACGCGATATCGGAGCGCGCTTCAACCACTTGTACGGTGAGCATTTCGTCCTGCCGCAGGCGCAGGTGGAGGACCATGTCGCGACACTGCCCGGCCTCGATGGCCGCAAGATGAGCAAGAGCTACGACAACACGATTCCGCTGTTCTGCAGTCAGGGCGAGTTGAAGAAGCTGATCGCCGGAATCGTCACTGATTCGCGAATGCCCGGCGAAGCCAAGGATGCGGATTCGTCAAACGTGTTCGAGTTGTATCGCGCCTTCGCAAGCGCCGAGGAAACCGCCGCGATGCGCAAGGCGTTCGCCGACGGCATCGGCTGGGGCGATGCGAAGCAACAATTGTTCGAGCGCATCGATGCGGAGATCGCGCCATTGCGCGAACGCTACGAAGCGCTGATCGCCGAGCCTGCGCGGATCGAGCAGCAATTGCGCCATGGCGGCGAAAAGGCGCGCGCGATTGCGAAGCCGCTGCTGATGCAATTGCGCGACGCGGTCGGACTGCGCGACCTCAGCGCGAAGACCGCAGCGAATGCGCGCGAGAAGCCGAAATCCGCGACGCCGCAGTTCAAGCAATATCGCGAGAACGACGGCAAGTTCTACTTCAAGCTGATCGACGGAGAGGGTCGGGTGTTGCTGCAAAGCATCGGCTTCGCGTCGCCGAAGGAAGCCGGTGCGATCGTCGCTGGCATCAAGGCCGGTTCGAGCGGTGTTGGCGCGCTCGACAGCGTCCTCGCCCGCAGCACCGAAGTGGATCATGCGGCGATCGTCGAGGCCCTGCGCCGCCTGCGGGAAGGGGATTGAAGCGATGCCCTATCTCGCCCTGATCCTGTTCCTGCCGTGGTTCGCGATCCTCGGCGCGCTGTTCTGGCTGTTTCCGCGCACGCCGCGCACATCGGTGCGCCGCGCGTTCGACGCGGCTACGCTGCTCATCGCGGGCGCCGGCAGTTTCATCGGCATGCGCTGGGGCTATCTCAATGCTAGCGTCGAAGTCGGCACGATGTGGAAGCAGATCCTCGCGACGCTGGTCGCCTACGGCGTGTTCCTCGGGGTGATGACGATTGCGTTGATCGTGCGTTCGCAATGGTTGCGACGCTAACCGGGCGTCGTCGCTTGGCAGATCGGCAGCGTGGTTCGACAGGCTCACCACGAACGGCAGGAACTCCAGGCCGATAGCTCAATCCCAGGCGTTGAGATGCGGACCGAACTGGTCGCGCTGCTTGTGCACGACGCAGAAGCGATGGCCGGTCGGCGCTTCCATCACCCACCAGCGGCCGCGCACGAAGGCGATGCGTTTCGCGCCGAGCGCCTCCAGCCGCGCGGCCTCGGCCTCGAGGTCGTCGGTTTCCATGTCCAGGTGCAAGCGCGCTTCGTGCTCGACCTTCTGCAGCAGGATGATCGGCTCGTCGCGCTCGGTGCGCAGCTCCGCGTAGCGGCCGTCCCCGTCCTGGTCGACGGTGACGATCGGCTTGCCGAGCGCGTTGCTCCAGAACGTTGCTGCATCGCGCAGGTCGTCGACGTGGCAATCCAGGACCAATGTGCTCAGGCGGCTGTGGTGGGGCATGACGACCTCCAGGAATGCGAATCAGGAACGGGTCGCACGATGCTGTTGCGATTGCACGGACGAGAAGCTCACGGCAACAGTGGCTGCCCCAGTTCCGCCCGCAGCAGGTTGTGGGCCTTCTTCGCCATCGCCCGCGGCAGCTTGACCAGGAAACCGCTGGCGGTCAGCGCGAGGGCGCCCTTGACGAGCAAGCCGTTGATCTGGACATAGCTCTTGAGCGTGTACTGCTCGCCGTTACGGACGACATCGAGGAACATCGGGGCGGTCAGGAAGTTGTAGCCCTTCTGGTAGCGCCGTATGCCGTTCTCGGCCGGAACCAGTCGATAGCCATTGGCTGTCGCCCATGCATCGATCTTGGCGATCACATCGTCGGACGAGGAAAAGACCAACGAGTCGCAGGCGTTGCCGGCGTTCCTGGCGATCAGGGCCAGCACATTGAGCAGGCCCAGTCCGAGCAATGCGCCGATCAGGCCGCCAATCAGGACACCCATCGTTGCTTCCTCCATTGGAGGATCGACAGGGCTGTCGCGCCCCGTCGGCTCCCTTGCGCGGGATCAGTTCGGCGCGGCCAGATCGTCCAGCAACGCCTTCAGGAACCGCGCCGCTTCGCCGCCCGTGCAGGCGCGATGGTCGAAGGTCAGCGAGATCGGCATACGGCGATGGACTTCGATGCCGCCCATGACCGCGACGACGTCGTGGCAGAGCTTGCCGGCGCCGACGATCGCGACGGTCGGCGGCACCACCACGGGCGTCGCGTAGCGGCCCGCGAACATGCCGAAGTTCGACAGAGAAATCGTGTAGCCGGACAGTTCCGATGCAGGAATGCTGCGGTCCTCGACCTGCGTGCGCAGGCGCTTGATCGCGGTACGGATGCTCGCGCCGTCGAGCATGTCGGCGTTGCGCAGCGCGGGCACGAACAGGCCGTCGTCGGTGTCGACCGCGATGCCGATGTCCACGTGCGGGTGCAGGGTGCGCACGAGCTTTTCGCCGTCGAACCACGCATTCAGCGATGGCACCGTCTTGCATGCGGCGACGATCGAGCGGATCAGGCGCGCGGTGATGTCCTGCTTGCCGATCCATGCATGCAGGTCGGCATCGTCGACCAAGGTCGTCGGCACGACCTGCGCGTGCGCAGCGGCCATGACCCGCGCCATGTTGCGGCGCACGCCCTTGAGTTGTTCGGGCTGGCCGGATGCGACCACGCCCGGTGGCTGCGTCCGCATCGGTTTGCCGGCTGCGGAGAGCGCGGTGCGCGTCGCTTCGGCGCGCGGGGCAGATGAGGTGATCGTCGAGGCGTGATGTCCGGCCTCGCTCAGCTCCTCACCCCCAGCCCCTTTCCCGATGGGCGAGGGGAGCAATGCGGCGCTGCCGTTGGCCGCTGCATCCTTCACATCCTTGAGGGTGATCACGCCTTCGGCGCCGGTTGGCCTGACCCGAGCGAGATCGACCTTGAGCTTCTTCGCGAGGGCGCGCACCGCCGGTACCGCCTTGACGCCGCCGATCGCGAGGGCGGTCTCGCTGCGCACCGCGTCCGAACTCTGCATCGCGCCAACGACGGTGCCGCTGTCCTCGCGCGGCGCTTCGGCCTTTGTCTCCGCTTCCGCGGCTTTGGCGGCAGCGGGCTTCGGCGCTTCCGCCGCGGGCGCTGCATGGCCACCACCGTGGTGGTGGCCGGTGTCCTGCGCTTCGGCGCGCTGCGGCAAGCTCGGGTCGACCTCGAACTCCGCCAGCAGCGTGCCGGTGACGACGATGTCGCCAGGGCCGCCTGCAAGCCGCAGCACCTTGCCCGAGACGGGCGAGGGCACTTCAACGACCGCTTTCGCGGTTTCCATCGAGACGAGGTTCTCGTCGAGGCGGATGACGTCGCCGACCTTGACGAACCATTCGACGATGGTCGCATCCGGCAGGCCTTCGCCGAGGTCGGGCAGGATGAAAGTCTTGTTCTCGCTCATAGCGTTCCTTTATCTGGTCGCGTCCAACTTGCGAAACCACGGGAATCTGGGGAGTTCATAGTCGACGAACGCCTGGCGTACCAGCAACAGGGCGGAAGTCCTGGCGCCGCTGTTCGTCCCGATCCAGTAGCGATTGTTGTCCCCGAATGGTTCCCATACGTTGAACAGTTGCTCGTTCAAAACGAATTCGCAGAATACTTCGTCGCGGAGCCATGCAAACGGCCTCCGGCCGCGCAGGATGCGCGCACCCTCGATCCTTGAAACGACGTGGATGGCGCGACGCCTGCCCAGGCTGGCATTGATCTCGAATGCGACCAGGCCCCTGTCCGCCGGGTTGATGTCGTAGACGCGCATCCGCCGCCGCTCAACTTGCCGCCAACGAACGTTTCACCGCAGCGACGATCTTCTCGACGCTCGGCAGGTATTTCATCTCGAGGCGGAACAGCGGGATATGGGTGTCGTAGCCGGTCACGCGCTGCACCGGTGCGAGCAGTTCGTACAGGCATTCCTCGGCGATGCGGGCGGCGATCTCGGCGCCGAAGCCGGCGGTCTTCGCGGCTTCGTGCACGATCACGCAGCGACCGGTCTTCTGCACCGACTCCTTGATCGTGTCGAAGTCCAGCGGCGTCAGCGTCGCGACATCGAGGACCTCGGCGCTGAGGCCCGCCGAAGCGAGCGCTTCGGAGGCTTCGAGGGTTTCCTTGACCTGCGAGCCCCAGGTCACCAGCGTCACGTCGCTGCCATCGCGCAGTACGAAGCACACGTCGAGCGGCAGCGCTTCGCCGTCGTCCGGCACGTCTTCCTTGTACTGGCGGTAGATGCGCTTGGGCTCCATGAAGATCACCGGGTCCGGGTCACGGATCGCGGCGAGCAGCAGGCCGTACGCGCGTTGCGGCGACGACGGCAGCACCACGCGCAGGCCGGGCACGTTGGTGAAGATCGCTTCATTCGCTTCGGAATGATGTTCCGGCGCGCGGATGCCGCCGCCCCATGGCACGCGCAGCACCATCGGGCAGGTCAGCCGGCCGCGCGTGCGGTAGCGCATGCGCGCGGCGTGGCAGACCAGGAAGTCCACCATCGGATACATGAAGCCGTCGAATTGCGCCTCGGCGACCGGGCGCATGCCCTGCGAGGCCATGCCGACGGTGAGCCCGGCGATCGTGGTTTCGTCGAGCGGCGTGTCGATCACGCGCTCGGAGCCGAAGGCCTGCTGCAGGCCGGCAGTCGCGCGGAACACGCCGCCGTTGACACCGACGTCCTCGCCGAGCACGACGACGTTCGGATCGTGTTTCATCTCGTAGGCGAGGGCCTGGGTGATCGCTTCAATCAATGTGATCGCGGCCATGTCAGCGCCCCATCCTTGTCATTCCGAAGCCAGCGGCCGAGGAATCTCGTTTCATGCAGGAAATGGCAACAACAGATCCCTCGCGTTGCCCGGAGTGACAACTGAAAAAGCGCGTTCGCTCACGCATTGCGCTTCTCCCAGCTGATCGCATCCGCCCGTTGCGCGACGAGGTCCGCCGGCAGTTCCGCGTACAGGTAATCGAACATCGCTTCGACCGGCTGCGTTTTCGTATTGAGGTAGGCGTCGATCTCGGCGTCGACCTTCCTGCCGCATTCCTCGGCCCAGGCTTTTTCCTGCGCTTCGTCCCACAGCTTCGCGTTGGTCAGGTAGGTGCGCAGGCGCGCCACGGGTTCGCGGGTCCAGCCGTCCTTCACTTCCTGCTCGCCGCGATAACGGCGGGCGTCGTCGGCGGTGGTGTGGTCGTGCAGGCGGTAGGTCATGAACTCGATCACGCTGCCGCCTTCGCCGTTGCGCGCGCGCTCGGTCGCGCGGCGCATCGCCTCCAGCACCGCGATCAGGTCGTTGCCGTCCACCTGCAGGCAATGCAGGCCGCCGGCGATGCCTTTCTGCGCGAGCGTTTCGGCGCCGGTCTGCGCCGAGCGCGGTACCGAGATCGCCCAGCCGTTGTTGATCACGCACAGCACCAACGGCGACTTGAATGCGCCGGCGGAATTGAGCGCCGCATAGAAATCGGTCTTCGACGAGCCACCGTCGCCGCAGCACGCGACCGCGATCCGCGGCTGCTTGCGCAGCTTGAACGACAGCGCCGCGCCGGCCGCCATCAAACACTGGGTGGAGATCGGCACGCACCACGGATAATCGTTCTTCGGGCCGACGAAATCGTTGCCGCGCTCGTCGCCGCCCCAGTACATCAGCACCTCGCGAGGCAGCACGCCGCGCATGAACTGCGCGCCGTATTCGCGGTAGCTCGGGGCGAACACGTCCTCGGGCTGCATCGACGCGCCGATGCCGACATGGGTGGCCTCGTGGCCCAGGCAGGCCGCGTAGGTGCCGAGCTTGCCGGTGCGCTGCAGCGCGATCGCCTTGGTGTCGAAGACGCGCACGAACAGCATCTGCTTGAACAGTTCGACGAGGCGTTTGCCGTCGCGCGCGAATTCGGGGAGTTCCTTGCCGACCAGCTTGCCGGTCGGGTCCATGTACTGGAGATATTCGATCTCGAACTTTGCCGCGATGCTCATGCGTAGGCTCGGGTAGTGGAACGAATTGGGTGGCGGGGCACGGATTCGATGGCAGCCGCGGCCATTCGCGCCGCCGTGCCGCGAAAGCCACGCGCCAGCCCGTACAATTGTCGCACGGAGGGCACATGACGACCACGGACAACCAACGCGCGCTCGAGCAGGGCATCACCACCGACCTGCGCGGGCAGCTCACCTATGCCGAATACCTGCGGCTGGACATCCTGTTGTCGGCGCAGCGGCCGCATTCGAGGCCGGCGCAGCACGACGAGATGTTGTTCATCGTCCAGCACCAGGTCGCCGAGCTGTGGCTGAAGCTGCTGATCCACGAACTGCGCGCGGTGCTGATCCACCTGCAGGCCGACCAGCTCGCGCCATGCTTCAAGATGTTCGCGCGGATCAAGCAGATCCAGCAGCAACTGACCGCGCAATGGTCGGTGCTGGAAACCCTGACGCCCAGCGATTACCTGCAGTTCCGCGACATCCTCGGCCCGGCGTCGGGATTCCAGTCGCTGCAGTACCGCATCGTCGAATTCCTGCTCGGCAACAAGAACGCCGCGATGCTGGCCGCGTTCGCGCACGATCCCGTCGCGCAGAACGAGCTCCGCGCGGCGCTCGAGCGGCCCTCGTTGTACGACGAGTGCCTGCAATGGCTGGCCCGCAACGGCCATCCCATTCCGGCGCAATGCCTGCAGCGCGACTGGTCGCAGCCGCACGTGCGCGAGGCCGCGCTGCTGCCGGTCTTCAAGCGCATCTACGAGCGGACGGACGAATGCTGGGACGCCTACGACCTGTGCGAGCAACTCGTCGACATCGAGGTGAATTTCCAGCACTGGCGCTTCCGCCACATGAAAACCGTCGAGCGCATCATCGGTTTCCGGCGCGGCACCGGCGGATCGTCCGGGGTGGGTTTCCTGAAACAGGCGCTGGAACTGACCTTCTTCCCCGAGTTGTTCGAGGTGCGCGGGATGATCGGCAGCCCGGCCGATCCTAGCTGAATGATGTTGCGGTGCACCACGCTTGCCGTTTGACGGCAGTCCTTCGCACCGGTACACCGTAGGCCCTGTCCCGGCTCGCCGGATTCTCGCGTTCTTCTCTTTTTCGACCGAGGTGGCTTGATGTCGTCACAACCCGTGTATGTGCCGAAAGGGGAATGGCTGGGCCATCCCAAGGGTTTGTATCTGCTGTTCGCGACCGAGGCCATGGAACGCTTCAGTTACTACGGCATGCGCGCGCTGCTCGTGCTTTGCCTGACCGCCGCGACGACCGCTGCGAATCCGGGTTTCGGATGGACCGATGGCGACGCCCTTCGGTTGTACGGTCTTTACACGGGTTTCGTCTATTTCACCCCTGTCATTGGCGGCTGGATCGCGGACAACTTCATCGGGCAGCGATTGGCCGTCATCATCGGCGGCCTGGTGATGGCTGCAGGGCAGTTCACGCTGGCCGCGAGTTTCGGCTCGAAGTCGATGAGCGTGTTCTATGCAGGGCTAGTCCTGCTGATCGTGGGCAACGGTTTCTTCAAGGCCAACATTTCCACGATGGTCGGCGAGCTGTATCCGAAGGGCGATATCCGCCGCGACGGCGCGTTCACGATCTTCTACATGGGCATCAACCTTGGCGCGGCAATTGCCCCGTTCATTTGTTCGACGCTCGGCGAGGACGCGGCCTGGGGCTGGAAGTACGGCTATTTCTCCGCCGGCGTCGGCATGCTGATCTCGGTGGTCATCCAGATCGCACTCTCGAATCGCTACCTGGGTGACCTGGGCAAGCGTCCCGGTGCCAAGCGCTCGCTCGAAATGACCGGCGGCGTCAACAAGCCCTTGACTCCCGACGAACGCGACAGGTTGAAGGTCATCGTCGTGCTGTTCCTCTTCGTCGTGGCCTTCTGGGCAGCGTTCGAGCAGGCCGGCGGCCTGATGAACATCTGGGCGGAGAAGTGGACCAATCGCATGATCGGCACTTTCGAGGTCAAGGCCGGCTGGTTCCAGTCGCTCAACCCGATCTACATCGTGATCCTCGCGCCGATATTTGCTTCCTTCTGGCTATGGCTGGGACGGCGCGGAGTCAATCCGCCCGCGCCGAAGAAGATGATCTACGGTCTGTTGCTGACTGCAGTCGGCTTCGTCTGCATGGTGGCGGCGGTGTATCAGGCGCATGCATCGGCCGACCACAAGGCCGGCATGACCTGGTTGTGCCTGGCCTACCTGTTCCACACCATGGGCGAGCTGTGCATCTCCCCGGTCGGACTATCGCTGATGACCAAGCTGGCCCCGCTGCGCTTCGCGAGCCTGATCATGGGTGTCTGGTTCCTCATCAACTTCACCGCCAACATCATTGCGGGCTATGTCGGTGCCTATGCGGAAAAGCTCGGCGAACTCACGATCTTCGGCGGCATCACCGGCGTGCTCGCGGTATTTGCGGTGCTGCTGTGGGCAATCTCCGGCAAGCTGGTGGACTGGATGCACGGCGCCGAGAACATCATCGCGCGTGAGCCGGAGGTAGCGGCGGGCTGATTTTTCGAGAACTGCGATTTGTCGACGACGGCGGCCTTGGGGCCGCCGTTCGTTCATGCATCACCGGGTGGGTTGCATTAAATCTGCTCCAGCATTTCTTCCACGGGGAAAACTAATG
>JBBQHA010000092.1:0-12990 GCA_038323475.1 Lysobacterales bacterium
CGCGATCGACGAAAAATCGCCGTACACAGCCGGCCATTGCGAACGCGTGCCGGTACTGACGATGCTGCTCGCTGAAGCCGCGTCCCGCTGCACCAGCGGACCGATCGCCGATTTCCGGATGAGCGAGACCGACCGCTACGAAATCAAGATCGCCGGCCTGCTGCACGACTGCGGCAAGATCACCACGCCGGTACACGTCGTTGACAAGGCGACCAAGCTGCAGACCCTGTTCGACCGCATCGAGCTCATCGACACCCGCTTCGAGCTGCTGTTTCGCGACGCCGAGATCGCGCGCCTCAAGGGCGAGCTGTCCGATGAAGACCATGCGCAACGCGTGCGCGACCTAGTCGCCGACCGCGAACGCGTGCGCGTGTCCAACATCGGCGGCGAGTTCATGGACGATGCCGCGGTGAAGGCGATCGTCGATCTCGGCGCGCGCCCCTGGCGCACCCAGGACGGCGTGGACCGCACGTTGTTGAACGCGGAGGAACTCGACAACCTGACGATCCGCCGCGGCACCCTGAACAATGCCGAGCGCGACATCATCAACCGCCACATCAGCGTCACCATCGACATGCTCGAGTCGCTGCCGTGGCCGGCGCACCTGGTGCGCGTGCCCGAATACGCCGGCGGCCACCACGAGCGCATGGACGGCAAGGGTTATCCGAAAGGCCTCACCCGCGACCAGATGAGCGTGCCCGCGCGGGTGATGGGCATCGCCGACATCTTCGAGGCGCTCACCGCGCGCGACCGCCCGTACAAGCCTGCGAAGACGCTGTCCGAATCGCTGCGCATCCTCGGCTTCATGAAGAAGGACGGCCACGTCGATCCGGACCTGTTCGACATCTTCGTGCGCGAACGCGTCTATCTCGACTACGCAAAACGCTTCCTGGATCCCGACAAGATCGACGCGATCGACTGGGCGAAGATGCCGGGCATCGGCCCGGAGCTTGCCGAGCACATGATCCGCACAGAGCCAACTAACGAAGCCCCTCTTCCACCGGGAGAGGGGCCGGGGTGAGGGGCGAACATGGCGCGCCGACGAAGATCGACTGGAGTGAATCGGCGCGCTTGCGCTCCATGTCATCCCGAGCGCGGTGAGGGATCTCGCTTTCTGGCACGGACCGGCGATCGAGCCGGCAGATCCATCGCTTTCTGCAGGACTGAAACAATGCCTGACCGCCAGATCCCTCGCTCGCGCTCGGGATGACAAGAAAGCCCAGAGCCTTCGCTGTACTCGGGATGACAGGAAAGCCCAGATCCTTCGCTGCACTCGGGATGACAGGAATTCCAATGGGCGCGCTTGCGCTCCATGTCATCCCGAGCGCAGCGAGGGATCTCGCTTTCTCGCAGGGGCAGACGATCGAGCCGGCAGATCCATCGCTTTCTGCAGGACTGAAACGATCCCTGACGGCCAGATCCCTCGCTCGCGCTCGGGATGACAGCGGATCCGGAGATGACAACAAGGTCGAGCGGAGCGCGGAGCAAGGGTCAGCCCTTCGCGTTGCGCTCCACCCAGGCCGCGAACGTCAGCATGATCTTCTCGAGGAACTTGCCGGAACCCTCGTTGTTCAACTTGCCGTCGGCGTCGAACAGCTTGTCGGCGCCGCCGATATAGGCTTCGGGCTGCTGCATCGCCGGCATGTCGAGGAACACCAGCGACTGCCGCAACTGGTGGTTCGACCCGAAGCCGCCGGCCGCGCCCGGCGAAGCGCTCACGACCGCGCAGGGCTTGCCCGCCCAGACGCTGTGGCCGTAAGGCCGCGAGCCGATGTCGATCGCGTTCTTCAGCACGCCAGAGGTGCCGCGGTTGTATTCGGGCGTCACGAACAACACCGCGTCTGCCGGACGGATCGCATCGCGGAACGCGACGGTCGCCGCATCCGGCGTGGCATCGTCGTCCTGGTTGTAGAGCGGCAACGCGCCGATTTCGACGATGCCGAAGCTCAGCGACGCCGGCGCGAGTTCGATCAGCGCGTGCGCCAGCTTGCGGTTGATCGAATCCTTGCGCAGGCTGCCGACGATGACTGCGACGTGTCTGGTCATGGCGATTTCCCCTCGTGGACCACCATCATGCCGCGATCGATCCCGAACCGACAGCGCCCATCCAACCGGCGGGTCCGCGCTGCGGCGGCGCATCAGGATGCATTGCATGCGGCCTGATCTGTGTGTCGCAGCGAACCGACCCTGATCGCAGGTCCATGGGACGATGTCAACGAGATTGGAACCAAACCTGAGAAATCCTGCCGATGCTTTATCGATTGCGTTCCGAGTTCCAGCTCTCGATCATCGTGCTGTTCGGATTGGCGGCCGTGCTTGGCATCCTGCCGCTGGCGGTCTATCGCCTGCTCTCCGGCGCCACCATCGTCGGGCTCGTCGACTGTGGAGTCGTCGTGTTCGTCTGCGCGACGGTGGCTTACGCCTGGCGCACGGGAGACACCGCACGCGCCGGATGGTTGCTCGTGGCGGCCACCTCAAGTCTCGGTGTCGTCATGGCCCACTACCTCGGCACGCCCGGGATCATGGGCATCTTCACCGTGCTGCTGGCGAGTTTCCTGCTGATCGATCGCAGTAAGGCTGCCGTGGTCGCCGCGCTCACGCTGGTCCTCGTGACCGTTGACGGAACCGGATTCGTCACGCGTTCGCACCAGATCGCGTTCGTGGTCAATGGCGCCCTGGTGAGCATGTTCGCTTTCATCTTTGCGGCCCGCGCCGAGACGCAGCACCGGCAGCTCGAAACACTGGCCACGCACGATTCGCTGACCGGACTGCACAATCGCCGGGCGATGGAAGAAGAGCTTCGCATCGCGGTCGAGTCCTTCCGGCGCAACCACGTGCGCTTCGGGCTCGTCATGCTGGACCTGGACCATTTCAAGCGCGTCAACGACGATTACGGACACGAAGCCGGCGACCAGGTCCTGATCGCGTTCGCCGGCATCCTGCGGAATTCCACGCGCAAGGTGGATCGGGTGTTCCGCTATGGCGGCGAGGAATTCGTGATGCTGTTCCCGGGCGTGGACCTCGCTGGGCTACGGACGGTCACCAACAATCTGCACGCCAGGATTTCTGCGGGACTTCGCTGTCCGGGCGGCGCCGTGACCACATCGGCCGGGGCCGCACTGCTGATGCCGAACGAAGACGAGCAGGCCTGGCTGGCACGCGTCGATGCAGCGTTGTACAAGGCGAAGGCGGACGGTCGCAATCGCGTCGTCATCGACGACGGCAACGCGTCGCAGGCGGGCGCGGAAAGTTGAACATCGATCCGCATCGATGCGACCCGTTTCAGGAGCTGCACGAGAGCATCGAACATCCGGCGCGATCGCGCGCCCAGTCAGGCCGGCGCTGCGCAAACGCATCCCGGCCAGGCTGGTCGTCGCAGGGCCTGCGCATGACGTCCAGCAATTCGATGATGCCCCTCTCGTCGCCCTGCTCCGCGCGGTCGATCGCCTGCTGCGCGAGGTAGTTGCGCAGCACGTAACGCGGGTTCGATGCGTTCATGCGGATGCGGCGTTCGGCGGGCGACATCGCGTCCTGCGCGACGCGCGCGGCATATCGCCTGAGCCATGCATCGAAATCCGGTTCGGCGGCGCGCATCGTCGCTTCGCTGTAGAACGCATCGCGCAGCGGTGCGAGCGTCGGCGCAGCGAGGTCCAGGTCGGCCAGTGCGCGAAAGAACAGCGTCATGTCGGTCTCGGCCGCATGCATGAGCGCCTGCAGCGACCGCATCAGTTCAATGTCGTCGGCGCGGCATTCGCGAAGACCGAATTTGCGCGCGATGGTGTCGCGGTCGGCTTCGGCAAACACGTCGGAATAACGCTGCAGGCCCGCGTGCAGCGCGTCATGCGACGCGAACGCAGGCGCCAGCGCGCTGGCGAGCCGGGTCAGGTTCCAGTACGCGACCTGCGGCTGCTGGCCGAAACGGTAACGCCGGCCCTGCGCATCGGTGGTATTCGGCGTCCAGTCCGGATCGTAGTCGTCGATCCAGCCATACGGACCGTAATCGATGGTCAGGCCGAGGATGGACATGTTGTCGGTGTTCATCACGCCATGCACGAAGCCTACGCGCATCCAGTGCGCGACCATGCGCGCGGTGCGCTCGCAGACCTGCGCGAACCAGTCCGCATGGAGAGATTCGGTCGGCCCTGAAAGTTGCGGAAAGTCGCGGCGGATCGTGAAGTCGATCAGCTTCCGCAGCAACGCCACGTCGCCACGCGATGCCGGCAGTTCGAAATTGCCGAAGCGGATGAACGATGGCGCCACCCGGCAAACGACCGCGCCTGGTTCCTCCTTCGGATGGCCGTCGTAGAACATGTCGCGCACGACCGGCTCGCCGGTCGCGACCAGGCTCAAAGCGCGCGTGGTCGGCACGCCGAGATGGTGCATGGCCTCGCTGCACAGGAACTCGCGCACCGACGAACGCAGTACCGCGCGACCATCCGCGCTGCGCGAATACGGCGTCGGCCCGGCGCCCTTGAGCTGCAGTTCCCAGCGTTCGCCAGCCGCGTCGATGGTTTCCCCGAGCGTGATCGCGCGCCCGTCGCCGAGTTGTCCGGCCCAATGGCCGAACTGGTGGCCCCCGTAGTTCGCCGCGTACGGTTGCATGCCGTCGAGCAAGGCGTTGCCGCCGAAGACCTGGGCGAATCGCGCGGATGCGATGTCGTCCGCATCGATGCCCAGCATCGCGGCCACTTCCGCCGAGTGCGCGACCAGGCGCGGTGCGGCGACGGGCGTGGGATCGACGCGCGAATACAGCGCGCCCTGCACCTGTCGCAGGCGTGGCCCGGCTTCCGGATCGCCCGGCAACTCGCGTACGAAGGCATTGTCGAAATGCAGGTTCAGCATGGCCGCCCGGCCCGTGTCGCGTAGCGTCCGCCGTCACCCACCGGGCTTGCGCCCCGAAATCACCGGCACCTGCCAGACGACATACGCCGGCGGCGTTTCGATCGCCGCGACCATCGCGTCGAAATCCGCGGTGACTTCCGCGATCGCGCGCCCGCTCGCGATCGACAGGGGTTCGGCGTAACCGTCGCGCCAGGCGCGCAGGATGCCGCCGAAGGTCGCGCGTGGAACCCGCAAGGTGTCGACGACGATGTAGTCCATGGCGATCTCGTGGTAGCCAGCCGTGTCGAGCAATGCAGGCGAGTGCCGACCGATGCGGCCGTCGCATCCGATGCCGCGCAGGAACGCGACCGCATTCTCGTTCCAGAAACGATCGGGATCGCGCTCGCCGACCGGCATGTGCAGCATGCCGTAGTCCTCCGACAGCAGATGCAACCAGCCGCCCGGCGCGAGGACGCGGGTGATCTCGGCGAGCACCTGCGGAAAATCCGGTACCGCCTGCGACATGTGCCGGCACACGACGAGGTCGAAACTGGCGTCGCCGAAGTCGAGCGCGAACGCGTCTCCAAGCCGGTAGCGGATGCGGTCGCCGAACGCCGCGCTGTCGCGCCGCGCGATCGCGAGGTTGCCTTCGAGGATATCGACGCCGGTCAGTGCCGCGCACGGATGGCGCGTCGCGAGCCTGCGCGTGATCTCGCCGGTGCCGCAGCCGAGGTCGAGGATGCGTGGCCCTGCTGGCAGGTCGTAGCGATCGAACAACCGCTGGTCCTGCGGCCAGATCGCCTCGGCCTGGTGGGCCAGGTTGCGCGCCATCGATTCGTCGCCCATCTGCTCTGCCTGCGGATTCCGCTCGGAGTTGCGGTCGTGGCTCACGTGGATGGCGTCCTGTCATTGGTGATGCCGCGCTCGCGATCTTCGGCGAGCCAGTCGGCCGCATCCCGGTTGAACCAGGCGAGCGGGCCTTCGGCGGCATAGCGCGGATGCGCGAACGTGCGTTCGCCGTGGCGATGCAGCCCGGCCTTGAGCAGCACGCGTTGCGAAACGAGGTTCGGCAGGTTGGTGATCGCGACGATCTGCGGCAACTGCAGTTGCGCGAATCCGTAACGCAGCAAGCCGACGCACATCTCGGTCGCGTAGCCAAAGCCCCAATACTTGCGGGCCAGGATGTATCCAACCTGGATGTACGACTCGCCCTGTATGTGGTTCAGCAGGTGCATGCCGACGCAGGCGCCGGTGGCGCGTTCCCGGGTGACCCAGCAACCCAGGCCGGGATGTTCGTCGTAATAAGCAAGAATCCGTGTCCTCAGCATTTCCTCGGTTTCCGCGCGCGTCTTGACGCCGCCCACGTAGCGCATCACATCCGGGTCGCGGGTGAGCTCGCAGTGCATGTCGAGGTCGTCCATCGTGTATCGGCGCAGGCTCAGGCGCTCGGTGGCCGGCAGTTCGATCGGTGGGTTCATGGTCTTGCCGGATCGCGCGGCGTGGCGCGCACACCGGCGTACTGTAATGGCGTTTCCGGGAATCATCACGCGCCGCAGGCTTGGCCGGCAGTGCGGCGCCCTGCCGACGGACTGCATCCGCCTCGACGACAGCCATTCTTGCATCTCGCCGCACTCGGCGCATCATCGCAATCGGGGATCTCCCGTGGCGTTATAATAGCCTCGGCCACAATTACATTCCCCGCACCCTTCGAGATGGCCGCGATGACCTCCGGTTTCGACTTCGCCACATCCGATGCGTCCTCATCCGGCGTGTACCTGGTCGCACATGTCGACCTGGTTTCGATCGATGCAGCAGCCAGCGAAGCGGGCTGGCTGGTGCGGCGCGTGGAATTGCGGGGATGCCCGGACCGGACCGCGCTCATGCAGCGCATCGAGGCGGCGCTGAATGTTCCGGACGCCATGGAACCCACCTGGGATGCGCTGTCGAATTGCGTGCGCGATCTATCCTGGATCCCGGCGCCTGGCTATGTATTCCTGTTCGACCATGCCGACGACCTGCGCGACGCCGCCAAAGGGGACTTCGACACCCTGCTCGACGTGTTCGACGAAGCCGGATTCGCGTGGGCCGAGCGCGAGATGCCGTTCTGGTCGTTCTTCGCGATGCCGGATGCCGCCTTCGACGAAACCGACGACTGAACCCGCGCGCGCCTGCCCCAGCCGATTTGCGACCGATGGCGCACGACTCGATCGCCGCGCGGACTTGTTACCATCCACGACTTGCCCATTGATCCGGATTGCATCGTGATTGCCCGACCGGATCGATCCCCCACCAGTGCCCTGTCCCGCCCAGCGAGGGAGGGAAATCGGAAGGCACTCAGAGTTCGAGTGCCGAATCCAGATGGATACCGGCCGACATGACCACCGACGAAACGCCGACGCCAGCCGACGATGCCGCCGAACGATCCGGATTCGAGATCGTCACCGGCTGGCCCGCACTCGCGCCGCACGACGCCGAAGCGGTGCGCGCGTTCTGGCGCCGCGAAGGCGCGCTCGGCAACGACATGGATATCGACAGGCGGCTGGCGCAGGTGGTCCTGTTCGCACGCACGCCGGATGGCGAGGTGGCCGGCGTCAGCACGGCGATCGCGATGCTGCCGCCCCGCTTCGGACAGCCGATGTATTACTACCGCGCCTTCGTCGGCAAGTCCTGGCGCACCACGGCGCTGGTGCGCGAGCTGATGAACCGTTCCAACGATCTGCTTGAAGCCTACGCGCGCGAACGCGGGTTTCCGTGCATCGGCGTGCTGCTCGAACTCGAGAACGCGGGCTTCTACCGCGCCCTGCGCAAGCCGGTCTGGTGGAATCCGCGGTTCTATTACGTCGGCAAGAGCGAGCGCGGACTGGAAGTGCGCGCCTACTATTTCGAGGGCGCGCGCCTGAAGAGCCCCGAGGACATCAGGAACCTGCGCCTGCCCTCGCACGGCTGATCAATGGACGGGTCACGGGCCCGTGTCGGTCGCAGGATCGGCCAGCGTCGCCAGTTCCGATGCTTCGGCGAACACCAGCGAATCCGAATTCACGCAGAAGCGCAGCCGCGTCGGCGCGGGGCCATCGGGGAACACGTGGCCAAGGTGCGCATCGCAACGCGCACACAGGATTTCGGTGCGGACCATTCCGTAGCTGCGGTCCACGTGGTTGACCACGTTCTCTTCTGCGATCGGCTGGAAGAAACTCGGCCAGCCGGTGCCGGAGTGGAACTTCGAATCCGACTTGAACAGCGGCAGCCCGCAGCAGATGCAGGCGTAGACGCCGTCCTGGTGATTGTCGAGCAAGGTGCCGCAGAACGGCGCCTCGGTACCCTTGCCTCGCGCAATGCGGTATTGCTCGTCCGTGAGTTGCGCCGCCCATTCCGCATCGGTCTTGACCACCCTTGCCGATTCCATCGGCCCGACCAGTTGCCCCTGCCGATTGAAGACCTTGACCTGCATTGACGTTGCCCTTCACTGACCGAGATGGCGCATAGCCTGACCGACCGCGCGTTATCCGTCGATGATGGAAACCTCAGCTCTCCGCCAGGTCGCGGAACACCAGGCTGCAGCAGGTCGTGGCGCCTTCTGCTTTCTGCAATTCGGACAGGTCGACCGCGACGACGTCGATGCCCGCGTCGGCCATCCGTTGCTGCGTGCGCGGGAAGCAGTCCGGATAGACCACGCCCGACCCGATGCGCAGCGCATTCGCGGCATGCGGCTCGGTCGGGTCGATCTCGATCAGGCGATACGCGGCGAACACGTCGCGATCGACCCACTCCGGCTGGATCAGCAAGGTGTCGTCGGCGACCTGCGTCACCGCCGATTTCAGGTGCAGGCATTCGCGCGTCGGCACGCCCTGCACGGTGTAGCCGAAGGCGGCGACGTGCTCGCGCAACTGGTCGATGCCGTCGGCGTTGCTGCGCGCCGATTGGCCGACATAGATGCTCCGGCCTACGCGCAGCACGTCGCCGCCATCGAGCGTTCCGGGAGCCTCGATCGCGAGCAGCGGACGATACCGTGCAAGGACTTCAGCCACCGAAGCGCCCTCCGCGCGACGGGACTTGGCGCCCGGCCGCGTCATGATCGCGACCTCGTCGAGCACGAGCGCGACGTCCTCGACGAAGACCGCATCGGGCATCGCATCCTGGGCCGGCAGCGACAGTACGCGGCAGCCGAGCGATTCCAAGGCCTGCCGGTACGCATGGTGCTGCGCGGCGGCGCGGGCGACGTCGGGCGCATCGCGATCCACGAACGACAGTTGGCAGTCGGCGAGGCTCGCGCTCACATCGCGGGTGATTGCAATCGTCATGTGCAGGTTTCCTTAGAGAACTTCCCGGCCCATCGGCCTCGCCGATGGGCGTTCGTCAGGCCGCGAACCAATGGCTCGCTAGCGGCCTTCCTCACCCCATGTAATCGCGCTTGCCGATTGCGATGCCGTTGTGGCGGAGCAGCGCGTAGGCGGTGGTGACGTGGAAGAAGAATTGCGGCAGGCCGTAGGTCAGCAGGTAAGCCTGGCCGGAGAAGGCGCGCTCGCGCGGCGTGCCGGGGCGCGTCACGATCGTCCGCTGCTCGCTTCCTTCGAAGCGCGCCGGATCGAGGCTGCCGATGAATGCGATCGTCTTCGCGACCAATGCGCGCAATTCCTCGAAGGATTGCTCCTTGTCCTCATAAACCGGCACGTCCGCTTCCGCGAGCCGGGCGGAGACGCCCTTGGCGAAATCGCAGGCGACCTGCACCTGGCGGGTGAACGTGAACATGTCTGGAAACAGCCGCGACTTGAGCAAGGCTTCGGGCTCGATCTTGTTCTCCACGGCATGCGCTTCGGCCTTGGCGAGGTTGTCGCCGAGCGCGCCGAGCATCTGCTGGAAAACGGGAACGGAAGCCGCATGCATGGTGATGGTCATTGGTGTTCTCTCGATCGCAGGTGGGGCATCTTATCGCGGCCGCATTGCCGACATGTCGCGATGCTGGCCGAATCGTCCCGAGGTCAGTCCGGAAATTCGCACGAACAGGCCGCTACCTGACCAGCCAGTTCAGGATCGCGTCAACCTTTTTGGACGCCTGCCGTTCTCCTGTCCACAAGGTGGCGCCCGCAGCCACCATCCATGAAGGAGTGCACCATGAACCTGCGCAATCATCGCCGCCTCGCGCTGACCGCTTCGATCGCATTGGGCCTGGGCTTCGCGCTCAATGCGCAGGCGCAGACTGCCGGCAGCGAGACCCAACGCGACGTCAACCAGCAACAGCGCATCGAGCAGGGCCTCAAGTCCGGCGAACTCAACACCCGCGAGGCGTCGCGACTCGAGCGTGGCGAGGCGCGGATCGACCGCACCGAGAAGCGCGACATGCGCGACGGCACCTTGTCGGATGCCGACAAGGCGCAGATCCAGAAGCAGCAGAATCGCGAAAGCCAGGCGATCCAGAACCAGAAGCACGACGCCCAGACCGGCAATCCGGACTCGCGCAGTTCCGAGCGGATGCAGAACGACGTGCAACGCAACGTCAACCAGGAACAGCGCATCCACGATGGCGTCGAGAACGGCACGCTGACCAATCGCGAAGCCGGCCGCCTCGAAGGCCGCGAGGCGCACGCCGACCACGCCGAAGCGCGCGCAGGCCGCGACGGCAATGTCGGTCGCTACGAACAGGGCCACATCCAGCGGACCGACAATCGCGACAGCCGCCGCATCTATCGCCAGAAGCACGACGGCCAGCATCGCCGCTGAAGCAGCGAGGCCATGTCTTCCCATCGGCAAGCCGTCTCCGGACGGCCTGCCGCACGGCCTCCCTGGCCCGGTTCCCGCAGCCAGGCAACGGCCTCGGCTTCAGTTACGAAGACATCGCCGTGCAGGCCGAAATTCGCAGCGGCGACGACACCGAACTTCTGCGGATCAACGAATGCCGACCGTGCCACCACCGCGAGCCGGACCTGCCCCTGCGACGCAGCCGCCCATGTGCGGGCCAGGCTGTGCCGCGCGCTGAGAGTCGGCGGCGCAAAACCGGTAAGCCCGGTGATATCGACGATCAGTTCCGTCTCGCCGCGTTCCCTGGCCTGCACGATCGCCCCCACCAGCAACTGCTCGGTTTCATGGAAGGCATGCACGTTTCCGAGACGGAAGGTCGCGAAGCTCTCCGCGCGCTGAAGCTGGGTCGGGTCGGCAATGATCCGGATATCCCTGGGAGTCCGTTCGATGCATGCCTCGTACAACCGGCACGCACGTCAGTGGCCGCGGCCTGCATCGATGCGGCCAACCGCCGGATCGATCATACCGCTCATGCCTTCTTCAAATAGCAGGCCTTGAGCACCAGTCCCTTGATCTTGTCCGAGTTGCCTTCGATGTTCTCGTCGTCGTCCTCGACGAGGCGGATGTTCCGGATCACGGTGCCGCGCTTGAGCGGGATCGAGGAACCCCTGACCTTGAGGTCATTGATCACGACGACGCTGTCGCCGTCGGCGAGTACGTTGCCGTTGCTGTCCTTCACTGCCATGGTCGCCTCGTTGGATGCGCCGGGAAACGGCGCGACGCTGCGCATGATACGTCGTGAGTCGCCAGCCGCGCTCAGCCCTGCAGCTGCCAATTGCCCAGCACGCGGTAGTCCTTCTGGCCGACCACGCTGTGCACCAGGACGAACGCGCGCGCGGTCCACGCGATCGGTGCGATGGATTCGGGTTCGAGCGGCCCATCGTCGCCATGGAACAGGGTGACGTGCGGGGTGAAGCGCGGCTCGACCCCAGCGCCCAGCCCGGCAGCCAGGAGTTCGCAGCCCAGCGCCTGCCAGAGCGCGTGCACGGGTGTCGCCTGGTCCGGGCAGAGGAGTACGCCAGGCGGTGTGCGGCCATGGAAGCTGGCGAGTCGATCGAAGCTGATCCGGAAAGCAGGCATGGCAACCCTGCCTGCGGCGGCCGTGCCGCGATCGACGATGTCCCTGCGCAGCTCCGGGTTGTCGCCGAGGAAATGCAGGGTCACGTGATAGCGCAGCGGATCGATCCAGCGGCCGCGCACTCGGCGGCTCGTGCGCAACTCTTCGGCCACCCTGGCGATCGCGTGCCGCGCGGCCTCATCGGGAAATACCGCGAAGAACAGGCGGTGGATCAGGATCGGCGCGTCCAGCCCGCAACCGAACTGCGCCGGCTGTTGCGCCATGCCTGTCGTTTGATGGCGGCTGGACGGCATGCGGATATCATGCCGCAATCGTCTCCTGGGTGACCCCGATTGCCGGGTCCCCGCGTTCGACAGGCCCACACCACCCACGGCCACTCCCGATGAAACCCGTCGTCCGCCCGATCGCACTGCTTCTTTGTATTGCCACCGCCTGCACCTTCGCGGCCGGCAACGACCTGCATGTCACTGCGTTCCAGCAGATCGGTGGCGCCCCCTCGCGGCTGACCGAACATGGCGAGTCGACGGACCCGCATTTCGACGCGTTCTATACCGGCATGGTGGAAGCGCTGCCACCGCAAAAACGCGCCGAGGAAGCGCTGAATCTCGCGATCAATCGCTACAAGGGCGCAGCGGACTACGTGATGCGGAACGCACAAGGCTGGCGCGGCCGGATCGATTCCAGCGACAGGCTCGCAGCGATCATCGCGACGGCGATGAACTCACCGCGACTCGAAGTGCGCATGGCCGGCTTCGAGGTGCAACTCGCGCAGGATGGCGTGGCCAAGACCCCGCAGGAAGTCGGACACCTGATCCAGCGCCTGCATGAAGATCCGCGCGGCGTCGGAGCGTGGATGCTCTGGCACCTCGGAGCCATCGGCGCGCGTGGGGTCGAACGCGAGCGCATCTTCGCCGTGCTGGTCGCGACCGCCCGCACCGACGATCCCGAATTGCGCCGCTGGGCGGTGGAGTCGCTTGGCATTTTCGGCGGTGCCGAAGCCGTCGATCCGCTGTTGTCGGTTGCCGCGAACGACCATGTGCAATCGATACGCGAACGCGCGTTCTGCAATCTTGCGCAATCCGGAACGTTGCAACTCGCCGAACGCTACGATGCGGTTCCCGGCTTGCTCGCGATCGCCCAGGATCCGCGCTCGGATCGGCAGGACGTGGACTGGAGCTACCAGGCGCTGCGCGAAATCACCGGCATCCGCGACCTGTCGCAAGACCCCAGGGCTTGGCGCGCGCGCCTGCAAGACCTTGGCTTGTTGACGCGCTGATCGTCGCCGACGGCATCCAGCC
>JBBQHA010000093.1:0-12911 GCA_038323475.1 Lysobacterales bacterium
CCGGGCGCGACTCCGCCTGCCGGCGCGCGGCTGTGGCATCGGCATGCGGATAGCGCACAAGTTGCGCCTGGGCGAGCCTTGCGCCATCGATCAGACTTGCATGGTTGAGTTTGTCCTGCAGGCACACGTCGCCCGGGCGCAGCAACGCCTGCGCGACCGCAAGATTGGCCAGGTAGCCCGAGCCGAACAGCAGCGCGCGCGGATATCCCAGCCAGTCGGCGATGGTGCGCTCGAGTGCGCTGTGTTCGGCATGATGGCCGCAGACAAGGTGCGACGCGCCGGCGCCGACTCCGCAGTTCTGCGCCGCGACCTGCATCGCGCTGACCATCGAAGGGTTCTGTGCAAGGCCCAGGTAATCGTTGCTGCTGAAATTGATCAGCCGCTGGCCGTCGGACAACACCCGCGCGTCCTTGCGCTGGCTCAGCTCGCGGCGATGGCGCACCAGGTCCTGTTCGACCCGTTGCTCGGCTGCTTCCTGCAACCTCTGGTGGATGTTGACCCTGCTCATGACACGCCCGGAATCCGCCCCTTTCGGCGATGATTGCGCCGATTTGGGGGGTGAAAGCGAGACGTGCTGCGCGTTTCGCGCTGGCTCGTCGGGCCGCGCCGACCGCTTGTCAGGTTGGGCTTTGGCGATGGCGTTCAAGCAGCGCAGGCGGATGCATCGGCCGGCAGCAGCACGTCGGCGTGGACGGTCGTCGTGGCGGCTTCAGCGGCTTCCACAATCATCGGCCGCAACCCGAGCCGCGCGAACAGGGCCTGGTCGCGGGCGACGTCCGGATTGCCGGTGGTCAGCAGCTTCTCGCCGTAGAAGATCGAGTTCGCGCCGGCGAGGAAACACAGCGCCTGCAGTTCGTCGGACATCGATTCGCGCCCGGCCGACAGCCGCACCATCGCGCGCGGCATCAGGATGCGGGCGACCGCGATGGTGCGCACGAATTCGAACGGGTCGATCTCGGCGGTGCCGGCCAGCGGCGTGCCTGGCACCTGCACCAGCCGGTTGATCGGGACCGAATCCGGATGCGCCGGCAGGCTCGCGAGCGCGTGCAGCAGGCCCGCGCGCTGGTCGCGCGACTCGCCCATGCCGACGATCCCGCCGCAGCAAGTCTTCATGCCGGCCGCGCGCACGTGTTCGAGGGTGTCGAGGCGGTCCTGGAATTCGCGCGTGTGGATGATCTCGCCGTAGAACTCCGGCGCGGTGTCGAGGTTGTGGTTGTAGTAGTCCAGCCCGGCGCACTTGAGCGCGTCGGCCTGTTCGCCGGTGAGCATGCCGAGCGTCGCGCACGTCTCCAGACCGAGCGCCTTCACCGCCGACACCATCTCGGCGACCTTTGCGACGTCGCGATCCTTCGGCGATCGCCAGGCGGCGCCCATGCAGAAACGGCTCGCGCCGGCGGCCTTCGCCTCGCGCGCCTTTTCCAGCACCGCCGCGGTCGTCATCAGCTTCTGCGCCTTCACCCCGGTCGCGTAACGCGCGGCCTGCGGGCAATAAGCGCAGTCCTCGGGACAGCCGCCGGTCTTGACCGACAGCAAGGTCGAGACCTGCACCTCGGCCGGATCGAAATGCCCGCGGTGCACGGTCGCGGCGCGGAACAGCAGTAGGGTGAACGGCAGTTCGAACAGGGCGCGGACGGCATCGCGCGACGGGGCGGTCGACTGTTGCAGGGTGGCTGGCATCGAGGTTCCGGGGCTGGCAATGTGCGCAGACGCCAGTCTGGGAACGCCACGGATGCCTGTCAACTCGAACCCTGGGACGCGAGTTGACGGATGGTTCGCGCGACTCGGCCGCGCACTGCTGCCGACGCACTGCCTGGTCTGTGGCGAGGCCGGCGCGGACGGCCATGACCTGTGCGTGGACTGCCAGCGCGCGCTGCCGTGGAACCTCAGCGCCTGCGCACGTTGCGGGTTGCCGATGCCCGAACCGGTCGCGGCCTGCGGGCGTTGCCTCAGGAAGAATCCGTCGCTGGATCGCGTCCACGCGGCATTCCGCTACGGCTTTCCGGTGGACCGGCTGGTGCCTGGCTTCAAGTTCCACCACGACCTCGCCGCCGGGCGCGAGCTGGCCGAGGCGATGCACGTCATGTTGATGGACGCGATGTCCGTCGATACCGATCGTCCGCAGGCGCTGATCCCGGTACCGCTGCACCCCAAACGCCTGCGCCAGCGCGGCTACAACCAGGCGCTCGAACTCGCGCGGCCCTTGGCGGCATCATTCGGGATCCCGCTGCTGCACGTTGGCTTGCGCCGCATCCGCGATATCGCCCCGCAGAGTGGCCTCGGCGCACTCGCAAGGCGACGCAATCCACGCGATGCGTTCGCGGTGGGCCGCAATCTGCTGCCCGCGCACGTCGCCCTCGTCGACGACGTAATGACGACCGGCGCGACCTTGCACGAGTGCGCGCGCGTGCTGAAACGTGCAGGCGTGCAGCGCGTGGACGCGTGGGTCGCGGCGCGGGTGCCAGCGCGCTAGGGCGTAGTGCCCATCGCATCGTCGAGGGGTTCGATCAGCTTGCCGTTCACGGTTTGCCCGCCAGCCGGCGGGCGGCATCAACGGGGTGTCGAAGATCGTCAGCTCGAACTGGACGGCCGGCATTTCACTGTCGTTGGACTGGATCAGGTTCATGTAGTTCTGCTTGGCGACGACATCGCTGCGCCCAGATGTTCGTTGTCGTGCTCGCTGGCCGCGATGCGCGCGAATGCCGGGCGGACGCGCCGGTACGCGGTCCGCTTCCTCTGTCATTGGGCGTGGAGCATGTCCAGCGGCTGGCCGTCGAATGTCGGCTGCCACGTCGCGGGCGGGTGCAGCGGCAGTCCCGAGCGACGCAGGTGCCAGTCGATCGCCGCCTGGTCGTTGTTGTGCAAAGCCCAACTCGCGAGCATCGCCTTCCCGGTCGCTGCATCCAACAGACCGCGCTTTCGGTAAAAGTCCGCGCGTTGCCACATCAACTCGCGTATGGCCGGGAGATCGACCGGCTTGACTTCGCCGGCGATGCGCAGGATGAGGAAACCCTGGACGCGCTGGGTGAGGATCTGCCCCTTTTCCATCAGCAGGCGTCCTATCTGCCCGCAAGCGGCGAAATGGGCGGCGGGGAGTCCGGAGTTCGTCGAACGCCTGCAGGACTGGAACACCATTTGCGGTCCCACCGAAACCGTCGAATAACCGGCCTCACGAAGGGCCAGACTGGTGGGACTACCCAACAAGATGGCTTGCGGGTCCTTCTTGGACAGGGACGCCGGTGACGGCGGGGGGTAACGCTTGTAGACATCCAGCCAAGCCTTGGCAGCCAAGTCGATGTGCTCGTCAAAATGGGTCAGGGCCGCCATCCGGGCCAGCGCCTGCTCTTCGAGGGCGGCGTCCTTCGGATCTGCGGCGTGATCGAAAACCGCGAGCCATCCTGCCGCGTTGTCCGGTTCGAGCCGGACCAGCGCCATGCTGCGGTCTTGGCACTGCGCCGGCGTGCCGCATGTTTCCCCCGCCCTGTAGGCATCGGCCCACATCCATTGCACCAGCGGGTCGGTCGGAGCGGCCTGCGCGGCCTTGCGCAACAGTGCCGCCGACGCGTCCGGCTGCATGAGCGGATTGTCGCGGAAGCCGAGCAACTGAGAGGCCAGCGCCCAGTCGCGCGGTGAAGCGCTCTTCGCGAGCGCCGATGCTGTCGCGGTTGCATAGGCGCTGTAAGGATCGTTCGTCGTGACGCCGCCGGCTTGTGCCTGCATCACAGTGAGCGAGGCGACGACTGTCAGTACGAGTTTTGCCCAACGCATGTGTCCGCCTGGTCGGTCTAAACGACGATGCATCGTGCCACAGGCCAAGACGGGAAATCCGCCTGTCATCGCATCGCCACGCCGAGCACGATTCCCACGAACACCGTCGCGCCGACCCAGTTGTTGTGCAGGAACGCACGGAAGCAGCCATCGCGATCGCGGCGGCGCGCGATCCGGAACTCCCACGCGATCAGTCCCGCGGCGACCGCCAGCGCGGCGTCATACTCCCAGGCCAATGCCGCCCGCTGGCCGACGAACACCAGCGCGGCGAGGAACAGCGCATACAGCACGCCCTGCGCGACGAGGTCCGCTTCGCCGAACAGGATCGCAGTGGACTTCGCGCCCGCGCGCAGGTCGTCGTCGCGATCGACCATCGCGTACCAGGTGTCGTACGCGGTCGCCCACACCACGTTGGCGAGGAACAGCAGCCATGCGAGCGTCGGCACTTCGCCCTGGACCGCGGCGAACGCCATCGGGATGCCCCAGCCGAACGCGAGCCCGAGGTACACCTGCGGCAGGTAGGTATGACGCTTGAGGTAGGGATAGCTCGCCGCGAGGAAGACGCCGACGACGCTGAGTTCGACCGTCAGCCGGTTGGTCAGCAGCACCAGTCCGAACGCGACCAGCATCAGCACCGCGAACACGATCAGCGCCTCACGCCCGCCCACCGCGCCGGTCGCGAGCGGCCGCGACTTCGTGCGCTCGACCTGCGGATCCAGCCAGCGGTCCGCGTAGTCGTTGATCACGCAGCCCGCCGAGCGCGTCAGCCAGACGCCGAAGGTGAAGACCAGTCCCAGTTTCAGCGACGGGAAACCATTGGCGGCCAGGCACAGCGCCCACCAGGTCGGCCACAGCAGCAGCAGGGTCCCGATCGGCCGATGGCCGCGGATCAGCAACCAGTACTGGCCGAAGCGACCGCTCCAGTGCATCAGGGCCAATGGATCGGGCGACGGCTCGCGGGCCGGCGACATCTCGGCAATGATCATCGGCTCGAAGGTTGCCGATGGCTCGGCCCGGAACGGCAACTCGGCCTCGCCAGGCTGCGGCTTGGCTGCGGGTGGATGCGCATCCACCGACGGCCCTGCGGGCGACGGTGCGCGCCTTCCGGCTGATTTCGGTTTGCGACTCGTCATCGGCGCAGCCTAGCAAACCCGGGCAGGCGGCCGAATGAGTTGCGCGCGTCGCGACCACGACCATTTCGACCGCCGTGTCGCCGGGTGAGACACGATGCGGTTACCTTGATACTGCGACCACGACAGACGAATGGGGGCACCGGCGATGGGATTGCGGGACACGGGCGCAGGCATCGCGGCGGGCATGGTCGTGTACAGGGCGAGCCGGCTCGAAGCGCTGCTCGATCCCCTGCTGCTGTTGCTGGATTCCAGTCCGCCCGAGGCGGTGCTGGCGCCGCAGACCGTGATCGCCGCCCATCCCGGCATGCGCCAGTGGCTGCTGGGCGCGCTGGCGCGCAAGCGCGGGAATGCCGGCATCGCCGCGAACCTCGACGTGGTGCTGCCGAGCGCGTGGCTCGACCGGCTCGCCGAAGAAGTCCTTGGCGAGCGCGCGGTCGCGTTGCGCGCCTACCAGCGCGACAGCCTGCGCTGGCGCATCCACGACCTGCTCGACGGACTCGACGATCCGCAAATCCGCGCCTATCTGCGCGGCAACGACGTCGCCCGGCGACGCTTCCAGCTGGCCGACCGCCTCGCGCGGATCTACACCCAATACCTCGTGTACCGGCCTGACTGGCTGCAGGCATGGGCGGCCGGACGCGGGACGACGCCCGATCCCGGATTCCACGGGCCATTGTGGCGACGGTTGCGCGCGCAGATCGGCGTGCCGCATCGCGGCGAGCGCCTGTCCCAGTTGATCGCCACCCTGGACAGCGCACCGCGCACCGGATCTGGCGAGCCCCTGCATGTGTTCGGCATCAGCCATCTCGCGCCATCTGAACTCGCCGTGTTGCGGGCCGTGGCGAGGCACCGGCTGGTGGTGCTGTACGTGCCCGATCCCTGTCGCGAATTCTGGGCCGGCATGCGCGACGACCGCAGCAGGCTGCGCGACATGCTCAAACACGCCATCGATGCAGCGGCTACCGAAACCGCGTTCCTCGAGCAGGGCCATCCCCTGCTCGCGAGTTGGGGCCGCCTCGGCCAGCACTTCATGCTCGCCCTGGAGGACAGCGACGCGGCGATCGACGAACGCCATCACCTGGACCGGCGCGAGGCGGCAATCGATCCGGCCAACCGGCTGCAACGATTGCAGGAAAGCATCCGTCGCGCGGAACCTGGGTGGATCGCCTCGACGGACGACAGCGCCATCCAGCGCGCCGACCGCTCGCTGCGCGTCCACGCCTGCCATACCCGCCTGCGCGAACTCGAAGTACTGCGCGATGCCTTGCTGCGCGAGCTGTCGGAACGACCCGGACTGAAGCCGGCGGACATCGTGGTGATGGCGCCTGACATGCAGGCCTACGCGCCGTTGCTGCCCGCGGTGTTCGGCGAAGCCGGCGTCCATTCCGGACCGCTGCCCTACCACCTCGCCGATGTTGCCATCGCACGCTCGCATCCCCTGTTCCTGGCATTCGGCCGATTGCTCGAACTGCCGCAGTCGCGACTGACCGCACCGGAAGTCATCGACCTGCTCGCGGTGCCGCAGATCGCCGACCGCTTCGGCCTGTCCGTCCGCGATATCGACGTGCTGGCCGGCTGGCTGAAAAACTGCCGCGTCGCCTGGGCGCTGGACGGGCCATTCCGGGTACGCTTCGACGTGCCCGCGATCGCCGAACACACGTTCGCCTGGGGCATGGACCGCATGCTCGCCGGCTATGCGATGGGCGCGTCCGATGGCGACGAACAACTGGTTGTCGTGCTGCCCGATGGCAGCGAAATCGCACCGCTCGACGGCATCGCGGGACCGCAGGCCGCGTTGCTCGGCACCCTCGACAACACCCTCGCGGAACTCTCGCGCTGGTGCGAATTCGGTACCCATCCGATGCGCGCAAGCGCCTGGGCCGAGCGCCTCGAGGAACGCTTCGAGGCCATCTTCCGGGTCGATGGAATGGATCGCGATGCGCGCGAGGCCAGCGTCCTGCTGCTGCATTTCATCCGCGCGATCGCCAGCGAGCCGGCACAGGCCGGGCTCGATCCGGAACTCGACTTCACCGTGGTGCGCGACCTGCTGCGCGAAAGCATGGCAGCCGCGCCGGAACGCCAGGGTTTCCTGATGGGTGGCGCGACGTTCTGCGGCATGGTGCCGCAGCGTGCGATCCCGTTCCGCGTGGTCGCCGTGCTCGGACTCAACGACGGCGAATTCCCGCGCGCGGTCAGCGACGGCGGTCTCGACCTGATGGGCAAGCACCGCCGCATCGGCGACCGCGACGTGCGCAACGACGACCGCTACCTGTTCCTGCAGACCGCGATGTCCGCACGCGATGCCTTGCACCTGAGCTATCTCGGCGAAGACGTCGGCAACGGAACCGCGCGCAACCCGGCCGCGCCACTCGCCGAACTGCTCGCGGCGCTCGACGCTGCCGCCGCGATCGAGCCCGGCAAGGACATCGACGCGGACGCCGAGCGCCGGTGTCGCCCGTGGCTCGTGCGGCACCCGCTGCAACCGTTCGACGCGCGCTATTTCGATGGCAGCGACGTCGCGCTGTTCTCGTACCGCGACGATTTCGCGGCGATGGACCTCGCCGCTGCGAATCGGTCCATGCGCGACGGATCCGCAGCGAGGCACGCCGCGGAGATGCCACGCGAACCGGGCTTCACGTTGGCGGACACATCGACGATCGTGCTGACGGACGTGCTGTCGTGGTTCAAGGACCCGTCGCGGCAATTCATGAACCGGCGGCTCAAGCTGCGGCTCGATGCACTCGATGCGGAACAACTCGACGACAGCGAATCGCTGGAGGCAAGCGTCGATGCGATCGCCTCCGTCGCCAGGCGCGTGTTCATGGAATGCGTCGTGCGCGGCGCGCGCGCATTGCCCGGGCAACCGCCCGCATGGCTGCGACTGACCGGCCTGCTGCCACCCGGACGCCTCGGCGATGCGGCATGGGAAACCGAGTGCGACAAGGTGCGGGAACTGCTGGACGGCATCGATGGCCATGCCCTGTTCGCAGATGGAATGCCTCGCCGCGCCGTGCTTGCATCGCCGCACACGATCGGCGAACTGCGCATCGAAGGCGAACTCGTGCGCGCCTACGCAACCGAGGGCGCGCGCTGGATCATGGATGCGTTTCCCGGCAAGCAGGAAAGCGATCTCGACTTCAGGCAGCGCATCGGCCTGTTCATCGAATGGGCATTGCTGCGCCTCGCCGACCCGCAGGGAGAACGGCCGGCGACGCTGCGCGTGCTGCTTAAGAACAGCAAGCACCCATGGCAGGACGCCATCAACGGATGGGACGCGGCGTTCACCGCTGCGGCGCAGGCCGACGACCGGGCCACCGTTGCGGCGATGGCCGACGGTCTGCGCGTGCGCCTGCGCATGTTGCTTGAGTTTTGGCAGGCGGCGCAGACCGATCCACGCTGGTATTTCCCGAAGACCAGCTGGGCCACGGTCGCCGAATCCGCCAAGCCCGACGATGCGGCAAGGAGCTGGCAGGGGTCCACCGGTAGCTGGGGCGGCAAGGGCGAACGCGATTTCGAACCCGGCTACGCCCGCGTACTGGCGCGCCTGCTTGCCGGTGATGCCGGGTTCGAACGCGGCACGAACGATTTCGACGTGCTGCAGGAAAAGGCGATGCGGCTGCGTGCGCTGATCGAATTGCCGGCATCGGGGACGCAAGCCGCATGACCTCCACATCGACCACGCAGGCGAACCTCCTGTCCGACTGGCGCAGCCTGCCGCTGGCGGAGGCCGGCCGCTGCCTGATCGAGGCGAGCGCGGGCACTGGCAAGACCTGGACCATCGCGATGCTGTACCTGCGGCTGCTGCTCGAATGCGGCAACGATCCGCGCCAGATCGTGGTGACCACGTTCACCATCGCCGCGGCGCAGGAATTGCGCGAACGCATTCGTGCGCGCCTGCTGCGTGCGACCGCACTCGCCGAACGCAGGATCGCCGACGCCGAGGGTCGCATCGACATGGACGCACTCGCCGATGCGGGCGACCGCTGGCTGGCCGTACGCTGGTCCGGCGTGGCCTCCATGGTCCGGGCGGACCTGAATCGGCTGCGTCTTGCGCAGGCCGAGCTCGACATCGCGCCGATCACCACCCTGCACGGGCTGTGCAGGAAGATCCTCGCCGACCATCCGTTCGAAAGCGGTAGCGCGTTCGACCTCGGCGAGCAGATCGCGTCCGACGTCATCGACGGCGAGCTCCGCAACGACTTGTGGCGACGGCTCGCGCAATCCGATGCCGGGATGGACGATGGCGACCGGGCGTGGTTCGCGTCGGGCCGGAAGGCGCTCGACGGCGCGTTGAAACTCGCGCTCGCGCCTGGGGTTTCGATCCGCGAAATCGACTCCGCCGAGATCGACGCGATGATGCTGCCGGAGAACGCTGCTGCGATTCGCGACTTCATCGGCGATGGCGCGCATTTCGCGCGCAGCAACTCGAAACTGAAGGCGCAGCTCGAGGTATTGGCCGATTTCATCGCGACCGGCAATGCGCTGGCGCCCATTCCGGACCGGCTCAAGGAGCCACTCGCCGGCCCGTTGGAAAGCCACTTCAAACCGGTGGCGCTCGCGCAGGCGCGCGCCGATCCGGTGCTGTCATTCGCCAGGCGCGCACTCGAACTTCTGGCGCACGCCGACGCACCGGCCAAGGCGTCCGCGCTGATCCGCTATCGCGCCGACCTGCTCGCGCAACGCGAGCAACGACTGCACGAGCGCGGCCTGCTGACGTTCGACGCGATCATCGCCCGCGCCCACGATGCCTTGCATGGCGATGCCGGCCGGATGCTCGCGGACAGCCTGTTCGCCGAATGGCCGGTCGCATTGGTGGACGAATTCCAGGACACCGACGCGCGGCAGTACGCGATCGTCGACCGGATCCATCGCGACGATGCCGATGCGCCGCGCGGGCAGCTGGTGATGATTGGCGATCCGAAACAGGCGATCTATCGATTCCGAGGCGGCGACATCCACGCCTACCTCGCCGCGAAACGCAGCGCGACCTCCAGGCTCGACCTGCACACCAACTACCGTTCGTCGAGCGGATTGATCGGCGCATGCAACGATCTGTTCAGGCTCGCAGGCACGAATCTGAGCCAGTCCGGATCGACCGGGATCGCCTACGAACCGATCGACGGCGGAACCAAGGTGGACCAGACGCCGCTGACCGAAGCTGGCCTGCCGTGCCTGCGTCCGCTCACATTCCACGTTTCTGCCGACAATGCCGGCAACAAGGAAGCGCGACGCGACGCCGCGCTCGTGGCGTGCGCGAACCGGATCGCAGGAATGCTGCAATCGCGCGCGTTCCGGATCGGCGACGAGGAGCTCAAGCCCGGCGATCTCGCGGTGTTGCTGCCGAAGAACGACGACATCGCGCGATTGCGCAGCCTGCTCGCCGCGCGCGGCGTCCCTTGCGTCGGCGCCGGCAGGCAAAGCGTCTTCGGCACCGATCTCGCGCGTGAGTTGCAGGTGCTGCTGTACGCGATCGCGCATCCGTCCGATGAGCCTGCGCTTCGCGCCGCGCTTGCAACGCGCTTTTTCGGACTCGACCTGGGCGCGCTGGAGGAGCTGCTGGATGCGCCGGATCGCTGGCAGCAACATGCGGATCGGTTTCTCTCATGGAACCGCCAATGGCGCACTGGCGGCGTGCAATCGGTGATCCAGTCGGTCGTCGCCGCGAACGCCGCGGTCTTCACGGCCGCTGCGAACGCCGAGCGGCTGTTGACCGACGTGCGCCATCTCGGCGAATTGCTGCAGGCAGCAAACCAGGACTGCGACGGCCCGGAGAGCCTGCTTGCGTGGCTGTCCGCGCAGCGTTCCGGCGAGCAATCCACCGACGATGCCGCCGAGGAACAGCAGCTGCGGATCGAATCGGATGCCAGGCGCGTCCGCCTGATGACCCTGCATGCGAGCAAGGGCCTGCAATTCCCGGTCGTGTTCCTGCCATTGATGTGGGCGCACGAAGGTCGCAAGTCGGCGACTCCGCTGGTGCACGATCCGCGCACCGGCGGGCGCGTGCTCGACCTGGGCAGCGCGGATTTCGACGCGGCGGTCGCGGAAGAGATGTACGCGGACCAGGACGAGCGTTTCCGCGTGCTCTACGTTGCGCTGACCCGCGCGCAATACGCCTGCCACGTGCATGCGTTCGCGCCCGCAGCGGACAAGGCCGCCGACCCGAATCGCGCCGCGCTGACGGCGCTGCTGGCGCGCCTGGGCGAACGCCTGCCGGAAGGGCAGACCCTCGCCATCGGAAGCGTACACATCGCATGGTCGGAAGACGGCTGGGCGTGGCCGCGCGTGGACTATTGCGCGGATCCCGCGCCGGTGAATGGCGCGCGGCGGGCACTTGCGCCGCCGCCGTCGCCACCGTTCGAATCCAGGTACAGCTTCTCCGCGCTGGCGTTGCGCCATGTCGGCGCGAGCGTCGAGGAAGCCGCCGGCGACGAAGACGTCGATGCATACGACCCACTGGCCCACGCCGATCCGCTGGCAAATCCCGCCGCATCGCCGGACCGGGACACATCCGAACCCGTCCATCCGGACCTCGTCGCCCTGGGCGCGATCAAGGGCGCGGATTTCGGCAACGCGCTGCATGCGATTTTCGAGCAACGCCGGATCGGCCGGTCGATGTCCGGGCAACACGATCTCGTCCGCGGTTGCCTGCTCGATGCGGGGGTGCGCCTCGGCGAGATGCCGCTGGATGTCCTCGTCCCGCGCGTGGCCACGCGCATGCAATCCACGCTCGAAGCGTCACTGCTGCCGGATGCGACGCCGGCATTGCGCCTGTCCGCATTGCCCGCCGCCCATCTGCGCGCGGAAATGGAATTCAACTACTTGCTCGGCGAAGTGTCTCTGCAGCGCTTGCGCGATGCGTGCGCCGCGCATGGCGAACCGGATCTGGTGCCGTCCGGATCGGAGCGCGTGTTGCGCGGACTGATGAACGGCAAGATCGACCTCGTGCTCCAGCACGGTGAACGCTTCCACGTGCTCGACTACAAGAGCAACTTCCTCGGCGAGCGCCTGGCGGATTACGCGCCGGCCGCGTTGCATGCAGCAATGGACGACCACGACTACCGCTTCCAGGCCTTGCTCTACACGGTCGCGGTGGACCGCTACCTGCGCCAGCGCCAGCCGGGCTATCGCCGCGCGCAGCACCTCGGCGAAGCGATCTATCTGTTCGTGCGTGCGGTCGGGCTCGCGCCCCAGGCAGGCATCTGGGCGCACCGCTTCGACGATGCGCTGGTCGATGCGGTCGATGCGGTCCTCGCGACCGCCGCGCGCCGGGAGGCCGCATGAGCGCCTACGCCTTCCGTCGCGATCCGCACGCGTTTTCGGTCGAGGCCTGGCGTCCGCTCGATCGCGCACTGTTCCGTTGGGTGCGCGCGCACGGCGGTTCGGAACGACTCGCGGAGATCGCGGCGTGGACGAGCCTGGCCGACGGCAATGGCGATACCGCGCTGCCATTGCGTGATGCCGCGCAGCGCGACGGCATGCCGCAATGGTCGGACGACGATCTCGCCGGCTTGCGCGGGCAAGCCATGGTCAGCGATGGGAACGACAGCCATGTCGCGCCTTTCGTGCTCGATGCCGATGGCCGGTTCTACCTGTGGCGCAATCATCGGCACGAAGTCGCGGTCGCGGCGGCGATCCGGAGCCTGCGCGCCGACGGCGATGCGATGGCGATCGCGGAGGGCGATCTGGATGCGCTGTTCCACGGTCGCCACGACCTCGCGATCGAACCGCAGCGCGAGGCCGTCAGGCGCGTGGCCGGGCGCAGGCTGTTCGTGCTGACCGGTGGTCCGGGCACCGGCAAGACCACCACCGTGCTGCGCATGCTGCTGATGCTGCAGCGCCAGCAGCAGCTTCGCGGCGCCGCGCCGCTCGCGATCCGGCTCGCCGCGCCGACCGGCAAGGCCGCGCAGCGCCTGGTGCAGGCCCTGCAACGCGGCAAGCAGAACCTGCTCGCCGCGTTCGACCCGCATGGGCAGCCGCAGGCGCCGTTGCCGGCCGACTGGCACGGCCTGCTCG
>JBBQHA010000094.1:0-12763 GCA_038323475.1 Lysobacterales bacterium
AGGTGCCCGAGCACGCCCATCATGCGATCCAGGTGTCGCTGGCTCTTGAAGGTCGATTCCGTGCACGCGGGCGTTCCTGGCCCGAAACGCGCGAGACCGCCGGCATGGTGGTGATGCCGGACAAACCGCATTGCCTGGACGGCTGCGACGCGACGGTCGCCACGCTTTTTGTCGAGCCCAATTCGATCCCGGGCGCGGCATTGCGCAAGCGCTTTGGCGGCTTGGATGTCGGGTTGCTTTTGGACGAAGAATCCGAGGCTTGCGCGGCGCGGCTGCGAATCGAATATCTGTCGGCCGCACCCGATCTTCGATTGGCTCAGTTCGCACGCGCAGCGATCTGTCGAGTCGCCGGTGATCCACTGGAGGCGCCGCGTTCGGATCCACGCATCAGCACGGCGCTGGAGTGGATGCGCCAGCGAATCGCGACTCCGGTGCGACTTCCGAATGTCGCCGCAGCCGTGCATTTGTCGCCCGGGAGGTTCCGACACCTGTTCGTGGCGCAGACAGGCACATCGTTTCGCGCATGGCTGCTCTGGGCGCGAACGGAACATGCAATCGCTGCCGCGCACAAGGGCATGTCGTGGACGGATGCTTCGCTTGATGCGGGCTTTGCCGATGCGGCGCACTTCACCCGCACCTGCCGTCGCGTCTTCGGGATTGCGCCGAGCATGCTCGCCTTCGAGCAGAAGCCATAGCGCTTCTGAATCTCATCGTGGCATTACTCCGCTTTGAGGAAGTAGCGCCCGGCCTGAAGGTCCGCCGTCGGCCGAGGCTGTGTGAAAACGCAATGACACGAATTTGCTGGTCATCATGTGATCAAAAATGGGTCACGTACGCGAATCTCAGCAATCAAAGAGCCATCGAACCAGACGAAATCTGCGTACGTCGCGCACGCCAGGAGTTTTCACACAGCCTCGTTCGTGAGCGGACCGATGTCCCTATTTATTTCTTCAGCCGCGCCACCAGCGCCTGCAACGCGCCCTGGGTATCGGGCTGGTTCCACTGGTCGACGAACACATCGAGGTTCACGCGTTTCGGGTCGGTGAGCGCTTCGACGAGGTCGGCACGTGCGAGCGCGCGCGTTGCGAGCATCGGCGAGGAGGGCAGGGCGAGCAGTTCGTTCAGCCATGCAAGCGCGCGTTCGCGGACCAGGCCGAGGTCGGCCAGTTCGTCGACGAGGCCGATCGCGAGCGCGCGCCTTGCGCTGGGCATCGCGCCCATGACCAGCAGGCGTTCGGCACGGCGCGCACCGACCGCGCGGCGCATCAGGTGCTGGATGCCTTCGGGCACGGCGAGTCCGACCTGCACCTCATTGAGTCCGATCCGGAACGGCTTGGCCGGGTCGGGCGAACGCGCCATCACCCGGTAGTCGCAGCACAGCGCGAGCACGCAGCCGCCGGCAGGTGCGTGGCCTGCAATTGCTGCAGCGACGGGGATGGGGGACTGCGCGATGGCGATCGCGGCATCGAAGAAGCCGCGCCATGAGGCCTTCAGTTCGGTCGCGTCGAGTCCCATCAGGTGTGGCACGTCGAGGCCGCCGGAAAAGACGTTCGGCCCGCCGGACAGCACGATCCCGCGCGCGCCATCCGCAGGGGCGCCCTCGACCGCGGCACGAAGCGCGTCCAGCAATTCCGGGTTCAGCGCATTGACCGGCGGCCGCGCGAGGCGGATTTCGAGGATGGAACCGTGTTTGTGCTGCTCGATCATGGCTTGCTCCTAATGAACCCGGCACTCAGCGGTTGAGTGCCATCGAATTTCCCTCCCTTGCATGGCGGAGGGGTGATGAGCTGCATCTTACGAGATGCCTGTGGCATCTCGTGCAGAGAAGAACGCCCGGAGGACCGGAGGGTAAGGGTGGGAGGAATTGATCCGGGAAATCGATCGTATCCGCCGCGGATCAATCGGCGCGATGACGCGACGATAACCCATCATCGCCGCCGCCAGGCTAAAATTCGGCCGATGAAAATTCCCGCCACGCTCCATCCATTTGCCGCGCTCGGTATCGCAATACTCGCGATGAGCGCCACGGCGATGACGACTGCCGCGCCCCAGATGGCGATGAAAGCCCCGCAGGCGAATCACGGAGCGCCGGCCACGACGATTCGCGCGGAGTCAGCCTGGGTGCGTGCGGCGCCGCCAGGCGCGATGATGCTGGCCGGATACATGAGCCTGCGCAACGACGGCAGACTACCGATGCGCTTCGTATCCGCGCAGAGCGACGCATTCGGCATGGTCGAGTTGCACAAATCGCTGCTCGTGGACGGGGTCAGCACGATGCGCCCGGCTGGCGGGCAGGTCATTCCGGCCGGTGGCAGCCTGCGCTTGGAGCCGGGTGGAATGCACCTGATGCTGATGGAGCCGCGCCACGAACTCAAGGCCGGCGAGCAGGTGCGTTTCCGCCTGCATTTCGCCGATGGCAGAGTGCTTGATGTGGTCGCGGTCGTCAGCGCCGACGCGCCTGCGCGCTGAGCTTCCTCAAGCGGACGTGCAGGCGTTCCGCACGCATTCCGGCAACGGCGCCGACTTCTGCGTGCGATTGTCGAACCACACCATCACCACGTGGCCGTCGCTGTACAGCACCGAGGCGTCCTTCGCGGAAAGGATGCGATGGCCGAGCGTGAAGCTGCTGTTGCCGATCCGATCGACGATCAACTCCACGACGACATCCTCCGGCCACGCGATCGGCCGCTTGAAGTTCACCAGCGCGGACGCCACGACCGGCGCGACGTTCGCGTCCATCCACGGACCTGAGAGGGTCAGCAGCCAGCGCAGCCGCGCTTCCTCGAGATAGCGCAGGTAGTTGGTGTTGTTGACGTGGTTGAACGCGTCGAGATCGCCCCAGCGCACCGCGAGTTCGGTGCGAAAAAGCGGCGATGGCGTGGAATCCTCTGGTGTGCTCACGTGCCGGTCTTCCGCCGGCGCATCGGCTTGTGGGCTTCGCCGTGGCGTGGCCGGGCCTTGCGCGGCTCGTTTTCGTTGGGCGAGACCAGATGCGTCGACAGCAGGTGCGGCGCGAGGAAACGGCCGGTATGCGATGCCGGATTCGCGGCAATCTCCTCCGGCGTGCCGGTCGCGATGATCTGGCCGCCGCGATGGCCGCCTTCGGGGCCGAGGTCGATCACCCAGTCGGCGGTCTTGATCACGTCGAGATTGTGTTCGATGACCACGATCGTGTTGCCGTCGTCGCGCAGGCGATGGAGCACCATCAGCAGGTGCTCGATGTCGTGGAAATGCAGGCCGGTGGTCGGCTCGTCGAGCAGGTACAGCGTGCGCCCCGTATCGCGGCGCGACAGTTCCTTCGAGAGTTTCACGCGTTGCGCCTCGCCGCCTGAGAGCGTGGTTGCGGACTGGCCGAGCTTGATGTAGCTCAGGCCCACGTCCACCAGCGTCTCGAGCTTGCGTGCGATCGACGGCACTGGTTCGAACAATTTCAACGCGTCCTCGATGGTCATGTTCAACACGTCGGAGATGTTGAATCCCTTGTAGTGGACTTCCAGCGTCTCGCGGTTGTAGCGCTTGCCGTGGCAGACGTCGCAGGGAACGTACACGTCGGGCAGGAAATGCATCTCGACCTTGATCAGGCCGTCGCCCTGGCAGGCCTCGCAGCGGCCACCGCGTACGTTGAACGAGAAACGTCCCGGCGAGTAACCGCGCGCGCGCGCCTCGGGAACCTGCGCGAACAACTCGCGCAATGGCGTGAACAGGCCGGTGTACGTGGCCGGGTTCGAGCGCGGCGTGCGTCCGATCGGCGACTGGTCGATGTCCACGACCTTGTCGAACAGGTCCATGCCGATGGCTTCGCGATACGGTGCGACGGTGTGCGACGCGCCGTTGAGTTCGTTCGACGCGAGCGTCTGCAGGGTATCGTTGATCAGCGTCGACTTGCCCGATCCGGACACGCCGGTGATGCAGGTGAACAGGCCGGCCGGAATCGCGAGGTCGACGTTCTTCAGGTTGTTGCCGGTCGCGCCGAGCAGGTGCAGGGTCATTTTTTCGTTCGGCTTGTGGCGCAGCTTCGGGATCTCGATGCGGCGCTTGCCGGACAGGTATTCGCCGGTCAGCGATTCGGGCGCTGCCAGGATGTCTTCGAGCTGGCCTTGCGCGACGATGCGGCCGCCGTGCACGCCGGCGCCGGGACCGATGTCCACGATGTAATCGGCCATGCGGATCGCGTCCTCGTCGTGTTCGACGACGATCACCGTGTTGCCGATGTCGCGCAGGCGCGCGAGCGTGCCTAGCAGGCGCTCGTTGTCGCGCTGGTGCAGGCCGATCGATGGTTCGTCCAGGACGTACATCACGCCGACCAGGCCCGCGCCGATCTGCGACGCGAGGCGGATGCGTTGTGCCTCGCCGCCGGACAGCGAATCGGCCTTGCGGTCCAGGGTGAGGTAATCGAGTCCCACGTCGACGAGGAAGCGCAGGCGGTCGTGGATCTCCTTGACGATCTTGACCGCGATCTCGCCGCGCCAGCCCGGCAGCTTCAGCAGCGCGAAGAAGGCGAGGGTTTCGTCGACCGGCAGCTTGACCACGTCGGACAGGTTGCGCTCGCCGACGAACACGTTCCGCGCCGCGCGATTGAGCCGCGCGCCGTTGCATTCAGGGCAGGGGCGGTCGCTGATGTACTTCGACAGTTCCTCGCGCACCATCTGCGATTCGGTTTCCTTGTAGCGGCGCTCAAGGTTCGGCAGGATGCCCTCGAACTTGTGCTTGCGCTGGGTGCGGCCGCCGGCTTCGGTGAGGTAGGAGAAGGTGACGACGTCGTTGCCGCTGCCATTCAGAACCGCGTTGCGCACATCGTCGGACAGGTCCTCCCAATGCGTATCGACGTCGAAGCCGTAATGCCGCGCGAGCGAGGCGATCAGCTGGAAGTAGTACGCATTGCGGCGGTCCCAACCGCGCACGGCGCCGGCCGCGAGGCTGAGTTCCGGGTGCCCGACCACGCGCGCGGGATCGAAGAACTGGGTCACGCCGAGGCCGTCGCAGGTCGGACAGGCGCCGGCGGGCGAGTTGAACGAGAACAGTCGCGGCTCGAGTTCCGGCAGCGAGTAGTCGCAGACCGGGCAGGAGAACTTGCTGGAGAACAGCACCTCCGCGACGGAGGAATCATCGAGATCGACGACGGATGCGAGGCCGTCGCCGAGCTTGAGCGCGGTTTCCACGCTTTCGGCGAGCCTCTGCTTCATGTCCTCGCGCGGGCGGAAGCGGTCGATCACCGCGTCGATGCTGTGTTTCTGGCGCAAGGCGAGCGCCGGCACCTGGTCGATTTCGTACAGGTTGCCGTCCACGCGCACGCGCACGAAGCCCTGCGCGCGGAGCTGGTCGAAGATTTGCACGTGCTCGCCCTTGCGGTCGCGCACGACCGGCGCGAGCAGCATGTAGCGGTGCTCCGGGTTCAGGGCGAGCATCATGTCGACCATCTGGCTGACGGTCTGCGCCTCCAGCGGGAAGTGATGGTCCGGGCAGCGCGGCGTGCCGACCCGCGCGAACAACAGGCGCAGGTAGTCGTAGATCTCGGTGATCGTGCCGACCGTCGATCGCGGGTTGTGCGAGGTGGATTTCTGCTCGATCGAGATCGCCGGCGACAGGCCCTCGATGTGGTCGACGTCGGGTTTTTCCATGACTGACAGGAACTGTCGCGCGTAGGCCGACAGCGACTCGACATAGCGGCGCTGGCCCTCGGCATAGATGGTGTCGAACGCGAGCGACGACTTGCCCGAGCCGGACAGCCCGGTGATCACGATCAACCGGTCGCGCGGCAGGTCGAGATCGATGTTCTTCAGGTTGTGGGTGCGCGCTCCGCGGATGCGGATCGTGTCCATGCCGGCCATGCGCTGCCTCGAAAATCAATCGAATCGATCAGTCTAGCCCTGCTGTCAAGTCCGGGCCAGTCGTGGGTATCCCCGATTTGGGGCCGATGGCGTGCGGCGCAACGGGGGCCGGCAAACGCGTTCAGGCTCGCCGCCCCGAAGTCGCGAACCGGTCTGGAAACAGTCGCCAGGACACGACGCCACCGAAGCGTTTGACTGTAAGGGACTGTTTCCCCTACAATTCCGCTCCTGTCGTGCCTCGATGTGCGACAGCGTTGCCAGAATAACTACAGATAACCAACCCAGGACACCAGTCATGTACGCAGTTTTGTTGACAGGCGGTAAGCAATACCGCGTGATGCAGGGCGAAACCCTGCGCGTGGAGAAGCTCGACGGCGACGTCGGCGCGGCTCTCAAGTTCGAGAACGAGCAGGTGTTGATGCTTGCCGATGCCGACAACATCCACCTCGGCGACGCGCTCAAGGGCAGTTCGATCGCGGCGACCATCAAGTCGCACGGTCGCGCCGACAAGATCCGCATCGTGAAGTTCCGCCGCCGCAAGCACCATCGCAAGCAGATGGGCCATCGGCAGAGCTACACCGAGATCGAGATCACCGGCATCTCCGCCGGCCAGAATTCCAAGAAAGACGCTGGCGCCAAAGCCGGCGGCCAGGAGTAATCAGTCATGGCACATAAAAAGGGCGTAGGTTCCAGCCGCAACGGTCGCGACTCGAATCCGAAATACCTCGGAGTGAAGGTGTACGGCGGCCAGGCCGTCGAAGCCGGCAACATCATCATCCGCCAGCGCGGCACCGAGTTCCATGCAGGCCTCGGCGTCGGCATGGGCCGCGACCACACCCTGTTCGCCCTCAAGGACGGCAAGGTGGACTTCGCGATCAAGGGGCCGAAGAGCCGTCGCACGGTCAGCGTTGTCGCGGCAGAGTAATCGCGCTCGTTGAACCACAAGAGCCCCGCTCAGGCGGGGCTTTTTTGTTTCAGTCGAGCGCCGGAATCGGATTGGGGAATACGCGGAAGCGAAGGCGATCGCCGATCGCATTCCCGTACCATGTGCCTGGATTCGCTGCGACGCTCCCGATGTTCCGTTGTTCCATTCCCGCCCCCCTTTCCGGCTCCCCAATGAAATTCGTCGACGAAGCGCAAATCCATGTCCAGGCCGGCGCCGGCGGCAACGGCTGCGTGAGCTTCCGGCGCGAGAAATTCATTCCACTGGGCGGGCCGGATGGCGGCGACGGCGGCGATGGCGGCAGCATCTGGATGATGGCCGACGAAAACCTCAACACCCTGATCGATTTTCGCCACGAACGCCGTTACAAGGCGCCGCGCGGGGAGAACGGCAGGGGCCGGCAGATGTTCGGCAAGGCTGGCGAAGACACGGTGATCCGCGTTCCCGTCGGCACTGCAGTGACCAATGTCGCGACCGATGAACTGATCGGCGACCTCACCGAACATGGCCAGAAAATGCTGGTCGCGCAAGGCGGTCATGGCGGGCAGGGCAACGTGCATTTCAAGAGTTCGATCACCCGCGCGCCACGTCGGGCGGTGCCGGGCAGCGAAGGCGAGGAGCGCGAAGTCCGGCTGGAGCTGCGCCTGCTCGCCGACGTCGGCCTGCTCGGATTCCCGAATGCGGGCAAGTCCACCTTCATCCGCGCGGTCTCGGCGGCGACGCCGCGCGTCGCGGACTATCCGTTCACCACGCTGCATCCGAACCTCGGCGTGGTCAGCGTCGAGGCGCACCGCAGCTTCGTGATCGCGGACATCCCGGGCCTGATCGAAGGCGCTGCAGACGGTGCGGGCCTGGGAATCCAGTTCCTGCGGCACCTCCAGCGCACGCGGATCCTGCTCCACCTCGTCGACCTGATGCCGCTTGACGGCGCCGATCCGGCCGAGCAGGTGCGCGCGATCGAGCGCGAGCTCGGCAAATACGACCCGGCGCTGCTGGAAAAGCCGCGCTGGCTGGTCATGAACAAGACCGACCTGCTGCTGCCGGAGGAAGCGCGCGAGCGCGCCGAAGCCGTCGTTGCAGCGCTGGACTGGAAAGAGCCCTGGTTCATGGTCTCGGCGATCGGCCGCGAGGGCACGCGCGAGGTCTGCCTGAAGGTCCAGCAGTTCTTCGACGAACAGAAATACAAGGCGATGCAGGATGCTGCCGAACTCGATGCGCGCTCGCAGGCGATGCGCGAGAAAGCTGCACGCGAGCTGGCGTCCAAGGCGTCTGCCGCAATCGACGGCTCCTCCGCGTCCGATGCGAGCTGAGTTGCTGCGATTCGCGGACATTCATGCCGCGCACGACCACGACAACGTCGACTTGTCTCGGCGTTCGAATTTCATCGACGAAAAAGCTGACTCGCGCCAGCTTGCGAACCCCACCAAAGCAAAAGCCGGCTTGCGCCGGCTCGAGCGTATGGACCTTGCGAGCTGCCAATCAGGCGGCTTGCAGCGCCTTGATGCGCGCGGTCAGGCGGCTCTTGTGGCGCGCTGCCTTGTTCTTGTGGATCAGGCCGCGGCTGGAGAAGCGATCCAGGATCGGCTGGGCGCCGTCGAACGCGGCCTTGGCGGCGGTGTGGTCCTTGGCGTCGAGCGCCTTGAGAACCTTCTTGACGGCGGTACGCAGCATCGAACGCGCGCTGGCGTTGCGGGCGCGATGCACCTCGGCCTGTTTGGCGCGCTTTTTGGCGGACTTGATGTTGGCCAAGGGTGTGCTCCTGAAAAGTCTGGGATGACGAAGATGGGTAGTGGGACAACGTGTAAGACCGCGCATTATGGGCGAGCCGGATTAGCGAGTCAATCATGCGCGCCGCACCTTGTCGGGGGCGCCACATGAGCCGCCCCAGCATGCTGCGCTCGGTGGCGTCGTTCAGCGGCATGACGATGATTTCGCGCGTATTCGGGCTGGTGCGCGACATGGCGATCAACGCCTCGTTCGGTGCGGACTGGCGGACCGACGCGTTCTGGGTCGCCTTCCGCATCCCGAACTTCATGCGCCGTCTGTTTGCGGAAGGCTCGTTCTCGACAGCCTTCGTGCCGGTGCTGACCGAGGTCAAGGAAACCCGCAGCCTCGAGGACGTCCGCGCCTTGGTCGCGCGTACCGCCGGCACGCTTGGCGCAGTGCTGCTGCTGATCGTCGCGATCGGCGTGATCTTCGCACCGCAGGTGACGTTGCTGTTTTCCCCGGGCGCGGTCCTGCAACCGGAAAAGCTCGGCCTGACCGTGAACCTGCTGCGGCTGACGTTCCCGTTCCTGCTGTTCGTTTCGCTGACCGCGCTTGCTGGCGGCGTCCTCAACAGCTACCACCGTTTCGGCCTGCCGGCACTGACGCCGGTGATCCTCAACCTGTGCATGATCGCCGGCGCGCTGTGGCTGTCGCGTCTGCTGGATACGCCGATCCTGGCGCTGGGCTGGGCGATCCTGGCTGCCGGCATCCTGCAACTCATCGTGCAGTTGCCGGCGATGCGCGAACTGGGGGTTCTGGCCTGGCCGCGTTGGGGCTGGTCGCATCCGGACGTGCGCAAGATCATGCGCCTGATGGTGCCGACCCTGTTCGGCTCTTCCGTCGCGCAGGTGAACCTGCTGCTCGACACCGTGATCGCCTCGCTGCTCGTCGCCGGTTCGCAAACCTGGCTGTCGCAGGCCGATCGATTCCTCGAGCTGCCGCTGGGCGTGTTCGGGATCGCCCTCGGCACGGTGATCCTGCCGACCCTGTCGCGGCACCACGTCAACACCGACCGCGAGGGCTTCTCGAAGGCGCTGGACTGGGGTCTGCGCACGACCCTGATGATCGCGGTGCCGGCGATGCTCGGCCTGATGCTGCTGTCGGTTCCGCTGGTAGCGACGCTGTTCCAGCATGGACGCTTCACGCCGCACGACACCAGCATGGCGGCGCTGTCGGTGTTCGGCCTGAGTTTCGGGCTGCCTGCGTTCGCGCTGGTCAAGGTCGTGCTGCCGGCGTTCTATGCGCGCCAGGACACCCGCACGCCGGTCAAGGCCGGCGTTGCCTCGCTGGTTGCGAACATGGTGTTCAACGTCCTGATCCTCGCGATCCTCTACAAGGTCTGGGTGCCGGCCGACTTGCAACAGGGCTCGGTCTGGATCGCGCTGTCGACAGTCCCGGGCCTGCATTTCGCGCTGGGCCTCGCGAGCGCGATCGCGAGCTACCTGAATCTTGCGCTGCTGTGGCGCTGGCTGAAGCGCGCCGGCGTCTATCAGCGGCAACCTGGTTGGGGCAGGTTCCTGGTGCGGCTGCTGGTGGCCTGCGTCGTCATGGTTGCGGCGGTCGGGGTCGGGCAGTGGTTCGGGCCGGATTTCACCAGGATCGCGGCGTTGCCGCGGATCCTCTGGCTGGGCGCGCTCGTCGCCGCCGGCGTCGGCGCCTACGGCATCGCGATGGTGGCAATGGGTTTCCGTCCGCGCGAACTGCGCGAGCACTGAGCGCCGACCGCGCCGCAGCTATACTTGAATGCTATGAGTCGATTGTTCCGCGACGTCGAGGGTGATTGCCTGGGCCCGCACGGCAGCGTGGTCTGCATCGGTGCATTCGATGGCCTGCATCTTGGCCATCGCGCGCTGGTGGGCCGCGCGGTAGCGCACGCGCGCGAGTTGGGCTTGGAAGCGGTCGCGCTGAGCTTCGAGCCGCTGCCGCGCGAGTATTTCGCGGGTGCGCAGCATCCATCACGACCGACGCCATCGCGCCTCTCGCTGCCGCGTGCGAAGTTCGAGGGCCTGCGCGCGCTCGGCGCGGATCGGGTCGGGCTGCTGCGTTTCGATGCGCGGATGGCGGCGCTGTCGGCGCGCGATTTCATCGAACACGTGCTGGTGCGCCGCTTGCATGGGTGCGAGGTCTGGGTTGGGCCGGAGTTCCGTTTTGGACATGGGCGCGCGGGCGACCTGGAGTTGTTGCGCGCGATGGGCGAACGCCATGGTTTCGCCGCGAACGAAATCCCGCCGATGCTGGTCGATGGCGCGCGGGTTTCGAGTTCGGCGATCCGTGCATTGCTTGCGGCTGGCGACCTTGATGCGGCTGCGCGCCTGCTCGGTCGGCCTTATGCGATCGCAGGCAAGGTCGTGCGCGGGCAGCAGCTCGGCCGCACGCTCGGTTATCCGACCGCGAACCTGCGCCTGGGCGGCAAGACGCCTGCACTCGGCGGCATCTTCGCGACGCGCGTGCATGGCGCTGGCCTCGATGGCTGGCCGGCGGTTTCGAGCCTCGGCACGCGACCGACCGTGCATGGCACCGAGCGTTTGCTCGAGGCGCATCTGTTCGACTTCGATGGCGACCTGTACGGTCGGCGCATCGAAGTGGAATTCGTCGCGAAATTTCGCGACGAATTGCGTTTCGACGACCTGGACACATTGACGACCCAGATGCATCGCGACGCCGCGCAGACGCGCGCGATGCTGGGCATGCAGGAACAACGACGTGGAGCGATTGCGTGAGCGAGTCCGATAAAAGCGGTTCCGACAACAGCCGCTACAAACACACGATCCACCTGCCGGCAACCGAGTTCCCGATGCGCGGCGACCTGCCCAAGCGCGAGCCCGGTACGCTGGCGCGCTGGGAGTCCGAAGGCCTGTATGCGCAGATTCGCGAACACGCGAAAGGGCGCGACACCTTCGTGCTGCACGATGGCCCGCCGTACGCGAACGGCCCGATCCACATTGGCCATGCCGTCAACAAGATCCTGAAAGATATGGTGGTGAAGTCGAAGCTGCTCGCCGGCTTCGATGCGCCCTATGTCCCGGGCTGGGATTGCCACGGCTTGCCGATCGAACTCGCCGTCGAAAAGAAGTTCGGCAAGGTCGGCGACAAGCTCGACGCCGCCACGTTCCGCGTTAAGTGCCGCGAATACGCCGGTGAGCAGATCGACGACCAGCGCCGCGATTTCAAGCGTCTCGGCGTGCTGGGCACGTGGGAAAACCCGTATCGCACGATGGATTTCGCCTACGAGGCGAATATGTTGCGCGCGCTGGCGAAGATCATCGAAAACGGCCATCTCGCGCGCGGCGCCAAGCCGGTGCACTGGTGTTTCGACTGCGGTTCGGCGTTGGCCGAGGCCGAGATCGAATACGCCGACAAGGCGTCGCCTGCGATCGACGTGGCGTACGACGCCGTCGATCCGCAATGTCTCGCGTCGAAATTTGGAATCGATACCGGCGGTGAAGATTTCCTCGACACGATCGTCGCGGTGCCGATCTGGACGACTACCCCGTGGACATTGCCGGCCAGCCTGGCGGTGACACTGGGGGCTGAGATCGACTACGTGCTGGTGGCAGGTCCGCCACGCGATGGTCGCCGCGTCTTGCTTGTGCTCGCCGAAGCATTGGCCGGCACTGCGTTGCATCGTTACGGGATCGCATCGCCAGTCGTGCTTGGCCATGGCAAGGGTGCGTTGCTGGAAGGCCTGCGACTGGAGCATCCGTTCTACGACCGCAAGGTACCGATCATCCTCGGCGACCACGTCTCCAACGAGGACGGCACCGGCGCCGTGCATACCGCGCCCGGCCACGGTCAGGAAGACTATGCAGTCGGTCAGAAATACGGATTGCTGGCCGAGTACACCGCAGCGCAGATCAATCCGGTCGATGCGCGCGGTGTGTATCTCCCCGGCACACCGCCGGCGGGCGATGTCGCGCTGTCCGGCCTGCATATCTGGAAAGCCAACAACGCGATCGTCGAGGTACTTCGCGAGAGCGGCTTGCTACTCGCGCATCACACCATTAACCACAGCTATCCGCATTGCTGGCGGCACAAGACACCGGTGGTGTTCCGCGCGACGCCGCAATGGTTCATCGCGATGGATCAGGCGAACCTGCGTGCGGATGCGCTGGAGGCGATCAAGCACGTGCGCTGGGTGCCGGAATGGGGCGAGGCACGCATCACCTCGATGATCGAACATCGCCCCGACTGGTGCATCTCGCGCCAGCGTACCTGGGGCGTGCCG
>JBBQHA010000095.1:0-12621 GCA_038323475.1 Lysobacterales bacterium
TCGAGATGACCCGCAAGCGCACCACCGAGAGCCTCGAGCGTCAACTCTGCGAACCGTGTCCGACCTGTTCGGGTCGCGGCAGCCTGCGCACCGCCGAGACCGTCGTGTACGAGATCTTTCGCGAGATCACCCGCGCGGTGCGGCAATTCGAGGCGACCGAGTTGCTGGTGATCGCGGCGCCGAAAGTCGTCGCCAGGGTCATGGAAGAGGAATCGGCGGCGGTGCTGGAACTCGAGGAATTCCTCGGCAAGAGCATCCGCTTCCAGGCCGACGAGCAGTGCCAGCAGGAGCAGTACGATGTCGTGCTGCTTTGACGTGATCCCGCATGCCGCCGCCGCTGCCCCTTTCCCGATTGCGGGAGAGAGGGACACCGTCGGCGGAGCCGATGGTGGGGCGAGGGCGGGCATGTCGCCGCGACGCGCATGTCTGTGGTCGTGGCGAGCGGCATGACCATCACGTCCTCGCGGAGCCGCTGAGTGTCGACGCGCCTTCGCCGCGGAGTGCGGCATGCACGGCGTGGCCTGTTTTATACCGGCGCGCTGGTGCTGATCCTGATCGCGGTTGCGGTCGCGATCGCCGATCGGCTGCTGCCGCTCGTGCAGAAGCACCCCGACCGGATCGCTGCGTGGCTGATCGCGCGCGCGGGTCGCCCGGTGCATTTCGACCATGCCGAAGCCTACTGGACCAGTCGCGGTCCGGTGTTCGCGCTGTACAACCTGCGCATCGGCGACGGCAAGCAGCAGCTTGCGGTCGGCCGCGCCGAGCTGCTGGTCGCGATGTATGCGGGCATGCTGCCCGACCATCCGTTCACCGAGTTGCGCCTGCGCGGGCTGGCATTGACCGTCGAGCGCGATGCGACGGGACGCTGGCATTTCGTCGGACTGTCCGGGCCGAACGAGGACGAGCATCACGATCCGTTGCAGAACCTCGAGGGCCTCGGCGAATTGCAGGTTTCCGATGCGAAGCTGACCGTGCGCGCACCGGCGCTGGGCATCGCGTTCACGTCGCCGCGCGTGGACGTGCGCATGCGGGTCACCGACAAGCGCCTGCGCGTCGGCATCCGATCCGACACGGTGCGCGGTTCGCCGCTGCTTGCGGTACTCGACTTCGACCGCCGCGACGACAGCGGCAAGCTCTGGGTCGGCGGCGAGGACATCGATCTCGCGCCATGGTCCGCCTTGCTCGGCTATGCGGGCGTCGGGGTGGCGCACGGGCGCGGCCGGATCGGCGTGTGGAGCACGCTGCGCGATCGTCGCGTGGTATCGGTGCAGGCCGATGCGAACCTGCACGACCTCGCGTTCCGCAGTCGTGCGCCGATCGTGCAGGAATCCGGCACGACCCTGCCTTCGGTGGATCTGGCCGGCCTGTCGGCGACCGCGCGCTGGGAGAAGGTCGCCGGCGGCTGGCGCGCCGAAGCGTCGAAGCTGCGTTTGCGCACCGCGACCCATGGCGAGGACGTCCTCGATGGAATCGCCGTGCAGGACGTCGGCGCGATCGTGGCGGTCGCGCCACAGGTCGATGCCGGCGTGTTGCTGTCGATCGCGGCGCTCAGCGACCGTGCGCCTTCGGGATTGCGCGAATGGCTGTCGCAGGCGGCGCCGAAAGTGCGTTTCAGCGTCGTGCGGATGGACATTGCACGCGATGGCAGGGTGCGCGGCCAGGCCACGCTCGACGATGCGGGCTGGTTGCCGGTCGGGCGCACTCCCGCCTTGCAGGGCATCGGTGGAAGCCTGCGCTTCGACAACGAAGCGCTCGCGATCGAATTCGCTCCGCGCGCGCTGCAGGTATCGTGGCCGCCCGCGTTCGGCCCGGCGTTTCCGCTGACGCTCGAAGGCAATCTGATCGCATGGCGCGACGGCAGGTCGTGGACCATCGAGTCCTCGTCCCTGCGGGCGCACAACGACGAGATCGACCTCGACACGCGCATCGCGATGCGCTTCGACGGCGATGGCACGCGCCCGCGGCTGGACCTGTTCAGCACCGTGCAACCGGCGCACATGCTGTCCGCGAAGCGCTTCTGGATCCGCCACAAGATGCCGCCGAAAACCATCGCGTGGCTCGATCAGGCGATCGAGTCCGGCGAAGTGACCGGGGCGCACGTTCTGGTCGCGGGCGACCTCGACGATTGGCCGTTCCTGCACAACGAGGGCCGCTTCGAGGCGGTCGCCGACCTCGCCGATGCGCAGTTGCGCTTCAATCCCGACTGGCCACGCGCCGAACATGTGACCGGTCGACTCGCGTTCGAGAACGACGGCATGCGTTTCGAAGGCAGTGGCGCGATCCTCGGGATCGTGGCCCCGCAGATTGCGGTGGAAATCCCGAGCTTCCACCTGCCCATCCTCGACATTCGCGCGGCCGCATCGGGCAGCGGCACGCAGATGCTCGCACTGTTGCGGCAGAGTCCGCTGCAGAAGCGGAACGCGGACACCTTCAATGCGCTCGACGTGCAGGGCGAAGCCCAGAAGGCGAGCCTGCACCTGTCGTTGCCGCTGCAGGAAGGACTCGGCGAGCGCATCGTCGAGGGCGATGTCGACTTGAGTCACACAAGATTGTTCGACAAGCGCTGGAACCTGTTGTTCACCGATGCGACCGGGCGCCTGCATTTCGACCAGGGCGGCCTGCTCGCCGAGGCGCTCGCGGTGCGCGTGAACGGCGATCCGGCGACATTCCGACTCGCCATCAACGATTCCACCGGCGACCCGGCCACGGTGGTCGCCGCGCAGTTGCGTGGCACGTTTCCAGTCGCGACCCTGCTCCAGCACGCGCCGTCGCTGGATTGGCTGAAGCCGATCATCAGCGGCCGCGCCGCATGGACCGTCGAAGTGCGGGTGCCGAAGTCGCACGATGGCGAACGCGCGGCGCCATCGCAATTGAGCGTGGCTTCGGACCTGCGCGGCGCCGAACTCGCCTTGCCGGCGCCGTTGAACAAGCCCTCCGGAAAGTCGCTCGCGCTGCAGGTGCATACGCTGTTGCCCGCCGATGCGGGCGATATCGAGGTCAAGCTCGGCGAGTTGATGAGCCTGCGCGGTCGTTACAGCGATGCGCAGCCGTTCCGCGGACTGCTCGCATTCGGCGGCGATGCAGCGGGCCCGCTGCCTGCGCAGGGCCTGTCGGCGAGCGGGAAAGTGCCCGAACTCGATGCCGCCGGCTGGATCGCGTTCGCCGCCGATGGCAAGGCCGGCGCCGGCGGCCTGCAGACGGTCGACCTGCAGGCTGACAGCCTTGTGCTCGGCGGCCGTCATTTCGCCGACACCCACGTGCGCATGGCGCGCGCGGCCGACGCGACCACGGTCCGACTGGATGGCGATGCGCTGGCCGGCAGCATTGTGGTCCCGGCCGAGTTGGCGCATGGCATCCGCGGCCAGTTCGATCGACTGTACTGGCCCGGCTCCGCTACGGCCGCGAATCCGGGTGGCGCGCTGGTCGCCGATGCGGATACGGAGATGGATCCGACCAGCGTGCCGCCATTGCACCTGGATGTCGCCGACCTGCGCTTCGGCGACGCCAAACTCGGCAAGATGACGCTGCAGACGCGGCCGATCCCGCAGGGCCTGCGCATCGAGCAACTCGATGCGATCGCGAAGTCGCAGACGGTCAGCGCGACCGGCGACTGGACGCGGCAGGGGGCGGCGACCCGCACGCACCTGGCAATCGATTTCCGCGCCGACAGCCTCGGCAAGATGCTCGATGCTTTCGGCTTCAAGGGCGTCGTCGCGGCCGGCAAGACGCACGCGGTGATGCAGGGCGGCTGGCCCGGCTCGCCGGCCGCATTCCGGATGGCGGTGATGGACGGCACCCTCGACCTGGACGTCGGCGCGGGACGGCTGCTCGAGGTCAAGCCGGGCGCGGGACGCATCCTCGGCCTGGTCAGCCTGACCGAATTGCCGCGGCGGCTGACCCTGGATTTCCGCGATTTCTTCGACAAGGGTTTCAGCTTCAACACGCTGCGCGGTCGTTTCGTGTTCGCCGGCGGGCAGGCGCGTACCGACGATCTCGCGATCAAGGGGCCGGCGGCCGACATCCACGTCAGCGGCAGCGCCGACCTGGTCGGGCAGCGCTACGACCAGACCATCGAGGTGCTGCCCAAGTCCGGCGGGCTGATCACCGCGGTGGGCGCGATCGCCGGTGGGCCGATCGGTGCCGCGGTCGGCGCGGTCGCGGGCGAGGTGCTCAAGCATCCGCTGCAGCAGATGGGGCGCAAGCGCTACCACGTCACCGGCCCGTGGAGCGATCCGCAGGTGCAGGTGATGCCGGGCGGAACCAGCCGCGCCGCCACGCCGCCATCGGAACCCGTCGCGGAGTAGGCTTGCACGCGCGTTGCGCGCACCCCATCTCACTACGGCGTGCGCGGCCTGCGATGCGCGCTCCGTCACCTTGATGTCTTTCCCAGGATTGAAAAGCTCCCATGACCGACCTGCTTGCGCTCGCCGAATCCCGCCTGCTCGCTCCCGGCGGCCTTGCCGTCGCCACCCTCGATCGCGCATTCGACCGCCTGCTCGGCCCCGGCGTCGACGACGGCGACCTGTATTTCCAGCACGCGCGCCGCGAGAGTTGGACGATCGAGGACGGCATCGTCAAGCACGGCGCGCATTCGATCGACCAGGGCCTCGGCGTGCGCGCGATCAGCGGCGAGAAGACCGGTTTCGCGTATTCCGACGATATCCGCAGCGATGCCTTGCTGGAAGCCGCAGGCGCGGCGCGCGCGATCGCACGTACAGGCATCGAAGCCAGCGGCGGTGCGCCGATCCATGTCAGCGGACGCACGCTATATCCGGCGCTGGATCCGATCGATGCGATGGATGCCGACGCCAAAGTTGCCGCATTGCGCAAGGTCGACTTGTTGTTGCGCGCTGCCGATCCGCGCGTGAAGCAGGTCACGGTGAGCCTTTCGGGCGGCGTGGAGACGATCCTGCTCGCGCGCTCGAACGGCGTCGTCTCGGCCGATATCCGCCCGCTCGTGCGCTTCAACGTGCAGGTGATCGTGGAGTCGAATGGTCGCCGCGAGCAGGGTTTCTCGGGCGGCGGCGGACGCTACGGTTACGTCGAATTGTTCAATGGCGGCAAGCCCGAAGCCTGGGCGCGCGAGGCGCTGCGGCAGGCGCTGGTGAACCTCGATGCGGTCGACGCTCCGGCAGGCGCGATGCAGGTCGTGCTCGGTCCGGGCTGGCCCGGCGTGCTGCTGCACGAAGCGGTCGGGCATGGCCTCGAAGGCGACTTCAACCGCAAGGGCACGTCGACGTTCGCCGGGCGCATCGGTCAGCGCGTCGCATCCAAGGGCGTCACCATCGTCGACGATGGAACGCTGCCAGGCCGGCGCGGTTCGCTCAATGTCGACGATGAAGGCACGCCGACGCAGCGCAATGTGTTGATCGAGGACGGCATCCTGGTCGGCTACATGCAGGACACGCTCAACGCGCGCCTGATGGGCGTCGCCCCGACCGGCAACGGTCGCCGCGAAAGCTACGCGCACCTGCCGATGCCGCGCATGACCAATACGTTGATGCTGGCCGGTTCGCACGATCCGGGCGAGATCATCGCGTCGGTGAAAAAGGGTTTGTACGCGGTGAATTTCGGCGGCGGCCAGGTCGACATCACCAGCGGCAAGTTCGTGTTCTCGGCGAGCGAGGCCTACCTGATCGAGGACGGCAAGGTCACGCGACCGGTGAAAGGCGCGACCCTGATCGGCAACGGACCCGAAGCGATGCAGCGGGTGTCGATGATCGGCAACGATCTTGCGCTCGACGAAGGCGTCGGCGTGTGCGGCAAGGATGGGCAATCGGTGCCGGTCGGCGTCGGCCAGCCGACGCTGCTGGTGGAGTCGCTGACGGTCGGCGGCACGCGCGCGTGATCCGACTTGTCATCCCGAGCGCAGCGAGGGATCTGCGTTGTGGCGATCGCGGGATCATGAGCGTTCCGTCCGCTATGCGGCCGGGTCGCTTTTCTTTGCTTGTCCACAGAAAAGGTAACCAAAAGAAAAGACACCCAGCGAACACGCCCTGCGGACATCCTGTCCTCCGGGCCCGCGAGTTCCTGCGGGATTCGCCGACGCGACATCCGATCGCGACGGCGAACGGCATGCATCCATGCACGCCGCCCTGCGGGTCTTTTCCGCAGGCGCTCGCCGCGTTCGATGGGACCCGAGAAGCTGCGGCCGTCGTGGCCGGTGAAAGCAAGAATCTTTCAGGCTTCTTCCGTTCCCTGTTCCCCGTTCCCCGTTCCCTGCGCATCATCGATCAACTCCCGCAACGCACGAAACAAGTCGCGGTACGCATGCAGCGGCTTGTGGTGCAGACGTTCGTCTTTCGCGGTGCGCGAAAGCTGGCGCAGGTGCTGGCGGTCGGCGGTCGGGTGCGCGGTCATCAGTTCGGCGAGCGCGGCGTCGCCCTCGTCGATCAGGCGGTCGCGCCAGGCCTCGATGCGGTGCAGGGCGGCGGTGTCGCGACGGCTGTCTGCCTTGGAGTTTTCAATCGCGTGGCGAAGCGCTTCCAGCGTGTCGTCTTCCTCGCGGCGGAGGATCTTCGCCAGGTATTGCAGTTGACGCTTGCGCGCGATCTGCTGGGTGATGCGCTGGCTTTCGCGCACCAGCGCGCGCAGCTCGTCGTCGAGCGGAAGACGCAGCAGCTGGGCCTCATTCTGCTCGACCAGCCGCTCGGCCAGCTCGAACACTTCCAGCGCCTCGCGCCGACGCTGGCTGCGGCTGGGGCCGGCCCAAAAGTCGTCGGGATCGATCGCTTCGTCGTCGGTTTCGCTCATCATCATCCTGCAAGGATACGCATATGACACAGACCATCGCAAAGAGTGCCGATGCGTCGCTGCAACGCATCGCCGAATTGTCGACCCTCGCCGAGGATCTGCTGCAACGCGCGCGCGCGCGCGGCGCCGACCAGGCCGAACTGTCGCTGAGCGAGAGCCGCGGGCTGAACGTGATGGTGCGCATGGGCGACGTGGAAACCGTCGAGTACACGCGCGACCGCGGGCTGTCGCTGACCGTGTATTTCAGCGGCAGCGAATCGGGCTTGCGCAAGGCCAGCGCGAGCACCGCCGATCTCTCGCTTGCCGGGCTGGAAGCCACGCTCGACCAGGCCTGCGCGATCGCGCGCTACACCGAGGCCGACCCGATGGCCGGACTCGCTGACGCCGACCGCATGGCGACGCGCATCGACGACTACGACCGCTGGCATCCGTGGGCGCTCGAACCCGACGCCGCGATCGCGATCGGCATCGCGTGCGAGACTGCCGGGCGCGAGGCCGATCCGCGTATCGGCAATTCCGAGGGCGCGTCGGTGTCGACCGGCGAAAGCATCGCGGTGTACGCGAACAGCCACGGCTTCGTCGGCGGCGAACGCGGCACCAGCCACAGCATCAGTTGTTCGCTGATCGCCGGGCAGGGCGATGCGATGCAGCGCGACGACTGGTACACGACCGGCCTCGCGGCGTCCGACCTGGAAGCGCCCGAACAGGTCGGCCTGCGCGCGGCCGAACGCGCGCTGCGCAGGCTCGATCCGCGGATGGCGCCCACCGGCAACGTGCCGGTCCTGTTCTCGGCGGAAATGGCGCGCGGCCTGATCGGCCACCTGCTCGGCGCAGTTGCCGGCGGCGCGCAGTATCGCGAAGCGAGCTTCCTGCTCGGCGCGGTCGGCGAGCGTCTGTTCCCGGACTGGTTCGCGCTGCGCGAGCGACCGCACCTGCAGCGCGGATTCCGTTCCAGCGCATTCGATGGCGAAGGCGTGGCGACGGTCGAATCCAGCCTCGTCACCGGCGGCGTCCTGCAGCGCTATCTGCTCGACGCGTACTCCGCGCGCAAGCTCGGCCTGTCGAGCACCGCCAATGCCGGCGGCGTGCACAACCTCGATGCGTCGCTGGGCAACGACGACCTGCCCACATTGCTGCGCGGAATGGGTCGCGGACTGTACGTCACCGAATTGATGGGGCAGGGCGTGAATCCGGTCACCGGCGACTATTCGCGCGGCGCATCAGGTTATTGGGTCGAGAAAGGCGAACTCGTGTATCCGGTCGACGAGATCACGATCGCGGGCAACCTGCGACAGATGTTCCTGGCGCTCGAAGCGGTCGGTCGCGAGGTCGATCCGCGTTCGCACGTCCGCACCGGACCGATGTTGATCGGGCAGATGACGGTGGCCGGTTCGGGCGACTGAGCGCGTTGACAGAGACTGAGCTCCAGCCGCGTGAAATTCATGGCGGTCGGGAGTAGTCTTGGCACGGCTGTGACAAGTCGTTTTACAACCACCCCAGGGGAGATCTGCGAATGAGCGATGTGACGGATGATCAGAAAAACATGGCCATGCTGGCTCACATACTCGGCATTTTCACCGGCTTCGTCGCCGCGTTGGTCATTTGGCTGATGAACAAGGACAAGCCCGACCAGGCGTTCGTGAACGACCAGGCCAAGGAAGCGCTGAATTTCCAGATCACCATGGCGATCGGTTGGGTTGCCGCCTCGTGCCTCACGCTCGTGCTGATCGGATTCTTCCTGTATCCGGTATTGCTGCTCGGCAACCTGATCCTTTGCATCATGGCCGGGATGAAGGCGAAGGAAGGCATTGAATACCGTTACCCGTTTGCGCTTCGCCTGATCAAGTAAGCCCGCGTCCGTCCGCGCCGCTGCGGGCGGATGCTGCTGTCGCGGAGCGTGGCGAATGCTGCGCTCCGCTGGTAGGACGATGCTTCCGGCATGCGCAGATATCACCACCCAAGGATTCCCTGAAGGCATGAGCGAGACCGATCCACAGCCGCCATCGCGATCACCGGTCCCGGCCGCGCAGGACAACACCCCCGCGATCACAGGCGTCAGCGCCGATGAACGGCAATGGGCAATGCTCGCGCATCTGTCCGCATTGCTCTGCTACATCCTCACATCGGGCTGGGCGGGCAGCGCTGGCGGTTTCCTCGGCCCGCTGATCGTGTACCTGCTCAAGAAGGACACGATGCCCTTCGTCGCGACACAGGCGAAGGAAGCGCTGAATTTCAGCATCACCATCTGCATCGCGTTCGCGGCGCTGTTCGCATTCTCCATCGTCACCCTCGGCCTCGGCTTGCTCGTCACCCTGCCGCTGATGCTGGTCATCGGCCTGTACGCGATCGTCTACACGATCATCGCGTCGATGAAAGCCTACGAAGGCGTCACGTATCGCTATCCGATCGCCCTGCGGCTGATCAGCTAGACTTTCCGCCGTCGATCGTGCCGCCCGCCGGATTGCGGCGGCCGCATCCATCCTTTGTCATCCACGGCGGCCCGAGTGGCGCGGCCCGCATTCCCGTTGTCAACCGCGACGGGACCGCTGCGTTCGGACTGAACGGGCGATGCGCCCGTTCGACGGCGGGGGAAACATGGCCAGCAACCGCAATGCCGAAGCAGCTTCGGCGGCGAACCGTTTCGGTCTGGGCGCGATGCCGGGCACCCTCGACAGCCTGCACGATCCGCGCGGCGCGCTCGAACAGCAGGTGCGCACACCATCGCCGGCGAATACCGCGTTCGCGGGACTGGCCCGAAGCGCCGACTACCTCGCCGCGGAAATCCGCTACCGGCAGGATCGCCGCGCGCGAAAGCAGGAACTGGAAGCCTTCAACAACGCGAGCATGAACAAGGCCGGCGCTGCCGCCGACGCAGACGCGGTCAAGGCTGCGGTCGGCGGCTTCCGCAAGGAATTCGGCGAGCAGTTGCTCGCCGAGGGCAGGGCGCGCTGGAGGGTCGCGCTGAATGCGCCGATCGGTTTCGACGAACGCCTGGTGCGTTTCTGGAGCAACCATTTCGCGGTGTCCGTCGACAAGCGCCAGGCTCTGCTCTATGCCGCGCCGCTCGAGCGCGAGGTGATCCGGCCGCATGCATACGGCCGTTTCCAGGACCTGCTGGTCGGCGTGGAAACCCATCCGGCGATGTTGCGTTACCTGGACAATGTCGCTTCGATCGGCCCCGAATCGCGCTTCGGAGAACTTGCCGCGCAACGTTCCGGCGGCAGCGCTCAACCCAAGCGCAAGCTTGGCCTCAACGAGAACCTCGCGCGCGAGATCCTCGAACTGCATACGCTCGGCGTGAATGGCGGTTACACCCAGGCCGACGTCACCGAACTCGCGCGCGCCATCACCGGCTGGAGCCTGCACGGACCGCGCGGCGATCGTTTCGGCGGCGCGACCAGCGATGCATCCGAGCTCACCGGCTTCGTGTTCCGGGCCAGCGCGCACGAGCCCGGTACGCGCACCATCCTCGACAAGCTCTATGCCGACAGCGGCATGGACCAGGGCCGGCGCGTTCTGGCCGACCTCGCGATGCACCCGGCGACCGCGAAGCACCTGTCGTTCAAGCTCGCGCGGCATTTCGTGGCCGACCAGCCGCCGCCCGCGCTGGTGCAGCGCATGGCGGTGGACTATCTCGAGAGCGGCGGCGACCTGTCGGCGCTGTACATGGCGATGCTGCGCAGCGATGAAGCGTGGGCGCCGGATGCGCGCAAGTTCCGCACGCCCGACGATTTCCTGCTCGCATCCATGCGCGCGCTTGGGGTCAGGGACGTGCCGGATGTGCGCAAGATCAGCGGCTTGCTCGCGCGCCTCGGCCAGCCGAATTTCATGCCGCGCTCGCCCGCCGGATTCGCCGATACCGCCGATGCGTGGATCGGTCCCGACGCATTGTGGAAACGCATCCAGACTGCCGCCGAATTCGCCGCACGCGCACCGCGCACGCTGGTGCCGGCGCAGGTCGCACGCGATGCGCTCGGCTCGCGACTCGATGCATCCACCGCGCAGGCCATCGCGCGCGCCGACTCGCCACAACAGGCCATCAGCGTGCTGCTGGCCAGCCCCGACTTCCAATGGAGGATCTGAGATGACCACGCGTCGTGAACTGCTCAAGACGATGGCCGTGGGCGCGGTCACGCTGACGTTGTGGCCGAAGCTCGCATGGTCGGCTGGCGCAGGATCTTCCGCGCAACCGTTGCTGCTGGTGGTGATGTTGCGCGGCGGCCTCGATGGGCTGCACGCGCTGCCGCCGATCGGCGACAACGCCTGGGGCGCGCTGCGCGGATCGCTGCAGTTCGCGCCGGGCGGAACTGCCCAGCCGTTGCCGCTGGATCGCAATTTCGCACTGCATCCGGCATTGCCCTACGCCGCGCAGCTCTATCGGCAGAAGGCATTTCTTCCCGTCGTCGCGGTCGCGCCGCCGTACCAGGGTCGCTCGCATTTCGAGGCGCAGGATTGCGTCGAGAACGGCAGCGCGCGTCCGAGCGGCGCGCCGGACGGCTGGATGAACCGCTGCGTCGCGAGCATGCGCGGCGAGGAAGGCCTCGCGATCGCCACGGCGATGCCGCTGATCATGCGCGGCCCCGCGAAAGTCAGCACGTGGTCGCCGCAGCTGCCGACGGACATCGACCAGAACCTCCTGCACCGACTCGACACGCTGTATGCCGAAGATCCGCGGCTCGCCGAAGCGTATGCGCGCGCGGTCGCCGAGTCGCACGACGATGCGATGGCGGATACCGACGCGACGACGATGGCATCCGTCCAGACGAAACCAAGGAAAAGCGACCAGCAGTCCGCGCAGGGGCGCCCGTACGGCAACAGCGCGTTGCCGGACATGATGGCGGCGGCCGGCAGGTTCATGGCGCGCACCGACGGCCCGCAGATCGCCTTCGTCGAGGACACCGGCTGGGACACGCACGCCGCCGAAGTCGCGACGCTGCAACGCAAGCTCGGCCAACTCGACGCGGGACTGAAGAACTATCACGAAGCGATGGGCGCGGCCTGGGATCGCACGGTGGTCATGGTCGTCACCGAATTCGGCCGCACCGTGAAAGTCAACGGCACCGGCGGTACCGACCACGGGACTGGAGGCGTTGCGTTCCTTGCCGGCGGCGCCGTCGCGGGCGGACGCGTGGCCGGCCAGTGGCCTGGTCTCTCGTCGCAGGATCTCAACGAGGGACGCGACGTGCATGCGACGACCGACATGCGTGCGCTGTTCAAGGGCGTGCTGGCGGGGCATTTGCTGGTGCCGGCGAGCGCACTGGATGCGCATGTGTTTCCGGATAGTGCGGCAGTGAGGCCGATGGGCGGGTTGTTGCGATCAGGGCGGAGTGCTGCATCGACTGGTTGACCGCATGCCGTTGTCATCCCCGCGCAGCGAGGGATCTGCCGTTGCTGGATTTCGGAAAGCTACAGAGCTTTCACGCGCTGCGCGCGCGAGTCACTTTCCGTTTCGGCGGAAAGTAACCAAAGGCCATAGCGCCGGGACACTCGCCGGGACGATGAAACCATCCCGGTACCCTGCGCTCCTCGGAAAACGCGGGCCGGCCCGCAACTCGGGCCATCCATGGCCCTCAAACACTCGGACCTTGCTCCCGCGTTTTCCTCCGGTACTCGGCTCACTTTGCGGCGCAAGATCAAGAGCGAATCCAGAGCACCTGCAACGCGGAATGCGGATTAGCTTTGCCAATCTGCCTGAATTGCTCGCTGGCACTCAAAACCATAGTCGCTCCTGATTCCTACCGATCCTCAGCCGACGAAATTGGTGGCGCTGCGCAGCAGTGGCTCCGGACAAGGCTTGCAGAGCGCCATCGCGCGTAGCAATCGCACCAGCAAGTCGGGCATGCGGAAGCGACGGTTGAACCGGTAGGC
>JBBQHA010000096.1:0-12544 GCA_038323475.1 Lysobacterales bacterium
CGTCGATGTGGCGGCCATCGCGCACGACGCGACGCCCGCAGACGAAGACCTCGCGCACCAGATTCCGGTTGCCGCTGAACAGCCAGCTGTCGATCAGGCCCGCTGGCCCGCGCGCGGCGAGCTCGGGCGCATCGGCGTCCAGCACGATCCAGTCCGCGCGCTGGCCCGGCGCGAGCGTTCCGATCGGAGCGCCGCTGCCAGCCGCCGCACTGCGGGCGACGCCGTTCATGAGGGTCTCGCCGACGGAGGGCATGCGCGGATCGGCGGCGACATTGCGACTGCGGGTGACCAGCCGCTGACCGTATTCGAGCCAGCGCAGTTCCTCGACCGGCGATACCGAGATATGCGAATCCGATCCGATGCCCCAGGAGCCTCCCGCATCGAGGTACGCGCGCAGCGGGAAAATGCCGTCGCCGAGGTTTGCCTCGGTCGTCGGACACAGCGCAACGGTCGCCCCGCTCGCCGCGATGCCGCGCAATTCGGCCTCGTCAAGGTGGGTCGCATGGACGAGCGTCCACGATGCGTCCACGGCCGCGCAATCGAGCAACCAGCGCACCGGTCGCGCGCCCCGCAAGGCGACGCACTCATCGACTTCCGCCATCTGTTCGGCGATGTGGATGTGCCGCGGCATGCCGGACGGCAATGCGGCCAAGGTCGCTGCCAGCGCATCGGGCGGTACCGCGCGCAGGCTGTGGAACGCCATGCCGATGCGCAGTAATTCGTCCTCTTCGGCGCGCAGGAGATCGAGCAGCCGGAGGAATGCATCGACATCGTGCCCGAAACGCGCTTGGCGCGACGACAGTGCACGGCCGTCGAAGCCGCCGCGCATGTAGAGCACCGGCAGCAAGGTCAGGCCGATGCCGGTCTCGCATGCCGCATCGATCAGGGCACGCGACATCGCGGCAGGATCGGCATACGGCTTTCCGTCGGGCGCGTGATGCAGGTAGTGGAATTCGCAGACATGGGTGTAGCCGGCCTGCAGCATCTCGGCGTACAGCTGGGCGGCGATCGCGTGCAGGTCGTCGGGCGTGACCTGCTGCGCGAACGCATACATCGTTTCGCGCCAGCTCCAGAAGCTGTCGCCTTCGCCGCCGCGTCGCTCGGCGAGCCCAGCCATCGCGCGCTGGAATGCATGCGAGTGCAGGTTCGCGATGCCCGGCAGCGCCCAGCGCGCGTTGTCCGCGCCATCGTCCGCCGCGGATGGCATCGTGAACAGGCCATCGACGCCGCAGTCGAGCCGCACGTCGCGCGTCCATCCATCGGGCAGCCATGCATGGCCGGCACGCAGGGTCGAGAGTGTGATGTCCATCGCGGCAGGGTAACGGCTGTCCTCTCGGGCCGCCAGCGCGGCTATCATGCGCGTATGAATCCTGCCGTCCATCGCTGAGCCGTCGATGCCGAACCGCTGGGATGCCCTGCTCACCCATGCCCGCATCGCGACGTTGACTGGCAATGCCGGCTATGGCCTGGTGGAGGAAGGCGCGATTGGCTGGAAAGACGGCGCAATCGCGTTCGTCGGACCGATGGATGCGCTGCCCGCCGCAGCCGAAGCGCTCGCGCAGCATGTCGAATCCGCGCAAGGCGCTCTGGTCACGCCGGGGCTGATCGACTGCCACACCCACCTGGTGTTCGCCGGCGACCGTGCGCACGAGTTCGAATTGCGACTGCAGGGCGCGAGCTACGAAGCAATCGCGAAAGCCGGCGGCGGGATCCTGTCGTCGGTGCGCGCTACCCGCGCCGCGAGCGAGGACGAACTTCTCGCCGCGTCGCTGCCGCGTGCACGCGCACTTCTGCGCGACGGCGTCACCTCGATGGAGATCAAGTCGGGCTACGGCCTCGATACCGACACCGAGATGAAAATGCTGCGCGTGGCGCGCCGGATCGGCACCGAACTCGGTGTCGGCGTGCGCACCACCTTTCTTGGCGCGCATGCGCTGCCGCCGGAATACGCGGGGCGCGCGGACGACTACATCGCATTCGTCTGCGACACGATGCTGCCAGCGGTCGCTACGGCCGGGCTCGCGGATGCGGTCGACGCGTTCTGCGAAGGCATCGGCTTCTCGCTCGCGCAGACGCAGCGCGTGTTCGACGCGGCGCGCGCGCTCGGATTGCCGATCAAACTGCATGCCGAACAACTGAGCCTGCTCGGCGGCGCGGCGATGGCGGCGCGTTGCGGCGCGCTGTCGGCCGACCACCTCGAGTACATCACCGATGGCTGCGCGCAAGCGATGGCGCAGGCCGGCACGATCGCGGTGTTGTTGCCGGGCGCCTTCGTCTGCCTGCGCGAGACCAAGCTGCCGCCGATCGACAGCCTGCGCGCGCATGGCGTCGCGATGGCGGTCGCGACGGACTGCAATCCGGGCACCTCACCGCTGCTCTCGCTTCGGCTCGCAATGGCGCTGGCATGCGCGCAATTCCGGTTGACCCCCGAGGAAGCGCTGCGCGGCGCGACGGTCAATGCGGCGAAGGCGCTCGGGTTGAGCGACCGTGGCGCGCTGCGCATCGGCCAGCGCGCGGACATCGTCGTGTGGGATGCGCGCGATCCGGCGGAGTTGTGCTACTGGCTGGGTGGGACTCCGGCGCGCCGGATCGTTGCAGACGGCCGATTCATCGAATAGCGGACACAAAAAACCCCGCAGCGGCGGGGTTTTTCATGGAGTCGCGCGAATCCGGACGGCTACTTGGCCGGAGCCTTCTTGACGACGGTCTTGGCCGGAGCCTTGGCAACGGTCTTGGCCGGAGCCTTCGCGACGGTCTTGCCTGCCGCTTTCGCTGCGGACTTCGGCGCGGCCTTGCTTACTGCGCCGTGCGGACGCGCGTTGCCGTAGCTGCCTGCACTGCGCTTGCCCTTCGGGGTTTTCTTGTCGCCCTTGCCCATGATCGTTCCTGTGTTGCGGTGAAGTGGCGCGTAGCCTAACACCGACGCGCCGCGAGCAACACCGACAGCCGCCCGGGCCGCCCTGTCAGTGCTTGCAGGCTGCGTCGTGCATGTGTCCGTGCGTCAGCCTCAAGTTCAGCAAATGCGCAACCGCGATCAGGGTGCCGCCGCTGGCCATCGCGACCGCGTGCGCGATCAGGTTGTGATGGATCTGTTCGACCAGCACCGCAGCCCACAACAGCGCAATGCCTGGCACCAGGAACAACAAGGCGCGGCCCACCCTATGACGTCGATAACCCAGCACTAGGCTGGTCAAACCGAGCACGCTCGCGAACGCGATGAAGCCGATCTCGAAGACCGGACTCGCGAAGCCCGCGCCGATCGCAGGGGCTATCGCGAGCACCAGCGGCAACGCAGCGCAATGCACCGCGCACAGCATCGAACCCGTCGCCCCAAGGCGATCAAGCAAGGCTCTGCGAGTGGTTGCGGACCGTGAAGGCTGAAGCAGGGCGGACATGACCTTTGGCAGGGTTGCTGGCTGATTCAAACACTATAACATTCTCTCGAATCGATATGTTATATCGTTACATTCACGACAGGAATTCGCCATGCGCCCACGTTTGCCTCCGATGCTGCCGCTCGTTGCCGCAATGACCTTAGTTCTGTCTGCCCACGCAAAGGCCGCAGATGCGGTCACGGCCCAGCCGATGTCGGCCGACCCAACCGGTTCGGCAAACGTCAGCAACGCCCAGACGCTCGACGCCGTCGAAGTCGTCGGCAAGCTGGATGCGTCCCGCAACTGCCTGTCCCCGGCGATCGGCGCCAGTCAATACGTGTTCAACCGCAAGGCGATCGACCAGATGCCGAACGGCGACTCCACGCCACTCAATGCCGTCCTGCTCCAGGCTCCCGGCGTCGTCAACGATTCGTTCGGGCAGTTGCATGTCCGTGGCGATCACGCGGATCTCCAGTACCGCATCAACAACGTGATCATTCCGGAAAGCATCAGTGGATTCGGGCAGACGCTCGACACGCGCTCGGTCGACCATGTTTCGCTGCTGACCGGCGCCTTGCCCGCGCAGTACGGCTATCGCACCGCAGGCGTCATCGATATCGCGACCAGGACCGGACCCCAGGGCAATGGTGGAAGCATCGGCGTCACCACGGGCTCGTTCGGCACACTCAACCCGTTCGCGGAATTCCACGGAAACGACGGGCAGTGGAGCTACTTCCTCACCGGCAACACCCTCAAGGACGATGTCGGCATCGAAAACCCGACGTCCTCGCGCGACGCGATCCACGACCATACCGACCAGAACAAGGGTTTCGGCTCGCTGTCCTACGTCTTCAACGACACCGCGCGCGCCACATTCATGTTCGGGGCCGCGAGCAACCGCTTCGAGATTCCCAACAACCCCGGGCAAGACCCCGCCTTCGCGCTCCCTGGCGTGACCGGCTTCGATTCGCGCAATCTCGACGAACGGCAACGGGAAAAAACGCGTTTTGGAGTCTTTTCGCTGCAGGGTTCGCTCGGCAGCACCGACTATCAGGTGTCGCTCGGCCAGCGCTATACGAGCGTGAACTACCAGCCCGATCCGGTCGGCGACCTGCGGTTCAACGGCGTGGCAGGAACGATCGACCGCAGCAATCGCGCGGATACGTTGCAGGCGGATTTCTCCAACCAGATCAACGACGCGCACACCTTGCGTTACGGGCTGTACGCCAGCGCGGAACATCCGGTCAGCAACAGCATCTCTCTGGTCTTCCCCGCAGATGCCGACGGCAACCAGACCAGCGATGTTCCGATCACGATCGTCGACAACGCGCCGCACATCACTGCGAAAACCTGGGGCTTGTACGTGCAGGATGAATGGCGGGCGACCAAGACGCTGACCATCAACTACGGCGTACGCGCCGACCGCATCGATGCCTTCATCAAGGAAGGCCAGCTCAGCCCGCGCCTCGGCGCTGACTGGCAGTTGGGCGACGACACCACCCTGCACGCCGGATACGCACGCTACTTCACTCCGCCGCCTGCGGAGCTGATCGCGCTCAGCGACATCGAGTTGTTCCAGGGAACGACCAACCAGTTGCCGACCAATGTCAACGCACAGACCTTGTCGGAGCGCTCGCACTATTTCGACGTGGGCATCCAGCAGAAGGTCGGCGACCACCTGACACTGGGCCTGGACGCATACTACCGCCGCGTGCAGAACCTGCTCGACGAGGGCCAGTTCGGCGCTGCGCTGATCTTCTCGCCGTTCAACTACGCGCGCGGCAACGTGCGTGGACTGGAGTTCACGAGCAGCTACAACAACGGCCCGTTCAACGCGTACCTGAATGTATCCGGCAACAAGGCCAAGGCCACCAAAGTCGTCACTGGGCAATACAATTTCGAACAGGACGAGCTCGACTTCATCGCCACGCATTTCGTGCACCTGGACCACGACCAGGCGATCTCGGGGTCAGGAGGCGTGGGCTACATCTGGAACGGAACGCGGCTCGCGGCGGACTTCCTGTTCGGCTCGGGACTGCGCGAGGGCTTCGCGAACACTGGGCACCTGCCTGCGTACACGACGATCAACGTCTCGGCGCAACGCGATTTCACCATCGGCCCGGACGGTCCGTTCAATGTGCGGCTGGCCATTCTCAACGTCACCGACAGGATCTACGAGATCCGCGATGGTTCCGGCATCGGCGTCGGCGCGCCGCAGTTCGGGCCGCGACGTGGCGCCTACCTCAGCCTCTCCAAATCGTTCTGATCGCGCAGCGTCAGGACGGTCCGAACGTGGCTCGCGTGAAACATTGGGCGCCCGAGGGCTATCTTGCCCTGCAAGACGTCGCTCTGTGGGCGGCCCGATTCCACCGCTACGGCTCCCGTGAGCCGTCGACCCAGAAGCGTGGCACGAGCGTGGAGTGCCGGCGCGGCGTCAGCGGAGAAGTGTTCGCCGCCGAGGATGGGCCAGACGAGACGATCGACAGCTTGCGGGTTCTGGTGGAATTCGAACTTCGCTGCGAACACATGGATCCCAGATCGAAGTCAGCGGACCCGGGCATCCAGGCACAGGCGCCTGGCGATTCCGTGCAATACATCGTCGAAGCGGCGTTTGCTCTCAGCTATGTCGTCTACAGGATGCCGGACAAGAGGGAACTGGAGGAATTCATCCAATTCAACTGCGTTCATTACGTGTGGCCGCTCTGGCAACAGCACGTGGTGGATGTGTTGACGCGAGCCTCACTCCCGATTGTCGCGATCCCGGTGATCGCGCGATGGTCCAGGCCTTTCCTGTTCTTCCCGCCAGGCAGGCAGGACACCCGGGGCGACATAGCTGACTAGAACACTTGTTCACGAACGACGGCTTGCAGCGCGGCCTTGCCTGGAAAGGAGCGTTCCGTGAAAAGCGAAACCAACCAGGGGATGGCTCTATCGGGTCCTGCAATCCGCGCACAGGCCGTGCACTTCAAGCGTCTGCGCCTGCGGCGTGAAGCCGAGCGCGCGCGCTTTTTCCTCGAGTTGGTGGGAGATGCGCTCGTCTTCCATCTCGATCGCAGCATGGCAGTTGTCGCAGATCAGGAACGGCACCGTGTGCCGCACGCGCGGATGGTGGCAGGCGACGAAGGCGTTGATCGACTCGAGCTTGTGAATGAAGCCGTTGTCGAGCAGGAAATCCAGTGCGCGGTAGATCGTCGGTGGCGCCGACGCGGCTTTCGATTCACTGATCTGCGCGAGCAGGTCGTAGGCCTTCACCGGCCGCTTCGAATCGGCGACCAGCCGCAGCACATCCGCGCGCAGCGGGGTCAGCCGCAGGCCGCGTTCGGCGCAGGCATGCTCGACCTCGCTGACGTACTCGTCGGCGTGGTGGACGTGGTGCGCGGGATCGGTGCACGCCGCTGTGTGCTTGGTGCTCATGGCAGATCCATCGTAGCAGAGCCTGTCCCGGACCTGGCCCGGTGTCGCCACGACATCGAGCCCGGGTTCGACCGGGCAGCGATCAGGAAATCGGCGCGCGCTTGGCGATCCGTTCCAGCGCTGCATCGATGCGCTCAAGCGCGGCATCGCGGCCGACCAGGAACACGGTGTGTTCGATCGACGGCGACACCTGCGTCCCGGTCATCGCGACCCGCAGCGGCTGGGCGATCTTGCCGAGGCCCAGGCCGAGCGCTTCGGACGTATGCGCCAGCGCGGCGTGCACGGCTTCGGGGGACCACGACGGCGCATCGGCCAAGCGTTCGCGCATCGAGACCAGCGGTCCGACGGCGGCATCGGTGAGGTGCTTGGCGACGGCGGCATCGTCGTAATCGCGCAGCGGTTCGAACCAGACCTTCGCGCGCTCGGCCATCTCCTTGAGCGTGTGCACGCGGTCGCGCAGCGCGACCACGACGTCTGCCGCGGCCGGGCCGCTCGCGAGATCGTAACCGGCATGGCGCAGGTGCCAGTCCAGGTGCGCGGCGACGGCTTCGGGATCGTCGGACTTCAGGTATTGCTGGTTGAGCCAGTTGAGCTTGTCGATGTCGAAGCGCGACGCGCTGTGGTTGACGTCCTTGATGTCGAACAGCCCGATCATCTGCTCGCGCGAGAAGATTTCCTGGTCGCCGTGCGACCAGCCCAGCCGCACCAGGTAGTTCAGCAACGCGTGCGGCAGGTAGCCATCGTCGCGGTACTGCATCACCCCGACCGCGCCGTGCCGCTTGGACAGCTTCTGCCCGTCCGGCCCGAGGATCATCGGCAGGTGCGCGAACACCGGTACCTCCGCGCCGAGCGCCTCGTAGACGTTGACCTGGCGCGGCGTGTTGTTGACGTGGTCGTCGCCACGGATCACCTCGCTGATGCGCATGTCGATGTCGTCGACGACGACCGCGAAGTTGTAGGTCGGGAAACCATCGGAACGGATCAGCACGAGGTCGTCGAGTTCGGAATTGCTCCACTCGACGCGTCCCTTGACCTTGTCCTCGAACACGACCGATCCGCCGACCGGGTTCTTGAAGCGCAGCACGCGGTCCGGATCCTCGCGGTACGGCTCGTTGCGCTCGCGGTAGTAGCCGTTGTAGCGCGGCTTCTCGTTCTTCGCCATCGCCTCGGCGCGCATCGCATCGATCTCCTCGCGCGTCTCGTAGGCGTAATAGGCCTTGCCGGCCTGCAGCAGTTCCTGGGCGACGTGGTGGTAGCGCTCCATGCGCTGGGTCTGGAAAAACGGGCCCTCGTCGTGATCCAGGCCCAGCCAGTCCATCCCGTCGAGAATGGCCTGCACGGCCGCGTCGGTGGAACGCTCGCGGTCGGTGTCCTCGATGCGCAGGATGAAGCGGCCACCCTGCCGGCGCGCCTCCAGCCAGCAATACAGCGCGGTGCGCGCGCCGCCGATGTGCAGGTAGCCGGTCGGGCTGGGGGCAAAGCGTGTGCGGCAAGTCATCGGGGGCGCCAGGGTGTGCGGATCGGCGATTTTAGCGGATTGGAAAAGGGGTCAGAGTGAATTTCGCATACGCTGCGCGTCGCGCCCCGCGGGATGGATCCGGGCAAAACTTCACTCCGACCCCTTTCCCACTGCGCGCGCGGCACTACAATGGCGCGGCCTTCATGCAAGACCGACCCCCGGAGTGAACCCGATGCGCATCCGCTTGAACCTGTTGCTGGCCGCCCTGCTGCTGCCCGCATGCGCGGGCGCCAACGCCGCGACGCAGGCCGCGCCAGCCCCGACTGCGCACAAACCGACCACCAGCGACACCACCAACAGCGTGCCGGTCGCATTGCAGGCCGGGCCACGTGTCGACCTGCACACGAACCAGGGCGACATCGTGATCGAGTTGTATCCGGACAAGGCGCCGAAGACGGTCGAGAACTTCCTGACGTATGGGCGCGAAGGTTTCTACAACGGCACCATCTTCCACCGCGTGATCGACCACCTGCTGATCCAGGGCGGCGCCTACACGGTCGACCTGCAGAAGAAGCCGGTGCATCCACCGATCCCGGACGAGGCGAACAACGGCCTGTCCAACCAGCGCGGCACGGTCACCGCCGCGCGCGGACAGGTGCCTGGGTCGGCGACGTCGGAGTTCTTCATCAACCTCGTCGACAACCCGCGCTTCGACTACGTGTCCGAAGCGAACGCGACCACGGCCGGATATGCGGTGTTCGGCAAGGTCATCACCGGCATGGACGTGGTGGACAAGATCCGCGCGGTCAAGACGCATCCGCAGGGCAAGTTCACCGCCGACGTGCCGATGATCCCGGTGGTGATCGACCGCGTCGAGATCCTGCAGCCCCCGGCACAGTGAAGCGCCGCGCATGACGACGTTGTTCGTTTCCGACTTGCACCTGGATGCCGCGCGCCCGCAGTCGGTTTCGCAATTCCTCGACCTGCTCGAAGGCGAAGCCAGGCAGTCCGACGCGTTGTACGTGCTCGGCGACCTGTTCGAATACTGGGTCGGCGACGACGATCCGCAACCTGCCGGCGCCGCTGTCGCGAATGCATTGTCGGCGCTCGCGGCCACTGGCGTGCCGGTGTTTTTCCTGCGCGGCAACCGCGACTTCCTGATCGGCGCGGGCTATGCGGCGCGGTGCGGAATGCGCATCCTGCCCGATCCCTGCGTGATCGACCTCTACGACCGCCCGACCCTGCTCATGCACGGCGACCTGCTGTGCTCCGACGACGAGGCCTACCAGGCGTTCCGCCGCCAGACCCGCGATCCGCAGTGGCAGGAAACCTTCCTCGCCCAGCCGCTGCAGGCGCGCATCGCGTTCGCCGAGCGTGCGCGCGCCGCGAGCGCCGCCCACCAGCGGGCGATCCATGGGAACGACGCTCGTGAAGACATCACCGATGTCAGCCAGGCCGCGGTCGAAACCACGTTCGCGCGCCACGGCATGGATACCCTGATCCATGGGCATACCCATCGCCCTGCGATTCACACGCTTCACGCAGGCGAGCGTACGCGCACCCGCATCGTCCTCGGCGACTGGTACGAACAGGGATCGGTCCTGCGCGTGGACGCGGATGGCGCGAGCCTGTCCGCGCTGTAACGCATGCGGGAGCCCGTGTCCCTGAAGCGGTTGCTGCTGCGCCTGGCAATCGCCGCCGCCCTGCTGTACCTGCTCGCATGCAGCGCCCTGTACGCGATGCAGCGGTCCCTGCTCTATTTCCCACGGCCGATGACCACCGCACCGGATGCGCAGGCCGTCTCGATCCCGGCGGGCGGAGCGACCCTGCACGGCTGGATCGTGAACCCCGGCAAGGCCGATGCGGTGATGTATTTCGGCGGCAAGGGCGAACGCGTCGAACTGGACGTCGGCTTCTTCCGCAGCACACTGCCCGGGTACAGCGTGTATCTCGTTCCGTATCGCGGCTATGGGCCGAATGCGGGCCAGCCGAGCGAGGCCGGTTTGTACGCCGATGCGCTGGCCGAATACGCGTGGGTGCGGACGCGCAATACGCATGTCTCGGTGATCGGCCGCAGCCTCGGCACCGGCGTCGCGACCTACATCGCGTCCACGCGCGATGTCGAAAAACTCGTGCTCGTCACGCCCTACGACAGCGTCCTCAACATCGCGCGCGGACGCTATCGGATGTTCCCGGTTTCATGGATCCTCGAGGACCGCTACGAATCCTGGCGTCGCGCCGGCTCGATCAAGGCTCGCGTGCTGGTCGTCCTGGCGAGCGAAGACCACGCGGTGCCGCGATCGAACTCGGACGTCTTGATCGATCATTTCCATCCGAACCCCGACGTGGTCGTGGTTCCGCATTCGGGCCACAACAATCTCTCCAACAGCGCCGTCTACGCGCAGGCGATCGCGGGCTTCATGCGCGCTCCGGCGGCGATGCCGCCAGCGACTGCAGTTCCGCCGCGCTGAATCCGGCGGCCTGGCGCGCGTCGAGGTTGAACGGCCCGCGCACCGAGCCGCGCGCGTGCAGCGCGACGAGCCGCGCGAACTCCGCATCCGCATCGATGCCGTCGCGATCGCAGCACCAGCGGAACCAGCGCGAGCCTGCGGCGACATGCGCGACTTCCTCGCGCAGGATGATTTCGAGGATCGCGGCGGTCGCTTCGTCGCCGACGCTGCGCAGGCGCGCGATCATGCCCGGCGTCACGTCGAGCCCGCGCGCCTCGAGCACGCGCGGTACCAGCGCCATCCGCTCGCGGCAGGAGTGCGCGGTCTTTTCGGCCATTTCCCACAGGCCGTTGTGTGCGTCGAAATCGCCGTAGTCGTGACCGAGTTCCTGCAGGCGCTCGCGCAGCATCGCGAAATGCCGCGCTTCGTCGGCGGCGACCCCAACCCAGTCGGCATAGAACTGTTCGGGCATGCCGCGGAATCGATAGACCGCATCCCAGGCGAGGTCGATCGCGTTGAACTCGATATGGGCGATCGCGTGCACGAATGCAGCGCGGCCCTCGGGCGTACCGAGGCCGCGGCTGGCGACATTGCGGGGTTGGACGAGACGCGGACGCGCGGGGCGCCCGGGCGCGGCGATCTCGCGCACGGGCTCGTGGCCTTCGCCGACAACCAGCGCGCCCGTGGAAAACCGGCCCGCAGCCTTCGCGGTCGACGCGACCTTCGACGCCGGATCGGTAGCCTGCAGGCACTCCAGGGCCGCGCGCTCAAGGCCGCGATCGCCGCCGTGTTCGATCATGGCAACCGTCAATGCCCGGGCAGCGAAGCCGGAGCGGCGTCGGGCAGGTCCCACGGCTTGGCGCCCTTGGCCGCGCCCGGGAAGATCAACCGCGACGTCCGGTGCGATGCGTTCGGCGGCTCGACCGTCGGAATCTGCACCGCAATCGCGTGGACGCCCGACGCGCCGCCGACCTGGAGCTTCCAGGCGCCCGGGAACAGACCTTTCAGCGTGTATGGAACCAGCGCGCTTGCCTTGCCATCCGACTGGACACTCATGTTCTGGTCGTCGGCAACGACGTCGACGATCTCGCCCTTCGGACCGACCATGCGCACCGCAAGATGTCCGTCCGCGGCCCAGCCCTCGATCCGAAGCAGGAAACCGGGCCCGGCAGTTCCCTGGTAGCGGCCGTGTTCGACATGCAGCCCGACCGGGCCGGTACCGGGAGTGACGACGGGGGTCAGCGTGAATTCGTGGACCACCTGCCCTGGCGCGGCGGCCGGCACGCCCGGGGGCGGCACCGCCGGCGCCGGCGCCGCGGCGAACAACATGGCGGACAGCAGGATCGCGATCATCCGACGCGCCGCTTCTTCTTCGCCTCATCCGACCGCAACTGCCGCAGGCGCTCGAAATAGCCCGGCTCGATGCCGGTCACGTATTCGCCGCTGAAGCAGGACGTGTCGAACTTGCGGCCGGGGAACTTCGGTCCGGCGACGGCGGCTTCGAGGTCCGGAAGGTCCTGGTAGATCAGCCAGTCGCAGCCGAGCAGCTGCTCGATCTCGCGCTCGGTGCGGTCGTGCGCCACGAGTTCGGCCGACGATGGCATGTCGATGCCGTAGATGTTCGGGTAACGCACCGGCGGCGCGGCCGACGCGAGATAGACCTTGCGCGCGCCGGCATCGCGCGCCATTTGCACGATCTGCTGCGCGGTGGTACCGCGCACGATCGAGTCGTCGACCAGCAGGACCACGCGATTGCGGAATTCCAGCGGGATCGCGTTGAGCTTGCGCTTGACCGATTTCGCCCGCTCGACCTGCCCCGGCATGATGAAGGTGCGGCCGACGTAGCG